>JALYTT010000240.1 GCA_030854145.1 Chloroflexota bacterium | reverse complement strand
AACTCCCTAGAAAGGAGGTGATCCAGCCGCACCTTCCGGTACGGCTACCTTGTTACGACTTCACCCCAATCACCGACCCCACCCTCGACGCGTGCCTCCTCCTGAGAGGTTAGCCCAGCGGCTTCAGGTGTTGCCGACTTTCGTGGTGTGACGGGCGGTGTGTACAAGACCCGGGAACGTATTCACCGTGGTGTGCTGACCCACGGTTACTAGCAACTCCATCTTCATGCAGGCGGGTTGCAGCCTGCAATCTGAACTGAGACCGAGTTTGCTGGGATTGGCTCCCCCTCGCGGGTTGGCGTCCCGTTGTCTCGGCCATTGTAGCGTGTGTGTCGCCCAGGACGTAAGGGCCGTGCTGACTTGACGTCATCCCCACCTTCCTCCACGTTGATCGTGGCAGTCTGGTCGGAAACTTACAACCGACCACGGGGGTTGCGCTCGTTGCGGGACTTAACCCAACACCTCACGGCACGAGCTGACGACAGCCATGCAGCACCTGTGCTTCCGCCTCTTGCGAGGACGCCGATCTCTCGGCGGTGCAAAAGCATGTCAAACCCTGGTAAGGTTCTTCGCGTTGCATCGAATTAAACCACACGCTCCGCTGCTTGTGCGGGTCCCCGTCAATTCCTTTGAGTTTTAATCTTGCGACCGTACTCCCCAGGCGGACCACTTATTGCGTTTGCGACGGCACGCAAGGGGTCGATACCTCGCACACCTAGTGGTCATCGTTTACGGCTAGGACTACCGGGGTATCTAATCCCGTTCGCTCCCCTAGCTTTCGCCCCTCAGCGTCAGGTATGAGCCAGGACACTGCCTTCGCCTTCGGTGTTCCTCCGGATATCTACGCATTTCACCACTACACCCGGAATTCCGTGTCCCTCTCTCACCCTCAAGTCACGCCGTCTTCTGAATACTCTCCCAGTGAAGCCGGGAGCTGTCACTCAAAACGCGCGTCACCGCCTGCGGGCCCTTTACGCCCAGTCACTCCGGACAACGCTCGCCCCCTACGTATTACCGCGGCTGCTGGCACGTAGTGAGCCGGGGCTGATTCCTCTGGTACCGTCCGTTCTCGTCCCAAAGAAAAGCAGTTTACAACCCGAAGGCCGTCTTCCTGCACGCGGCGTTGCTCGGTCAGGGTTTCCCCCATTGCCGAAAATTCCTCACTGCTGCCCCCCGTAGGAGTCTGGGCCGTTCTCAATCCCAGTGTGGCTGATCGTCCTCTCAGACCAGCTACCGATCGACGCCTTGGTAGGCTCTTACCCCACCAACTAGCTAATCGGACGCAGGCCCCTCCTCTAGCGCCTCTTGCGAAGCTTTCCTTCTTTGACTCTCATCAAAGAGGGCTATGCGGTCTTGTCGGCGATTTCTCGCCGGTATTCCTCACTAAAGGGCAGGTTCCCACGTGTTCCTCACCCGTCCGCCACTCCTCTTCCCGAAGAAAGAGACGTTCGACTTGCATGTGTTAGGCACGCCGCCAGCGTTTATCCTGAGCCAGGATCAAACTCGCCATTCATGGAAAAACTCTATCGCGAATCCCCCGAAGAGGACTCCCTATGCGTTTCATGAAGGCATGGTCATGATGGTCATCCCCTCCCCCCACGCTCGCGCGCTAGAGGCGGGTGATCCGTCATGCACGTGGATGCGGTCCTCGTTGCCGAGGGAGCGCATCGCACTGCGACGGAGACTGCTCATGGGTCTTGATTGCTGCTCGTTGTTGCATACTTGCTGACTGTGTGTACAAAACAGCTTGCTCTGCTGTTTTCCACTTTTCAATTGTCAAGGTACTTGCCGGTGGAGTTAGCCCGTAAGCTACTACTGTTACCAGTATACTCCATTGAAAAAGGTCTTTTTGAACGGGCTTAACGTTCAACTTCCCTCTGCACATGTAGTATCTCACAAGTCCTGCAAGTTGTCAAGTCTTTTTTCTGACTTAGAAAAAGTCATTTTTTCCTTGCTTTCCCTGGGGCTAACAGGCAACGCATCACCCCGGTTTACCACAGCCTGAAAACAGGCATGAAAAACCGTTGTGCGGTCTTGTTGCTCTGGGGAGATTGGTCCCGGAGGAGCCACATTAGCGTGGCTGGCATGTACTGACGGATCCGCTAGACAGGAGCATCCGGTCTCTACAAAGAACCGGGTGATTGTCTTACCGGTGACATCGGTATTCTCTCACATCCGGCTGGATGTGTCAAGAGAGTCAACGAATTACGAATAACTATCTTTTTTGTTGACTGGGGCATTTTCGCACATCCTGAGCCGCTTGTCAAGAGGTCAGGGCGCCAAAAATGTGATCCTCTCGCCATTCTTCTCTGATTGAGTTGTATGAGGCGCTTCTAATCTGGCCCGGAGGTATCGTGCGCTGCCTGCCATTGCAGGCGTGCCTGCTGCACCTTCGCGAACTCTTCATTCAAGCTGCTATCATGGGTCGCGATGCGGTCGCGCAGCGTGCTGAGCGTGGCGATATAGTCATTGAGCGCGCGGGCCAGCGCTTCGCTATTGGTGAAGCAGATATCGCGATACATTTCGGGGCTGCCTGCCGCCAGGCGGGTCATATCGCGAAAGCCGTTGGAGGCCAGGATCGCCGCGTCGCCCCAGGAGGGGCTGGTGGCGACAGTATTCATGAGCGCGACAGAGGCCACGAAGGGCAAATGGCTCACACTCGCTACCTGGCCATCATGTTCGGCAGGCTCTAAGAAGCGCACGCGGGCTTCAAGAGCCTGCACAAAAGCGGATACCTTATCGATGGCGGCTGGGCGCGTGCGGGCCGTTGGACAGAGGCAGTAGACCCGATTCTGGAAGAGCTGAGCGTCCGCGGCCTCAACACCGCTCAATTCTTTCCCGGTCATAGGATGACCGCCGACAAAAGACAGGGTCGCGGGCAGAAACTCCTCAGCCCAGCTAATCACCTGTACCTTGGTGCTGGCAACATCGGTGATGACCGCCCCCGGCGTCGCGCTTGTGGCAATGTTCTGGAGCAACGCGCGCATGGTGCCAACCGGGGTGGCTAAGATAATCAACTCGGCCCCGCGCACCGCATCGGCGAGACTGCTATATGCCTGGTCGATGGCGCCTATCTTTCTGGCCTGATCGCTTACACCTTTGCCAAGATCGTAGCCCGCGACCTGTTGTGCCGCTCTGGCCTTATGAAGTGCCAGCCCGATAGATCCGCCAATAAGCCCTAGCCCGATAATCGCCACACGGTTAAACATGTCTGTAAGCCCCTCTTCCTCGTATTCTGCGAGCAGTGTATCAAAAGTATGCCAGGTTTTCCAGCCACTCGACCCCAGCAGGACCAAGCGCGTTTCCGAGCATGCTAGTGACATCGTCGCTCAACAGTATAGCACGCTCCCGGCGATAGGATGTCAGGAAGCGCGGAAGCACCTCCGCGTCGTAGCGAGCCAGGACATCGGCGGCAAGACGTTCGAGGAGCAGGTCAAAACATAGGTAATCCTCTTCCGGGGTATCTTCGTCCCAATTGAAGCCGCGTATAGTCGCCGGGGTCTTGCCATCCTCTTCCGGCACAAAGATCTCCGCGTACTGCGCCTCCAGATCCTTCATGACAGCACCCTGCTGAGCATCGAGCCTGTGGGAGAGCCAGAGGGCGGCGAACGAGAACTGCCATTCATCGGCCCACAGGGGGGGGTCATCGGGCCAGGGACGCGGATCGCTTTCTAAAAAGGCGTAGGCTAGCTGGTGATAGAGGAGCATATTCTGCTTAGCAGGCGTCGGGTCACCCACAATCGGGGCGAGCTGCGTAGGAATCACAATGCACGGGGGAGTAGTCGCGCTCGTCCAATAGGGGAGGTGCGGGCCAGGCTCCTCCGTCTGATCATGGGGAGCAGTACTCCAATCGGCGATAGAAACCAGGAGGATCTCCAGCTCTGGCCTGGAGCGGCCAAGTAACTGCTCCAACAGGTGAGAGGCCTTATCGATGGCCTGAAACGCCTGGCGGGCCCGTGGCTCTTCACCTGGCGGATAGTAGACCGTCAGTGGCTCAGCCAACGTTTCGTAGCGTTCATACGGAAATGGCATAAACTCTCTGCTGCCGTCCCTTCTCTTATTCAATATGGTCCCCCACAAAGGAGGACCACCCTATGTTTGCGCCTGATCCCCACCTGTATGTTCGTAGGGGCGATGGCTTGCCTCGCCCGTGCTGGCCAACGATCTGGCGAGGCTTCCCAACGGGCGAGGCAAGCCATCGCCCCTACGAACATGCCCAATTTCCTCACATTCATGGCGTATGTGAACACGCGAGCGCCATGTTCCAACCCGACAAATGTTGCCTGTCAGTCCACTAGCCCGTCGGCTCTTCCAGCATCAGGCGGTCCTCGGTGCCATCGACAGCATACTGGCGCAGCTCCTGCACCTTGTTCTCGCGACGGAAGCGCCGGTAGAAGCTCCCATACAAATCGCGCATGCGCTGCGGGTTGACCTGTTTGCCACCTTCGTAGTATTCCAGTGCAACCTGCCCGATAGCCCAGGTGCCGGCAGAGGCAATAGCGCCAGCGACGAGATCGCCGCCAAAGGGCACGGCCTTCGCCGCCTGTTCCGCCAGATAGCGCAGGCCTGCTCCACCCGCCATCGTCACGATCAGCTCGCGAGCATGCTTTGTGGCCTCCGCCGAGTTCATCGACTCGCCGTACAAGGCGGCCAGGCGCAGCACAAGGCGAATCTGCACCCCCAGGATAATCGGGATATCCACCAGCGGGATCGGCTCCAGCCCGGCGGCCAGGCTGACCAGCGTGGCGTTGCGGATGATACGCTGTGCAGCTTTACGGCGAAATGCCGGCAGTTCGTGGCCAATGACCAGCGCTGCATCGGGGCTGGCATCGATCAGCGCGGGCAGCAGCTCCTCGGCGATGTTCTGGCCTGAGTGCGCCGAGATGGGGATCACGCCAGGGACGTGGAGCATGACCGCGGTCTCCGTTGCCAGACGGTCACCATTCTCGCCGCCGCGCAGCGTGTCGATCTTGTTCACGGCCACAATCGTGGGCTTGTTCAGCTTCTTCATCGCCTCATAGAGGTCACGATCCTGCGCCTGGAAGCCGCGTGAGCCATCAACTAGAAACAGGATCGCACTCGCGCGATCCATGGCGCTCTTTGTGACATCGGGCAGGTGGCCAGGGGTATCGACAAGCGTAAAGGGGCCGAACTCAGCAGGCACGAGTGCCTTCGTTGTGCCTGCCTCGGGGGAGACCGGAGAGATGTTTTTGCCCATAATCTTGTTGAAGAGCGTGCTCTTGCCAGAGTTCGGCTGGCCAACAATCACGATAGTGTTGTTCATGCCCACCTGAACCTCTGCCTGCGCCTGCCGCCAGTCCACAGCTTTCATAAAATGCTGCACAAGGGCAATATTAGCCGGCAGGTTTTTCAGCACTGTGAAACCGAGATCGCGCATATTCTTCGGACGTTTCCTCAGTACGCCAGGAAGCAGCTTTTCAGCGATACTCTTCTTTGTCGGCTCTTCCTCTATGGATATCTTATATTTTTTCTTACGAGCCACACGCGTTTCCTTCCCTCATGTACTCTTTAGGACGCTCCTCGCGGGCGCCCTGGCGAGCCAACGACTCTGCATCTATTCCTTCATTATAGCTATCTTTGTCACCTGAGAGCAACCGCGACCATACTATCTGGTAGCGCTTCCCACAAGTCACTTCATTCACTATACTCTTACACGAATTTGTTGGCATAAACGGACGAGCCATCGCCCCTACACCGATCAGGCATACGATGTATAATGGAGCGATGGCGCAGAGCCGCTAGCAGGCGGAGCGTCATCTCTATGACACATACTGAGCGAATAGTAATTATAGAAGACGAGAAAGGGAGCAACCAGATGACAGAGACCGCAGACAGCGCACTCATAGACACCCAGCAACAGGAGGAATCCTCTATCTATGCTGGCTATCACAGCATCATCACGGGTGTTGATCGCGCCTGGGAATACGGCGGCTTCCCGTTGCCCGATGGCACCTTCTGGCGCTATCGCGAGCCTGACGCGGTCGTTGTTGTGGAAGGGGAGCGCCTGCGAGTAGGCGTCATGAAACTGACACGCGCCAATAACCAGGTGCAGATCCTGGATAACGCCAAGAATATGTTTTTCTCGACACGGAACTTTACAGTACCCGACAACGGCGTGGTCTCTTTCGAGTGGGATATGCGGGCACGTTGCGCAGGCACGAAGGCACGCGATCTCTACGATGGTTTCGTCTCGGTGAATCTGCTGGACTTCAGCACCGGCTTCGCGCTCGACTTCTTTGCCTGCAACGACACCATCGCGACGGTCTACGCGCGGCTGCCCTTCCCCGGCGTGCCGGCCGCGCCAGATGTAGAAGGCGCGGTGAAGCCCAAATATTTCTCAGATTTTAACGAGTTGGCTGTGGAGACCACCCCTGGCCAGCTTCACCGTTACGGCATCAGCTACGACCAGGGCAAGGACGAGGTCAACTTCTTCCTTGACGGACAAAACGTCGGCGTGTACAAAGAGATGCCCTGCAAGATATCCTCCCTGCTCATCGCCCTGGGCTTGATGACCGAGAAAACTATTGAGCAGGGAAAAAGTATTTCCGTTCATGGCCAGTCTTTGGCCGGTGAGTGGGGATCGTTCACAGTGACAACACGTAAATCAGCATAGTGCCTGCTCAGGTCAGCCGCAGGAGCGTCTCCCAGATAAGCTGCGGCAAGACGCCAAACGAGTAAGACATCAACAGGCCCTCGCCGCGCTGATGCACACCCCGGCCATATGGTCCCATATTGACGACCGGGATATTGAGCTGCTGGATAGCCTCTAAAGGCAGGCTATACGATCCAGGCCGGGGTGATGTAGATCCACGCGCATCCTGCCAGACAGGCATATTCGCCTTCAGTGCTGCCAGGTCCACGCCAGGATCTAAACGCAAATAACTCATATCAGAAAGATAGGGATAGTAATCCTGATACACGACATTGAGGTCAGCATGCTGCTCCACCACGCTTGAAACGGCATCTTGAAACACGCCCGGCACGCTGGCTACATGCGGATAGTAGGGAGGTGCGTAGTAGATGATGACCGCTGGCCCCTGCCGTTCGCTGAGCGCCCACAGGCGGCGCACCAGGTGCAGGCAACGGTCGCGCTTATCAAGCTCGGCTGGCCAGTTCTGCCACTCCGCCTCCAACTCGCGCGCTACCTGTTCCTGCCCCAGGCGTTGCACCGTCTGCTCATACAGCGTAGCATAGGTGAGGATGATACCTGAGCGCGGTTGCCGCTCCTGCATGGGCGCTGGATTGCCACTCGTGAGCGACCAGCGCCGCTCGGTCTCGTCGATGCGCGCCAGCGTGCGCACCATGACCTGCTCGCTGCGTTGGCAGAGACGTTCCAGCAGTTCGCCGGGGCCGCTCGTCAGTGTCAGAACGTTCAAGTAAAAAGTCGAGGCATAGGGCAACTGCACATCGTAATGGGTCTTCAAATCTGTCGCATGCAGAGTCACAGGCGGCGGCGTCACCTGCCCGCGCGCCACATCGCAGAGCGCATCGTTCATACTCAGGTCGCTAATAAGCTCCGCCGCCAGCAGGTTAGTATCCAGGCCGTGAAAGGGTTCACCAACGTGGGCTTCACGACCGAGCACCAGAAAGCAAGGCAGGAGCTTGCCAACGGTGCCAGCATACACATAGCGGTGGGGGTCACCGGGATAGCGCGCAGCCGTATAATCGGTATTGATGGCACCAATATAGTCAAGGCCAAACTTCTCGCGCAGCAGCAGCAGCAACCGTACTGCCTGGAGCACACCCGCCGACTCGTTCTCTTCGTCAGGTGTCGCCAGCATCACCACAGATACCGGCAGCGGTGATGTCCTGGCCTGCGCTGCCAGGCGGCGCATGACCGCTATATTGGCCGCTACCCCGCTCTTCATATCGACAACGCCGCGCCCGAACATCCAATCGCCGGGGTGCGCGGCCACATCTTCTTCCAGGCCCTCCGTCAACTCGATGAGCGTGCGCTGCCGCTCCGCCAGCGCGTCGGGGTCAAGCGCCCAGGGTTCTAGAGGACCATAGTCCGCGGTACCTACAGTATCTATATGGCCAAGCAACACAACAGTCCGTGTGCTTTGACCACGTAGCAGGGCAAACGCGTTCATGCGCTCATGCGGGTCTCCGATAATAGGATCAAACCCGCAGGCTGTATAGCAAGGGGCCAGGCCATCGCTGCACAGAAGTTCAAATACCTTCAAGGCCACGCTGTTCTCGCCCGTACCAGGACTGACGCTGCGAATACCAACCAGTTGCCTGGTATAGTCGCGCACAATTGGATACCAGTCACTATACTCTTTGTTGTGTATATCGTCCATGATGCCTCCTCTACTGCACCGGGTTTCGCAAAAGTCGCTCGACCTTCGTAGCTGCGCGATTTATCGCGTGGGGGCAAGCCAGTCGTCATAGCTGCCAGGCGCGATAAATCGCGCAGCTACGAAGGATGGGCGACTTTTGCGAAACCCTGCTCTACTACACCTGTTCCAGGGCATGCAATACCCGCTCAATCTCCGCCAGCGTATTGTAGTGTGCCAGACCGAGCCGTAGCGCGCCGCCGCGCTCTTCGAGCCCCAGGCGCTCCATCACGCCAAGCGCGTAGTAGTTGCCGTCCCAGGCGAAGATCCCCCTGGCGGCAAGGTGTTCGGCGAGGGCGCGGGGCGCGTGACCCTCAATGGTACAGGCCACTGTGGGGACGCGCCGGGCCAGGTCGCGCGGGTTAGTGATGCCATAGACGCGCAGATCTTTGATCTCGCGCAGCCCGGCCAGCAGGTGCGCCGCCAGGCCGCGTTCGTAGTCCATAATCGCCTGCATGGCGATCTTCAGATCTCGCTGCCGGTCGCTATATGGCTGGCCCTGCACATTCGCGCGGAAGGCCTCAGTATACAGCGCGCTCTGCTCGCGGCCCAGCATGGCCAGGTAGTCGATCACGCCCACCAGCCCGGCCAGGCCCTCGTGATTCAGGGTACCCGTCTCCCAGCGTTCGGGCGAGGCGTTGCTGGCGGGGCGCACCTTGTAGGCCGGGAAACGCTCCAGGTGCTCGCTTTTGCCATACAGGATGCCCAGGTGCGGCCCGAAGAACTTGTAAGAGGAGCAGACCAGGAAATCGGCGTCGAGCGCCTGCACATCAATGGGGGCATGGGGCGCGAACTGCACAGCATCAATCCAGACCAAAGCCCCGGCGTCGTGCGCCCAACGCGTAATGGTCTCGACATCGTTGATCGTCCCGACGGCGTTAGAGGCATAGCCAACGGCGACCAGCCGGGTGCGCTCATTGATCTGCGCGCGCATATCCTGCATGTCGAGGGTCACCGTCTCCAGGTTCACCCCCACCGTGCGGATCACCACGCCGCGCTCCTGCAGCGCCAGCCAGGGAGCCACGTTGGCATCGTGATCGAGCGCCGTCACGACGATCTCGTCGCCAGGCTGGAGCGTCTGGCCGATGCTGCGACTCAAAGCGAAGGTGAGCGTGGTCATATTTGGGCCGAAGACGATCTGCTCCGGGCTGGCTGCATGCAAGAGGTCCGCCATCCCAGTGCGCGCCTCGGTGAGCATCCGATCGGTGCGCTGGCTGGTAAGAAAGGCGCCATGCGTATTGGCGTTCGCCTCACGCAAGTAGGCGATCATAGCAACAATTACCTGCCGGGCTACCTGCGTCCCACCGGGGTTATCAAGGTAGACGACTGGTTCGCCGTTAAGTTGCTGCTCCAGCGCGGGAAAATAGTGGCGATAGGAACTTAAATCAGGGGTGGTGGTCATTAGAGAAACTCCTTTGTTTCCTGTGTGAAGCTTTCCATAGCATACTCTCCTTCTTGGCCTGAGATACTTTTTCATTATATCTCACAAAAAGCGCACGCGATTCGACCCACCTGCCGCGCTTGACATAGGGCTGCAATTTCTGCCATAATCGCTTCAGGTATTGAAGCAATGGTTCCTGATGCCCTGTTCAGGGCAAGAGGCGTGAGAATGCAGCATATATCAGCACAAGATGAAATAGAACGCGATTACCAGGCGGGATACGCCCAGGTGATGTGGTTTGCCGAGCGAGCACACGCGCGCGGCTGGCGTTTAAGCGATCGCCAACTGGTCCACGAGATCATGCAGGCCGAGCGGGCGGCGTCGATCCGGGAACAAAGCTCGCTGCCCATGGTTGGCACGGAGGTCCGCTCCGCCGCCTGGCACCACGGCAAGGCCGGGGCGCTACGCATGCTCCTGCGCGAACAGCGCGGACATTAATATAAGGGTAGGGGCGCCGTTGACAAGCCCGCCTGCTCTTCGGCAAACAGGCGGGC
>JALYTT010000686.1 GCA_030854145.1 Chloroflexota bacterium | reverse complement strand
AAGGCTGAGTGTGCGTTTTCCTCGCCTCTTACTGTGAGTGTGAAGTAATCACATCACTGCTGCAACCCGCTTACCACGCGCGCGTATTTCTCGGCCAGCGCCTGGGCCTGCTCGTTGGAGACCGACTCGGCGACGACGTGGAAGAGGGGTCTATCGGCATCGGGAAGGACCAGCACCCACTCTTTGCCGAGATCGATCTTGATGCCATCGATAGGCTTGGAGCGGCGCTCGCGGTACTGCTCGCTGAGGATGCGCATCACCTTGCCCTTGTGCTCCCAGGGGCAGGTAACGCGCGTGCTACTCAGGTAGTAAGAGGGTAGGTCATCCACAACCTCTGAGAGCTTCATGTCGAAGTGCGCCAGCAACTCCAGTAGCTTGGCGATAGCCAGCAAGCCATCGAAGGCGGGCAGGAACGAGGGGAAGACGAAGCCACCGCTCCCATCGCCCACCAGCACTACACCCTCGCGATTGGCGGCGGTCATCAGCGCATGGGGCAGCACGCGAGTATGCTGGATATAGCCATCGTAGCGCTTAGCAATATGTTGCAGGGCGCTGGGGGCCGTGACAGGCGCCGCCACCGTCCCGTTGCGATACTTGCGCAGGAAGAGACTGGTCATCGCCGAAAGCATCTTCATGCCATCGAGGATGCGCCCGCGATCATCCACCACAGTGATGCGCTCGCCACCCGGATCGATGCGAACGCCCAGGTCGCTGTTCAGCGTCGCCGTGATGGTGGCCAGGCGCTGGATGTCCTTGTTCAGCTCTTCGGGCGAGCGCGAGAAGTGCGACTCATCCAGGCTGCTGTTCAGGACAATGACCTCACAACCCAGGCGGTTGAAGATTTTGGGCAGCAGTTGGGTGGTACTGCCGGCGGCATAATCGACCACGAGCTGGAATCTACGGCTGCGCACCAGTTTAGCGTCCACCTCTTTCTGGAAGCCCGCCAGGTACAGGTTGACTACGGCGGAATTCTCCTGGACCTCGATGGTGCCCAGGTCGTCGAGGTACACGCGGCGGAAGTCCTCGCGGAAGAACAGGTTCTCGATCTTGCGTTCGGTGGCCTTGTTGATATCCAGCCCGTACTGGTCAAAGAACTTGATGTCGACGATGCGCTGGTCATGAGGCGAGAGGCGCACATGCACGCCGCCGATGGCCTCGGTGTTGCGCACATAGTAGCGCGCGACCGGGATCGGCACCTGGTTGATGTCGTTGACGTTGATGCCCGCCGAGGGCAGGCCCGCCACGATAGCGCGCTTAATCATGCGCGAGGTGCGATGCGAGGAGTCGCGATTGACGGCGACGGTGCTGCCCTTGGGTAGGATGGCGCCATAGGCCGCGCCGAGCTTGGTGGCGAATTCGGGGATCAGATCGACGTTCACCAGGCCGGTGACACCATAGCGACCAAAGAGGCTGCGCCGCCCCTGCGAGCCCCAGATAATGCTGCTGTTGACGACGGCGCCGGCCTCGATCTCTTTGTCGGGCCAGATCTTGACGTTGGGCTGGATGATGGCTCCCTCCTGGATGATGGAGTTATCGCCAACGACCGAGCCTTCGAACATCACCGCCTTGCTCTTGATACTTGACGAGGCCCCCACCAGAGCACCGCGCAGTTCCGCGCGCTCGCCGATGTACGAGTTGTTCCAGACGATGCTGCGATCGATCTGCGCGCGCTCGTCGATGATGGTGTAGTGGCCAATGGTGCTTGGCCCATGGATAATGGCCCCTGACTTGATCTTACAATCCTGGGCGAGGTAGAGCGGCCCGTACAACTGGGCATCCTCGCTGATCTCAACGCCCTCCTCGCACCAGACCTTGCCGCCGATGTTTTTGGCGGGGATCTCAATTTCCACCCGCCCCTGCATGGCATCAGCATTGGCGCGCATATACTCGCTGTGACTACCCACGTCACACCAGTAGCCCTCGGCGATATAGCCGTAGAGGGGATCGCCCTTCTTGAGCATCAGCGGGAAGAGGTCCTGGCTGAAGTCAAACGGCCGGTCCTTCTCGAAGTAGGAGAAGATCTGCGGGTCAAGCACATAGATGCCCGTGTTGATGGTGTCGCTGAAGACCTCGCCCCAACTGGGCTTCTCCAGAAACTGCGCGATATGGCCATCCTCATTGGTGATAATCACGCCGTATTCCAGCGGGTTATGCACGTGGGCCAGCGTCAGGGTGGCCAGGGCCTTCTTGTTCTCATGATGGGCGATAATCTCGCTCAGGTTATAGTCGGTAAGCGCGTCGCCGCTGATGACCAGGAACGGCTCCGTCAGTTGCTCTTCGGCGTTCTTCACGCTGCCTGCCGTGCCCAGGGGAGTATCTTCGCGCGAATAGGTGATGCGCATACCGAAGTGCGAGCCATTGCCAAAATAGTCCTCAATGTTGCTCGCCAGGTATTGGACGGTAACAACGACTTCGGTAATGCCGTGACGCTTCAGCAGGTTCAAGATATGCTCCATCACCGGTTTACCAACAATGGGAACCATCGGCTTGGGACGCCTGATGGTCAGGGGACGCAAGCGAGAGCCTTCGCCCCCGGCCATGACAACCGCTTTCATATACTTTTCATCTCTTGCTTTACTCGCTCCATCGCGAAATAAATGTCTACATTCGGAGACTGCTTGTTAAAGTATGGAGCTATCTATCTGTGGATTGTGGTACACAACAAAAACGTATGGGACGACGCACCCGTGTGTCACGCCGACCAGAGTGCTCTTACTGCTAATTATATCTGGCTGAAGAAGGGGGCGTCAATGGTGCCGGGTGGATGAGGGCGCGCCGGTTACAGGGCGCAGGCCTTGTCGGCGGGCAAGGGGAGCCGAAGCGGCGCCCGTACGCGAAACCAGCGCGCGGAGTTGGAACAGGGCGACCGCAGGGGATCGCCCCCCATACGCGTTAACATAAGCCAGAAACAAGCAGAAATCGGGCGAATCCGTAGGGCGTGGCTTGCCTCGCCAGTCGGCCCGCAGGGCGGTTCCCGTTGACTGGCGAGGCA
>JALYTT010000239.1 GCA_030854145.1 Chloroflexota bacterium | reverse complement strand
TGGTAGCGGTGCGTGAAGGAGGCGGTGGGGACCCCAACGCCAATTCCCGCCTGCGCCTGGCAATCCAGCGCGCGCGTGACGCCAACATGCCGATGGACAACATCGAGCGCAATATTAAGCGCGCTCTGGGCAGCGGCGAAGGAGCCGCGTTGGAGGAGATCACCTACGAGGGCTATGGCCCAGGGGGGACCGCGCTGGTGGTACAGACACTGACCGAGAATCGCAACCGCACCGTTGCCGAGGTGCGCAATGCCTTTAACCGGAACGCCGGAAATATGGGTGAAAACGGCTGCGTGGACTGGCTCTTCGAGTCCAGGGGCGTGATTGAGGTCGAGTTAGAGGGACACGATCCGGACGAGCTTTCCCTGGAGGCCATCGACTTTGGCGCAGATGATGCCGACCCGGTGGGGGCCGACGATAGCACCCTGACGATCTATACCGAGCCATCGGAGCTTGAGAAGGTGCGCCAGGGACTGGAGACCCACAAGTATAAGGTGCTCAAAGCCGAAAGCATGATGCTGCCGAAAACCAAAGTTGAATTGAACGAGCAGAAGGTAGCGCACCAGGTGATGCGCCTGGTAGAGAAGCTGGAAGATCTGGATGATGTACAGAACGTGTACTCTAACGCCGAGATCCCCGATGATTTTGTAGCGGCATACGATGCGTAGAAGCCATGCACACCGCAACAGGGTGCGTACTAGATGAGCATAACACCGGGGACGCGCGTGGCCCTGGGGATCGACCCTGGGACGGCCATTGTGGGCTATGCGATTGTGGTCGCCAGGGGCGATAGTTTGAGTTTGACCGTTTGCGATGTGATTACCACACCAGCGGGCATGCCACTGCCACAGCGGCTACAACATATCTACCACCGCCTGGGCGAGATCATTAGCATGTACCATCCAGGCGAGGCGGCGATGGAAGAGCTTTTCTTTGCGAAAAACGCGCGTACGGCCATGACAGTGGGACACGCGCGCGGCGTTACCATGCTGGCCCTGGCGAACGGGGGCCTCTCTATCGCCGAGTATACCCCCAAGCAGGTCAAGCAGGCAGTCACAGGCTATGGCGGGGCCAACAAGGACCAGGTGGGTGAGATGGTGCGCATCCTGCTAAATCTCACGGGCGTACCCAAACCAGACGACGCGGCCGACGCCGCCGCGGTCGCCATCTGCCACCTGCATACCTCGCACATCCTCAAAGCCAGCTCCCTCAATTTCAGATGATGGGTAGGGGCATCCCTGGCGGTGCCCTCCTGGCACATTCCTGGCGGGTACACCGCTTCACATGATGTGTCGACGTATCCCCCAAAAGATCGAACACGGTTACCCGCGCCCAGGCATAGGCGTTAATCTATATTACGAAGAGGGAATGGCAGGGCAGATGATAGTAAACATCCAGGGAACGCTCGAAGCGCGGCTGGCAGACCAGGTGATCATCGGGGTCGGGGGCTTTGGAGTACGGGTCTTCGTGCCTGGCTCAACGCTCAATCACCTCAATGATCTGGGCGCCAAGGTAAAACTCTACACGCATTTCCATGTGCGAGAGGATGGGATGGCACTCTACGGCTTCATAGGAGAGGCGGAGCGAGACGCTTTTGAGCAACTCATTGCCGTCAGCGGCGTGGGACCCAAGGTCGCGCTGGCCATGCTCTCAGTCATGGATGCACCGACGCTGTACACTGCTATCGCCAACGAGGACCCGTTACGCCTGGCACTCGCGCCTGGCGTTGGCAAGAAGCTGGCGGCGCGCATCGTGCTCGAAATGAAGGGGAAACTGCCAGTGCTGGCCGCGCTGGGGGGCGGCGGGGCCTCACCGGGTGGTAGCACGCGCGGCGAGGTACTGGAGGCGCTGATGGGGCTGGGCTATACGGCGGCAGCGGCCCAGGCAGCTCTGGCAAAGATCCCGCAGGACCAGGGATTGACGCTGGAACAGCAGATTACCTTCGCGTTGCGCTCCCTCGCACGCGAATTATAAGTGCCACATACATTGGCCATGCAGATTATATGGCCAGCAAAGCAATCTAGGGGATGCCCCTACATTATTTTCAGCGGAGGGTGCTGATGGCAACTGACGAAATATTGCCGCCAGCGTGCGCTTTTGCGGTCTCTGTCCTGGCAGACTATACCCTTGATCCCGAGGCGGTTCCAGAGGAGGCCGTGGAGGCGGCCCAGCAACATATGCTGACCTGCGCGCGCTGTAAGAACGCCCCACAGCCAACAAGCACAACAGCGGCGCCTCGCAGGAAGAAAAAAGTCCGGCGCATGGTAGAACTGGAGCCGTTCCAGCAGGTTCCACCTGAAGAGCCTGCTGCTATAGGTGTCATGATGGCGCCAGAGCAGACCAGCGTTGTACCACAAGCGGACAGCGAGACCAGTTCACCGCCTTCGCCAGCAACGGCGGCCGAACTTTCGACAGCCCTCATTGAGGCACCAGCCCCTGAGTTGCCGCCGGATATGCTCACCTGCCAGCAGTGCCGCCAGGTCCTCCCAGAGTACGCGGAGGCCATGGATAGCGGCGAGAATGTCGCTATGCTCTATCCTGAGGTGCAGGAACACCTGCTGGCCTGTGAAACGGGCTGCCTGGTGCTGCTGGAGCTGCTCCGGCAGGAGGCCAGGGCCAACCGCAAGTATCGCCGCCGCCTGGTACGTAACCCCTTCAGCGTGATGTGGTGGGAGGTGACCGGCTTCTTTCGCGGCGGACATGTTCCCATTGCGCCGCGCGCGCTCGCGTTCGGAACGCTTATTTTTCTGCTGCTGTTTGGCGCGCTGGGCGCCTACCTGGGCATCCGCTGGGATGACGCGCGCTACTATCGCCCACTCCAGCAGCAGCTTCCCACACCCGATGGCGTGGGCCTGAGCGACGGGCTGAAAGTCTACGATGCCTGCAACGCCAGCGGCTATCAGGATAAGCGCCAGGCCGCGCAGGCCCTGACGCAGAGCAATGTCTCCAAAGCGGCCAGGCTATTTTCAGCGGCGATGACAGCCGGCGATACCACCGGTTGCAACAGCGCGGAGGCCGCAATTTATCACGAAGATCTGCAGGTGCGGCAGTCTGGCCGTCCCTTTGGCCTCGTCGTCGTCAGCTTTGATAGCGGGCCAGGCAGCGCCGATCCACAGGGCGGGACCGATCGCCATATTCTCTACGCCGCCTATACCCAGGAACTGGTAGGAGCCTTTATCGGCCAGCAGCAGTACAATGCCGCTCAGATGCATACTGCGGGCGCGCCGCTGCTGTACCTCGTGCTGGCGAACACCGCAGGAGGCGAGCAGGGGGCGCTACAGGTCGCCAATAATGTCGCATCCCTCAGCACGCATACGACGCCCCAGCAGCTAGGTCTGTTGGCGCCAGGGCGGCCCCCGCTGCTGGCAGTATTGGGCCTGGCGCCGAGCCGGCTGACCCAGGTCATCCTGCCGATCCTCTGCCGCGCCGGTGTGCCATTGATCGCGCCAACGGCAACCGGGCTGTTCATTATTGATTTGCTGACGCAGACCTCGCTGTACCGTCACTGCACACCCGGCTTTGCGTTTATGCGTTTCTCATCCGACGATGCACACCAGAGCCAGTTGGGGGCCGATTACGCCTACAATCAATTGGGAGTGCGCAACGCGGCTGTCTTCTACGATCCCAGCAACCCTTCGTCCACGGGATCGGTTCAGGGTTTTATCGATAGGTTTACCAGTTACCGGCATGTCAGCATCGTCGCCCAGGAGACCGCCGTTGCCAGCGGCTTGCTGGATGCTACTGGCAGGCCCCAGGCATCACGCGATGATCTACTGGCGGGACTGAGAGACGCGCTGCAAGCCAATCCGCGCCCGGACCTTATCTTCGCGCCACTGCTGACCAACGACGTGATCACGCTGGCACAGGCCATTGCGCGCCTGCCACTAAATCAGCAACCGGTATTGATGATCGGCGGCGAATTTGTGCAACCGGCGGGCCTTGAGGGCCTGGTACCGTGGGCCCGCCAGAATACGCTGACGCTGCCGCACATCTTCATCACCGTCAGCACAGCAGCCCGCCCACCCAGCGGCGCAGACTGGCAGAAGCAGTTCTACGCTACCTTCTGTACCTCGTTCGCGACACCCGGCTCCTTCTGCAGTGGGGCAGCGGCGCTCGACCAGGGCGCCCTGCTCTTTGGCGATAGCGTAGAAATGATCGCGCAGGGCATTGGTCCCATTACGCAGGGCAGGCAGTTCCCCACGCCCGCGCAGCTTGTGCAGAGCATCGTCCAGGAGAATTTTGCCGGGGTCAGTGGCCCCATCGCGCTCCGCCTCTGGGACGATGTGCTGGTAACAAGCAAGGAGACAAGCCCGGTGATCCTGACGCTCCAGGGGGATGGCAGCATCCAGATTGTCAGCTAGATGCAGCAGCATCCCCGGACCTAATCTATCAGCATGCGCTCCGCCTCGATATAGGAGGGGCCGGCCTCAATAAAGCCGAGCCGGTGATAGAGATTGACGGCTGGGATACCCAGGGTTATGTAAATAATCGTCGTGGTATACCCGAGATCGAACATGCGGCGCATGGCCTTCTGGGCCAGCAACTGCCCCAGGCCAACGTGCCGAAAAGGTGGCGCCACGATAAGGTGACGAATGCGCGGGACGCCGCGCTCCAGTTGAACTAGAATGGCTCCCGCCAGGTGGAAGCGGTCAAGGGCATGCTCCGCGACAAAACAGCCCTCAGGGATAAAGGGACCGAAGCGACCCTCCTGAATAGCGCGTACCTCTGCGCGCCAGCCAGCGAGGTCCGGGTGGATATTATCAGGTCCGCTGATATAGGCACGTTGCAGCAATGTGCCGACCTGTTCCGTATCGTTGGGACTCATCTCGCGGAAACGCAGCGAAGAGGGCAGGGGACTTAAGGGGATCGAGACATCGGTGCTGGCCATCATACCCGTACGACGGCGCAGTTCCTGGAAACCAGCAGCGGCAAAAGAGGCGATGTACGCCGCCGGATAGGTAGCCTTGATATGGCGGACGTGAAGAGCGGCGGCTCGCAGCAGAGCCTCCGTCACCACCTGCGCCGCGACACTGCCGCCAGCCTCCGGCAGCAGCACCAGGCCATCCAGTTCGGCGGTATCGTCATAAGAAAAGAAGCGCAGGCGGCCGACGGGCGTCTCATTACGCCACAACAGGTAGCGCTGCGCCTGCTGCTCGGCGCTCTCCTCCTTGTAGCGAGCAATCTGCGAATCTTCGCTCTCAAAAAGCATCTGATCGGCACTGCGCCGGCTCACCGAGACCCAGATGGCCGCATCTTCGGGCCGGGCCTGTCTCCATTCCACTGCATTGCGGGTCGTCTGCGGATCAATCATAGATACTCTCCTCAGGTAGTTCATTTAGTGTATGCTCCCTAACAGTATAATTAATCGCGGCCAGAGACTCAAGGGCGTCATTATGATAAGGGGAGAAACTGCTACCCCAAAATGAGCGTTGACAGCGTTAGAGGTCTGTGTCATGCTACGAAACAGAAACTCTGGAAATCAAACGGCGGCGGAGAAGTAGAGCCGCTGGAGGAGTGCAATGGAACTACTGGTTGTGACCCTCGCGCATAGCAGATCTGGCAGCGAGACCGAAGGGCAGTCACAGATACGGATGATCTCAAGCACTGTGCGTAGCGCGCCGGGGTTGCTGACGGCGCGCTTCTACTCCAGCAACCAGGGGCATGATCAGTACTACCTCATGCTGACGACATGGGAGGACGAAGAGGCCTGGCAGAAAGCGCGCGAACGTGCCGATCCCCGGCAACTCTACCAGAACGCGGCCAGCAGAATCCTGGTCAGCCCCCCTGAACAGTGGCGCATGCATTACCTGTGGGGCTACAATCGTCCCGCCGCCTCAGCGACGCTGGTGGCGGCGCTGCTGACCACAACGCGCCCGGACAAGGCCGAGTATATCCAGAAGAACTGGTTGGAGAGCCTGCATCGACAGGCGGCGCAACCCATGCTCGCCTCCGCGTTTCTGGCGCGCGGGATCAATGAAAACGCCATGTTGCCCACCCCAGCGCGCTCAACACCATCCAATGGGAAGGCGGGCGCAGAATCACCTTACCGCCAGGGGTCTATCTTCTTGAATCTGTTGAGCTGGTCAAACGAGGACGACCAGGAAGCATTCTACACGGATGCCGGTTATCAAGGCATCTATCGCCTCCTGGGCAACCTGGGCGCAGTTCAGGCGCTGACGCTTGAAGCGCTGTAAAGGCAGGCTTATCCGTAAGGGCGAGGCAAGCCATCGCCCCTACGGATAAGCCCAGAATGTTGCCTAGTCGCTTGAGGCCTCAGCCACCGGTTTGGCGTAGTATTTTTTCAGCTCAGACCATAAGAGGTCGCGATCGTGCCACAGAGAGGCGGTGAAGGTGTGGTACTCGCCATCGCAGAGGGGGACCGGCGCGCTGCATAGACGATGGGGATTGAGCCTGAAGCGAATGCTATTATCCTTGATCTCTACCCAGAGATGCCGCCCAGTATAGCCCGTACCCCATTTGAGGAGGACGAGCGAGTCGTACTCTTCAAACTTCCCCCGCCCTTTCAGCTCATCCTTGTCGATGGCGCGCAACATATTGGCCATGCCACTCTCGCGCAAGACGCGGCGGGCGTTCTCGCGCCTGGCGGTGCGCTGAGCCTCAAATTCCTCGTCGCTCAGGTGCTCATCCGCCTGTTCCTGCCAGGTATGTTCTGTATCCGTAATCTTCAGCTCCCTTGACGGCACATATATACGCCAGAGATACGCTCAGTCAATGCGCCTGTCGCTCATATTCTATCATAGCATCCTCTCGCGCGATAGGCAGCAATTCCCGGTGTCCGAAATCTACCGGCGAGAAGGGCAGAGCAGAGCCTGGCAGGTACGAGGGAGAGAAACTGGCGGAGGGTGAATACTCCTGGCTGCAATCGCGCCGCGATGAGATGTAGTAGATATTATCAGATGATTGCTTGGCATGGCGTTTCGCCTCGGCGGCCAGGTAACTTATCTCCTCGATGCTATGCGGCCAGTGTAACTGATTATTCACCACACCAATCGAAAGGGAGACCAGGGGGAACTGGTATGGGCGTCCTTTACGATCGACACCGCTGATCGAGCCACGTTTGAGGTCCTCAGGGCGATAAAACATCCTGCTCTTCTCTTTATAGGCAGTCATGATACGCGCGCTGAGAGATTTTGCGCGATCGGGCGTGGTCAAAACAATAAAATCATCGCCTCCGATGTGGCCTACAAAATCATCGCTATTGCCATATTCGCCCACAGTGTGCCGGCAGAGCTGGCCCACCAGGCGCAGCATGTCATTACCTGCCAGAAAGCCATAGACATCGTTAAAGGCCTTGAAATTATCAAGGTCAAGATAGAGGATACTCCAGGGTTCCTGGCTGCTGAGCTTGCACTTAATCATGAGCTCTACCTGGAAGGCGCCAGGGAGATCCATCAGACGGGAGAGGAAAACCTGCTGCACATGGCGCAACTGGGTACGCACACGTTCAAGCAACTCTTCGGGGTGGAAAGGCTTGGTGATGTAGTCATCCACGCCCATCTTGAAGGCCCGAACCTTGCCATGCGTCTCATCATTTGCACTGACGACGATGATGGGGATATACATACTCCGGGGATGCGAACGGAAGCGGCGGATCACCTCGTAGCCATCAACCCCGGTGAGCATCATATCTAAAATGATGAGGTGCGGCGTCTTGCGCAGCGCGTATTGTACAGCATCTTCGCCGTTAAGGACGGTGATAAGATGATCTCCTTCGATCTCTAAAGCCCTCTCCAGTATGCGCGAGATCTGTGGCTTGTCCTCCACGACTAAAATGTTGCCCATAAGTGCTCCTGCCTCTACGCTTCACTATTACTACTGATAGCCACATTTTACTTCATAGCGCAACCCCCCTGGCGAGGTATGTCCGTCCGCCTGGCCGGTCAAAATTACACTAGAAGTATCGAGGTACCCACACCTCCACGTGCTTGTTCGAATGCAAGACAGCTTACGCTCAACCCCTGAAAACTACCGCGCCCGAACACCGCATGGATAGGTAGACTCCTCACATGCCACACGCATTCGCACATGCAGATACATGGATACAGCTACCCAGTTTGCACAGGCGCTCATTAGCTACACCCCACTGTGATACCTATTCCCCCCTGAAGTATCTCGCAGGCAGAAAATCCTGAAAAAGAGGAAGGAGCGAACAAAATAATGGCATCCGGCTAGAACGAGTCCTCCTCCCTCTCCCCGTCCGTAAGCATCTTCAATGAATTGTGCCAGACGATCCTTTGCATCCCAGGTAAGCCAGTGAAAATTCAGTGCGCTCTAGACACCAGAACTCTCTGTGCTTACTTCTGATAACGCTAGCACATAAAGCTAGCAGTGTCAACCGCTACAAGGCAGACTTTTCATCCTCAACCAGACCCACTACATCACAATATATGTATATATATTACTCAGTATAACATCCCTGAGCGGATATGCAAAGACCTTGTTCATACAAATTAAGGCAAATCGTTAAACTTAGTAATTCGTCATTGTCGCGCGAATTCTCACACATCTAAACTTTTTGCCTACTGGTTGACGTGGCACAGCCTCTGGGATAAGATAGTAGCGCATCTTTTGCAAGCACACAGATGTGCAGATAGACATAAAAGGGTTTTCATATATGACCTCACCACCAGAAGCTGAGCGATCGATAACCTTTCCCAGCCGGGGACAACCCTCATTTCTTCTAGAGGGCTGTATACATACACCCGCCAACGTGGAGCAGGCTCCAGTTATTGTGCTCTGTCATCCCCAGCCAGCGAGCAGTGATATGCAAGATGCGCTGACGCTGGCGCTGGCGCGCCGGCTGGCGGAGGCCGGGATGTTAGCTCTGCGTTTCAACTTCCGGGGCGTGGGCAACAGCCAGGGACAGCAAACTGACGGGCGCCTGGAGCCGCTTGACCTGGCGGGGGCTATCGAAGTTGCGCTGGCACAGCCAGTGGCGAACCAGGCCAAGGTATGCGTGATTGGACAGGGATTTGGGGCCTATATCGCGCTGCTGTACGCGCCTTATGATCCCCGTATACGCACGCTCGTGGCTATCAGCCTGCCTATCTTCAGGACGGCCAGCGGCTTCCCCAAGGCGTTTGAGCGACCCAAGCTATTTGTGACAGGCGAATTCGACGAGGTCTGCCCGCTCTACAAGCTAGAGCCGTTCGTCGAGCAGCAGATGGGCCCCAAGGGTATCAAAGTCATCACAGGCGCCCGTCACCTCATGCGTGGCTACGAAGAGGCCGCCGTTAGCACCATCTTGAAATATCTTTCGATATGGGCGGAAATGCCCGGAGTGTAGCAGTCAATGACCGCCGGTCTTAGACCGGCAGCATGTGAGGGCTGGTCTCTTGCACGCTGATTGACCAGACCTGGTTCTTGAGGGATTGAGGCCGAGCTTCTCTGCGTCACCGATCCCTGGGAGAGAACTCCGATGCTTCTAAGCGTTCACGTTCGGACATTCCTGTGCTGCCCCAGCAGGAACCCCTCCAACTGCTCATTTAAACGCGGTGAGGTCAGCCGCCGTAATGAGGAGAAAGTACCGAGAAGCATCATGGTCGAGGGGAAGAGAAAACTCCGAAAGGAAGTGTTATGGAGCAATCCATTCCCGATCTCATCTATGTTCAAAATAGCGAAGGTCAGCCATTGATGCCGACCAGAAGGCACAACAAGGTCTGGTATTGGCTACGCACAGGACTGGCTCATGTTGTCCAGCGTGAGCCATTGACGATTCAGCTTCGTTTCGAGACGACGACCTATATTCAGCCGACAACGGTCGGCGTGGATACGGGATCGAAGACGGTAGGGATCGCAGCCACTGCCAATGGCGAGGTCGTCTGGCAATCTGAGGTCCATCTACGTGATGATATCACGCGCAGACTGACGCGGCGTCGCCAGTATCGGCGCACGAGGCGCAGTCGTAAGACACGATATCGTGCAGCCAGGTGGGCAAACCGTCGCCGTCCCGCCGGGTGGCTTCCCCCTTCCGTGCGCTCCAAAGCCGACGCAACGGTCAAGGCGGTACGCTTCGTGGCCTCATTGCTGCCCATCATGCAGGTAAATGTGGAACTTGGCAGTTTTGATACGCAAAAGATACAAAACCCGGAAGTCACAGGCGTGCTCTACCAGCAAGGGGAACTGTACGGCTATCTGGTACGCGAGTACGTGCTTGCCAAGTGGAAGCGTCACTGTTCCTATTGTGTTACGCCCGTAAAAGGGCATCATTTCAGCGGGGAGCAATCCCCTGTTTCCTATGGGAACGGAAACATGCTCAACGTCTCACTTACCCCCGAAAGGCAGGTAAGGACCAAAGTATGA
>JALYTT010000685.1 GCA_030854145.1 Chloroflexota bacterium | reverse complement strand
GGCATCCCTTGGGGTGCCTGTGGGGCCTCCTCCCAGCCACCCGGATGCGGCAAGCCGAATCCCTACGCGGGAAGAGGCATCACCCTGAGATCCGTGCCATAAACCTTGACAAAGTAGTAGGGATTCGGTTTGTCGCAAGAAGTATATGCTCTGAACCCCCTTCTTGCCTTGTGTCGCTGGTCACGAATCTGGCATCATCTTCAAGCCTGAGTCGAGAGGGCCATCTATGACTGAGGTCATGTGCCTGCATTACCTGCGCTACTGGCGAGGCATGAGGATCAATTGTTATAATCTGGTTACATTGCCGATACTGTCCTGTAATGGCCATTCTATACATGAGGTTGCGCTATGAAGACGCTGGAGAACCCTACAGCCACTGCCGGCCCCGAGGCCAGCGATGTGCCTTTCGAGCTGCTCAACAAGGTGGTGTATGTGACCGTGGCTGTTGGCTACCTCTATACGATCTTCTCCTCGTGGCACCTTACAGCACCGGGCTTTGTCCTGGTCACTATGACCAATATTGCCTGGATGGTACTGTTTTGCCTGGTGACCGCGCGCGGGGGCCAGCATCCGCTATGGTGGCTCGTGGCTTTGTCTCTGCTGAGCTGTGGCACGCTGGTCGTCGGCGCGTGGGGTATGGGCTTCGATTGGCTTCTGCCGGTCGTGGTAGTCGCGCTTATCGGAACGTCGTATTCAGAGCGTACTTCACTGATCGCCTGTACCGCGCTCTGGGCTGTCACGACGCTCATTCTGATTGTGGAAGAGGGGCACCTGAATCTCAGCGGGCAGTTGACATTTGTGCCTCCCTTTGTCTTTGTCTTTGCTTTCTCGTATATTCTGCGTCGCTTTGTACTGGAGCGTGTACGTAAGCAGGCCTTGATATCCGATTTAGAGCAGTCCAGCTCGGCATTAGAGGTGGCTCATACACAGCTCCAGGAATATGCCGCGCAGGTGGAAGACCTGGCAGCGACGCGCGAACGCAATCGCATCGCGCGCGAGATTCACGATACGCTCGGTCATTACCTGACGATCCTGGCGGTGCAGCTTGAGACGGCGACGAAGCTGGAGGAGCGCGGCGATCCTGGCCTGCATGCTGAACTGATCGAGGCGCGGCGCGTGGCACGAGAATGCCTGGCGGAGGTGCGCCACTCTGTAGCCGCGCTGCGTCCTGCCAGCATCACGGGCGGTTCTTTTGAAATTGACCTGCGACGCCTCGTCTCCGAGTTTGAGATGGCCAGCCGGGAGACCGAGGTAACCATCGATCTGGAAGGCTCAACTGGGGATATCGCGCCGGAACTGCGCATGACGCTCTATCGTTGCGCGCAGGAGGCCTTGACGAATGTTCGCAAGCATGCCGGTGCCACAAAGGTGCTGCTGCGCCTGCGCCTTGACGAGCAGCAGGCCGAATTGACTGTCCTGGACAACGGCCCGGCCAGAACCAGTGCGGCTGACTCCGATCCCGATGCTCATACACCGGGCTTCGGACTGCGGGGTGTGTATGAGCGAGTCGCGCTCCTTGGTGGCTCCGTGCAGGCCGCCCCTGAACCGGAGCGCGGCTGGCGCTTTGAGGTGCTGCTACCCGTCACGGCTTTTTCAGAAAAACTGTCTGAATGAAACAATTCTCCCACTTTTTTGCTCTAACTTATGTTCCCTCTTTTTGAGAAGAATGTATTCGTAAGGACATTGAGAAGAGTGTATTGTTGTGGGACCAGGATTTTTTCACCACTCTGACTTTTTCGTCTCGCACAAAGTTTTATTCCAGCGACCAGGCTTTGCGTGATATCGCCATCCCTTTTTGGATGGCTGAGTTAGTAATGCTCGTCGCTGTATGTTTTACTGAAAAGGAATACTCATGAAGGACAAAGGCACTACCTCGACCCTGGCTATACAGGCCGCGCCGGACGAGGGTTTTACGCTCCCCAGCGTGATACCGGCTATCCCCAGCGCCCGCATTAATGAATATGCTGAGCTGAAACGGCTGGTCAAGAAGGATGGGCTGTTGGAGAAACAGCCGGCTTACTACACCACCCGCATTATCATTGTGGCGGGCCTGTTCGCGTTGGGCGTGGTGATCCTGCTCACGGTCAACAGTTTCTGGCTGCAACTCCTGAATGCCGTCTACCTGGCATTTGTCTTCGGGCAGATCGGTTTGCTGGGCCATGAAGCCGGGCACCGGCAGATGTTCCATACCGTCTGGAAACATGACCTGGTGAGCCTGATCGGCGGTAACCTGCTGATCGGTATGGGCTATAGCTGGTGGCTTGATAAGCATAATAATCACCACAGCCACCCCAACCAGGTCGATCTTGATCCCGATATCGAGATCCCGTTCCTCGACTTCACCGGCCGCGAAGATCTCCAGAGCATGGGAAAATTCAACCAGTTCCTGGTAAAATATCAGGCCATTCTGTTTCTCCCGGCCTTAATGACCGTCTCGCTCGGACTGCAAACCAACACCGTGCGCTTTCTGCTGAATAATAAGGTGAAATATCGCGTCCTGGAAGTGGGCTTGATCATCGCTCACTTCCTGCTGTACTTTGGCGTGCTGTTCTATCGCTTCCCATGGTGGCAGGCGGCATTATTCATCATTGTTCACCAGGCGCTTACCGGCCTGTACCTGGGCTCGATCTTTGCGCCTAACCATAAAGGTATGCCCGTGCTGGACACGGATACCCCCATGGACTTCTTACGCCGGCAGGTGCTGACGGCCCGCAATATCAAGTCTCACCCCTTGACGGATTTCTGGTACGGCGGCCTGAACTACCAGATCGAGCATCACCTGTTCCCCGCTATGCCCAGGAACAAGTTAAGAGCCGCACAGGGTATCGTCAGGACCTTCTGTCAAGAGCATGATATTAGCTATCATGAGACAGGCTTCCTGCGGTCATATAAGGAGATTTTGCAGCACCTCTACGAGATCGGCGCTCCCCTGCGTAAGTCGTAAGGCCAGCGTAAAAACATCATTGCACGTTTTCGGGTTGCTCTGCCTCTGGCAGGGC
>JALYTT010000238.1 GCA_030854145.1 Chloroflexota bacterium | reverse complement strand
ACTCCGCTCTCTCCCACATATTTTCCCTGGCTGGTCTGCCTTGTTTCGTGTAGGGGCGCCGCTGGCCTGCGCCCTGGGAGCCTACGCGCATGCTCTCCCTCTGTCGAATCTATCGGGTGAGCATCTTGAAGGCCAGGTGACGGCCCTTCTTCTGACCGACGGCCAGCGCGAACCACAAGCCTAGAAGAGAGTCAACCACGCCAACCTGTTCGGGGCCGCCCAGGGAGACTGGCCGTAGTCCAACATCCGAAATCAACTGCTCGACGGTCGCGCGGGCGTCGCCGTCCGTTCCACAGTAGAAAAGGTCGGCGGGTGTGCCATCGAAGAGGGCATCGGCGAAGTTTTCCCAGCCGAGGGTGTTGAATGCGCGGTAGATGCTGGCGTGAGGGGTGTGTTGTTGCAAGGCGGTGAAGCTATTGTGTGTGCTGGCTCCCATCTTATTGGCCGTATCGATAATAATCTTGCCGTCGAGTTGCTTGGCGTATTGCGCGATAGTGGCATCCATGGCCGGGCCAGGAATAGCCAGCACCACCACGCCGGGATTGGTGGCGAGGGCCTCGGCGGTGGTCTGAATCGTTGCGTGATCACCCAGATCGCTGCGTAGTTTACGTGCGTTTTCTCCATTGGGGTTGTTTACCCCGAAAATAACCTGCTCTCCAGCGTCTACCCACTTGCGTCCAAGCGTGCCCCCGATATTGCCTGCGCCGAGAACTACAATTTTTATCGCTGACATGTTTTTCCTCCACATGGGTGTCATAGAAAATGGACTGCTGGCCCATTCATCTATTATAGCAACATTTAGAAGCAGGGAATTATGCCCAATTTCAGCCTATGTTTATCATGGAATCAGGCAGTGATCTAGCGTGATTTCTGCTTGCAGCCATAGGCTGAAAAGCGATAAGGGGCCACATAGTATGCAGGAGAGCGCATTGGGTGAACAACAACTGAGCCGGCGGACCTTGCTGGCAATGGCAGGAACCATCGTTGGAGGGGCAACGTTTATCTCTTGCGGCGGGAGCCAGGCACCGCCCTCGAATGCCCCATTGGGCGGCCCGAAGCGGCCGGTGATTGCACTGATTGTAGGGAGCAAAAGCGACCCTTTTTATACGACAATGGCACGCGGCGCTCAATCCAGAGCCTCGCAACTGGGCGTGGACCTGGTCGTTGATGGACCGGCGACGTTCAGCGCGACCTTACAGACACCCATCGTGGATGCCATGATTGCTAAAAGAGTGAATGTGATCATCATCGCGGCCTGCGATAAACAGGTGATGATCGCGCCGTTGAAGCGCGCGTACGATGCGCATATCAATGTGATCTCGGTAGACACATTTATTGGTGACGGCAATTATGTCAATGGGCCGATCACCTTTCCGCTCTCCTACATAGGCTCTGACAATATCGAAGGTGGAAGACTGGCGGGCAATGCGCTTATTAAAAGTATCGGTGGCAAGGGCAAGGTATATATCCAGGAAACATCCCCAGGTTCGAGCAGCGTCGACCAGCGCGTACAAGGTTTTAAGAATGCGCTCCAGGCAGCTAATGGACTCGTGACCCTGGCCGGTGTGGACTATAACTACCATAGTCTTGCCACCGCCAGGCAGGAGACGGTGGCGATGTTACAGCGCATAAGCGATATCAAAGGTATATTTGGCACGAATGTGGGTAGTGGAGAAGGAGCGGCACAAGGGGTGAAGCTGGCTCAGCAGCAGGGGCGTATCAAGATAGCCAACTTCGATGCTCCCGAACAGACAGTGGCGGATATCAAGAATGGCCTGATTGACATCGCCATTGCGCAAAAACCGGCGCAGATGGGTGACCTGGCGGTAGGGTACGCGTTCAAAGTGCTCACTGGTGGGGTCAACGAGATCAAGAAGCGCGTCACGACGGGCTTTGTGGTGATCACCAAAAATACTATTGATACGCCGGAAGCGCAGGCAGCAATTTACCGGAATACCTGATCTCTAGCTCCATTCGCACTATGGTGCGAGCCAGGCGTATAATTTCTCACCTGCTCATACAATGGCGGCTGTGGACATGTTTTGTGTGGATGGATGTTCCTCGCCGGCTATGCAGACGCGATTGCGCCCGGTGTGCTTGACATGATACATCGCGTTGTCGGCCGCCTCGATTAAGGCTACGCGGGTGACTCCATGTAGTTGATAGACCGAGGCGCCAATGCTGGCAGTAACCACGATGGGGGTAGCGAATAGCGCCTCCTCTGCCTGCCAGAGACATGGCCTTTCGGCGAGGGTCACGCGCAGGCGCTCGGCGATATCGTATACCTCATAGGCAGCTATATTCTTTAAGACCACGGCAAATTCTTCTCCGCCGTAACGTCCCACACAATCTTCCTGGTGGAGGCAGAGTGTAAGCCGCTGGGAGATTTCTCGCAAGATCGCGTCCCCTGCCTGATGGCCCCAGGTATCGTTGATATACTTGAAGTGATCGATGTCAACAAACAGGATCGCGCAGGACCCCCGTGTCTGCTGGCAGCGTGCCAGCTCTTCATCGATGTGCTTCATGACTCCTCGATGGTTCACCAGCCCGGTGAGCGGATCGATGATTGCCAGGGCCTCCGCTTTAATCAGGGCATCGCGCTGCTCGCGCGTCTTCTCCAGCAGACCCACAATCGTATCCAGCATCGTATTGACATACCCGGAAGTCGTGGCAATCTCATCGTGCCCGGCAATAACGAGGCGCGCATCCATCTGCCCTTCTTCAATGGATTGGACTACCTGGCCTAACTGCCGCAAGCGGCGTACCAGTGTGCTGGAAACGAGCCAGCCTACGAAAGCAATGCCAAGAATGACTCCCAGGATGGCGAGCACCATCGTCAGTAACAGTTGGTTCTCCTGCACCTGAGTCGCGTTGTGGATAGTATTGACCAGGCCCGCATTAAACTTGATAAGATTGCCGAGAGTATCCACAGCAGTGGTATGATAGGGATCTACTATGCCATACACCTGAGCCTGGGCCCCGCTGAGATCGCCTGTAGTGATGGCGTGGAGCACCAGTGTCTGTGCATTGAAATAATCCTGCCATGCCTGTAATGCGCTTTGCGCAATTTGCCGCTGTTGTACTAGAAGCGCACCATCGCCCCCGCCGCTGAATAAAGCTTCTAAATCAGGGTGATCTCCAAGCAAGTCGTAGTGATTATAATGCTGGATGATAGTATTAAAATCACCAGCAATATATTGAATGTCTTCCTGGTCTTCCTGTAACATCGTATGCGGTAAGTGAAGCTGCACAGCCTGGGTGAGGGTATCATGCAGCCGAGTGTCCATCGTCTGTAGATCACTGCTCGCGGTCGTCAATGATGTATAGGTTTGGACGAGATTATTGTAGAAAGTCGCTTCTTTGGCAAGGAGCTGCATACTTTGGAGGCTGATACTTCCCAGGGCAATAGAGGCAATCAGCGCCGGGATAAGAAAACCGATCGCCAGGCGCCGCGCTATCGGGATATTCAGTAAAGGATTCGTTTTTGGTCGCAGGAAAGTGAAGGCGCGATAGCCTGCGCTGATGCACCTGTGGGGTAGATGCGAGGCTGGCCGCTGAAAAATACTCACGAGTAAACCTCTATCCTTCACACGCTATGTTTCAGTGTTTATTGCTGCTAGAGAGAATGCTGATCCATCTATAGTAGTTGTATCGACGAAACCGCGATTTTCTACAGGTCCCTTCCTGGCGATATATAATAGAGGTACTCATCAGATGAGTGGTGGCTATCGCAACTGGCGATATAGATTGTGTAAGAAAGGCAGCGTACCTGTGCGTATACGTATTGCTCATGGCCGTGTGATTACGGCAACCGACGATTTCGTCGGGGATATCTTGATCGAGGATGAGAAGATAGTGGCGGTCGGCGCGCCGGAGGCGCTGGCTGTCATCCAGGTGGATAGGGTACTGGATGCGCGGGGCAAGTATATTTTTCCGGGCGCCATCGATGTGCATACCCACATGGAACTTCCCCTGCCGGCGACGGTCGCGAGCGATGATTTTGAGAGTGGCACCATCGCGGCCGCCTGTGGGGGCACGACCACGATCATCGATTTCGCCAATCAGCAGCGGGGACACAGCCTGGCGGAGGCGCTGCAAGCCTGGCATACCAAAGCCGGCGGGAAGGCCGTGATCGATTATGGGTTCCACATCACGATCACCGACCTGGCGGCGGCGCCGGAAGAGGCCATGGATGATATGATCGCGGAGGGCGTAACCAGCTTCAAGCTGCTGATGGCCTATCCGGGCACGTTTATGGTCGATGACGAGACCATCTTCCGTGTGCTGCGCAGGGCGGGCCAACTGGGCGGGCTGGTGATGGTGCATGCCGAGAATGGCATCGTGATCGACTTTCTGGTGCGCGAGGCCATCGCCGCCGGGCATACCAGGCCGCTGTTTCATGCCCTGACGCGTCCAGGTATTCTCGAAGGTGAGGCGGCGCAACGAGCGATCACTCTGGCGACGCTGGCGAAGGCGCCGCTGTATATTGTGCATGTCAGTTGCGCGCACACGCTGCATGTTGTGGCGGCGGCGCGCGCCAAAGGGCTGGCCGTCTGGGGCGAGACCTGTCCGCAGTACCTCTATCTTAACGATAGCTGCTATACGGCGCCTGAGTTTGGAGGGGCCAAATTTGTGTGCTCTCCGCCGATGCGCTCACTCGCTGATAACGAAGCGCTGTGGATTGGCTTGCAGCGGCGCGAACTCCAGGTGGTCTCGACCGATCATGCCCCCTTCAACTTCGAGGGGCAGAAGACGCTGGGACTGGACGACTTCACGAAGATCCCCAACGGCCTACCGGGAGTCGAGACGCGCGTCGTGCTGCTCTATGACGCCGTGCGCAGGGGCATGCTGGATATCCAACATTTTGTGGACCTGGTGGCGACCGCGCCCGCGAAGTTGTTCGGTCTCTTCCCGCGCAAGGGCACGATCGCGCCGGGCAGCGATGCCGACCTGCTGATCTTCGATCCCGAGCGCGCCATGACCATCAGTGCCGCCACACAGCACCAGCGCGTCGATTACAGTCCATACGAGGGCATGCACATGCAGGGTGCGCCGGATACGGTGTTATTGCGCGGCCAGGTTATTGTGCGCGATGGCGAGTATGTTGGCGGCAAGGGTGGCGGGCAGTATCTGCGCCGCTCACTGTTTGTGGATGCGCAGTGATGCTACGTACAATCAGCACAACTTACGTGGAATTTGTGCTCTTAATGGGCAAGTTTGATGGGTGACAATGAGGGCGCTTCCCCTTTCGTAGCGGCGCGATTGATCGCGCGGGTCACGCCAGTTGTGACTAGAACTATGTCATGGCGCGTTAAGAAGGCATAATATGGCGCGGTGAAGCAAATGTTGTCGCATATGGAAGCCTGGAACTCGAAAGCAAATCAGATGAAGGGAAACCATAATTTGTCCGAAAGTTGTCAAAAAAAGGATAATATGCCTGAAAGTCCTTGTTCGTGATTGTTTCTCCTCTTCCTCGTCATTCATACAGAGGTGCAAACCTGTGATGTTGATATGTTGATGAGGAGAACTCCTAATGTTTACTGATGAGTTGTTTGAAGTGTGGTGCCTCCAGCACAAGCTGCCGGAACAGGCAAAAACCATCATCTCTCGGATTCGCTCTTCCCCGCCTTCACGCTTGGTCCGAGGAGCGGCTGGCAATGTGAGCGGTCGCTATCCCAGTAAAAAAATGGGATGTACCATCCAGTTTGAGAGTCACCGAGGAGAACTGGCCTTCATTTATCAAATGGAACATGATCCCGTTGTCCTAGCGTTCTACGACCAACCTGAACCCATCAAGCTCACCTACCAGGGGAAAACTGGTAAACACGTGGGCTTGTTCCATACGCCAGACTTTTTCGTCCTGCGAGAAGATGGCGGGGGATGGGTTGAGTGCAAAATGGAAGATCAACTTCCCCTGCTTGCTGAGCAGATGCCCCATCGCTACCTGCGCAATACTGATGGCACCTGGTCCTGCCCTCCAGGTGAGGCATATGCGAAAACGTTTGGTCTGACCTATCGCCTTTTCTCCAGCGCCGAGATTGATTGGGTGTATCAGCGCAATCTCCGTTTTCTGGAGGACTATCTGCGTTTTTCCCGTGCTCCCGTCGAGGCCGAGGTTTCCACCGCCATTCGTACACTGGTCCAAAGCCAACCAGCGCTCTCGCTCCTGGAGGTGCTTGAAGGGATCCAAACAGGAACACCAGATGATGTCTACGCGCTCATTGCCTGTGAGCAATTGTATGTGGATCTCTCTCAGGTTCCACTGGCTGACCCTGCTCATGTACAGGTCTTTGTAGACCAGGAGCAATCGGCTGCATACAGGACGCTGAGTCAGTCATCCTTTCACCTCTTTCCTGGCTCGCCTTCCCGCAAGATTCTTCCCGGCACCATGCTTTGGTGGGATGGGAAGCCCTGGCGAACGCTCAATCTGGGCGAAACAGCAGTGACCCTCCTCTCTCCCGAAAAACGGGTGGTCGATCTGCCTATCGAGCTCTTTGAAGACTTGTTACGACAAAACAAAGTGACGATAGCGACACCTGATCCTTCCGACCCTAAGCTCGCACAGGAGCATGAAATCTTGCTGTCTGCCTCTCCTTCACAACTGGAAACTGCCACCTATCGCTACAAGATCTTGGGGCGGGCCTTACCAGAAGAAACAATCGCCCCAGCAAGAACCTTGCAGCGATGGCGATGCGCGTTTCGCACAGCGGAGGCCATTTACGGACATGGCTTTGTTGGCCTCATTCCTGGACAACATCGCCAGGGAAACCATCTGCCGCGACTGAGTCAAGAGGCTGATCAGTTGCTTGAAAAGTACATTACTGAGCATTACGAAACGCTGAAACAGCAGTCAAAAACAACTGTCTACCTGCTGCTCGAACGCGAAGCCAAAGAGCGAGGGATCCCCGTTCCCAGCTACCGAACCTTTCTGGATCGCATCGCGAAACGGGATCGGCAGGAACAAACGCTCAAACGACAAGGGCCGCGTGCCGCCGCTCAGCATGACCCCTGGGTGTGGGAGCTAGAGCAAACGACGCCAAAACATGGAGATCGTCCGTGGGAAATTGTGCATATGGACCATACGGAATTGGACATCGAGGTAGTGAGTGCTCGCACGGGACAGGCGCTTGGTCGTCCCTGGGCGACCTTTGTGATGGATGCCTACTCCAGGCGTCTGCTCGTCGTGTATTTGACCTTTGATCCTCCTTCCTACCGTTCTTGCATGATGGCGCGTGCGCCGTGTCGGCGCGTATTCTCATTCCTTTCAGAGAAAGGAGGGGTTGGAGTAATACCCCTGGGTCACGGGACTTACCTTGCGTCGAAAGACAAGGGGGACAGTAGCATGTCACGAACGTATCAATGAGACCGAAGACGCTTAGGCTCAGGTGATGCAAGACCCGCATGATATGGTTAAACTGAGTTTGTTGAATCCAAGTCTCCAACGGCACACATGCGGCCCTCTGCCCTAACAGCGTATCTGAGCAGAGACACTAGATACACTTGTTATCAGTGTCAGAGCAAGTGAAGTACTCCATCTAGTGAGTGATGCATAATGAATGCATTTAAGGAGACGAAAGGGAACCTAAGTCGTGCTAGAACGTGGGATACGCGTAAACATGGGATTCCCTACGGAGGGCGACCTCTAAGGGAACGGAGCCGCCGTAGTAGTCCGAAAACGGGAAGGCCGTTTGCATGGCGAAGGGCGGTATATGTGATATCGATAGCAAGAGCAGAAAGGTATGCGAAATGCAGGAGGCCCGCACGGTCTTAGCTATCATTCGTGAACGAGGCAAAAAGGGACAACCATTGGAGCGAGTGTATCGGCTCTTATTCAATCGTGAGCTGTACCTCATGGCTTACGGGAAAATCTACCGCAACAAAGGCAGTTTGACAAAGGGAAGCACGTCAGAAACAGTGGACGAGATGTCGTTGTGCGCCGTTTAACGCGGCCATATATCGCTCCTGCAAGGAGCTAGAACTGGAAGGAGTGTTCTAGGGTCATCCAACCTACCTGGAACCGAAAGGGGAAGGGGACAATAGCACGTTGGAAACGCGGAAGACGGCAGAAAACGATATGCTAGGAACGTTCCGCAAGACCCGCGCCCTACGGCAAGAGCTGAATTGCCCAAAGTCTAGTCCGAACCATGTGAATTCCGCACGACTGGAAAGCGTTTGACACCAGACATGTCGTCTACGCCGATCTCTAGTGACGATCAGCGTACCCTTCTGACGGCATTGGAACTACCAACGGGGTAGGAAAAAGGACGAAAGGACTGCCTAAGGGGCGCTCGATGTGTATATGACCGACGGAAAGCGGGATGCCCTACGGGCTGCAAAGCCTACGGGTACGGAACTATCATAGTACTCAGAATGCGGGAAAGCCGCATACACGGGAAAGGGTAGTAGGTGGTTCGATTGAAGAGAACAGAAGGGGAAACGCGCGATGCGTACTGCTGATACTGTTTACTCAATCATACGAGAACGAGGAAAACGAGGATTATCACTCGAACGAGTCCAACATTTACTGTACAATGAAGAGCTTTACCTGCGGGCTTACGCCAAGCTCTATCCGAACAAAGGCGCAATGACCAAAGGAATCACGGATGAAACCGTGGATGCCATGTCCCGCCGCAAAATTCAACTCCTCATCACAGAACTTCGCCAGAAAGAGTTCCGATGGACTCCGGTACGACGAATTCACATTCCCAAGAAAAAGGGAACGCGCCCACTCGGAATCCCAACGTGGCGGGATAAACTGCTTCAGGAGGTCATTCGTAGCCTTCTGGAAGAATACTACGAACCTCAATTTAGCAAGGCATCACACGGCTTCAGACCAGGGCATGGCTGCCATACAGCTTTACAGCAAATTCAGGGAACATGGACAGGTACCCGTTGGTTTCTGGAAGGAGATATCTCCAAGTATTTCGACACCATCAATCATGACATCCTCATGAAAATACTTGGGGAACATATCCACGACCCGCGCTTCCTGCAACTCATCCGAGAATTGCTAGAGGCAGGATACATCGAAAATTGGAAATTCAACGTCACCCTGAGTGGAACCCCTCAGGGATCGGTGCTGAGTCCGCTCCTTGCCAATGTCTATCTGAACCAATTCGATCAGTATGTAGAAAGGATACTGATACCAGAATACACGCAAGGTGAAACCCGAAGGGGCAATCCCGCGTACCGGAGCCTCATCAACAAGATGCGCTACACCACGATACAAGGGAAACAGGTGATCCGTAAACAGATGAGGCACCTGCCAGCAATGGACCCTTACGATCCTGCATACAGGAGGCTGAGATTCATACGCTATGCGGACGATTGGCTTCTGGGATACGATGGAACGCGACAAGAAGCAGAAGAGATCAAGCGAAAAATCGGAGTCTGGTTACAAGAGAACCTGAAACTCACCCTCTCGGAAGAGAAAACGTTGATTACTCATGCTGTCAAAGGCGCAGCACGCTTCCTCGGCTACGAAATCGTGAACCAACAATACAACGGCCATATTTACAAGGGAAGGAGGCGCAGTCTTAACGGAACCATTGGCCTTCGTATCCCAAATGACGTAATCGAAAAGAAATGTGCCCAATACCTGAAGAAAGGCAAGCCAGCCCATCGCTCCAAGCTCTTAGAAGATGATGACTTCTCCATCGTCGAAAGGTATCAACAAGAATACCGAGGAATGGTACAGTACTACCTTCTGGCCTACAACGTTGGAAGGCTTAACAAACTGCGCTGGATAGCAGAACAGTCACTCATGAAAACGCTCGCATCCAAACACCAAAGGTCTGTTGCCTCTCTGTATGCTAAATACAGTGCCAAAGCACAGACTCCTGAGGGAAAAACGCTCAAATGTCTGGAAGTCAAGCGCGAGCGGAAGAACAAACCGCCCCTTACGGCGCGATTTGGAGGGATTTCTCTGACCCGGCAACCGCGAGCAATTCTCAACGATAACCCGTACGTCCACAAGGTGGGACGAACCGAGATACTACGACGACTCCTAGCCGACACGTGCGAACTCTGCGAATCAACGGATAATGTTGAGGTTCACCACATCCGCAAACTCGCAGATTTGAAGGATAAGGGAGGTCGAGAAGTGCCTGTATGGAAGAAGGTCATGGCTGCACGCCGCCGAAAAACGCTCGTCGTCTGCCATGAATGCCACATAAATATCACCTACGGACGACCTACACGACTCAAAATCTCGTTATGAACCGCTAGAAAGCCGTGTGCATGGAAACATGCAAGCACGGTTTGGGAAGGGGCAGACAGAAACGGACAGCAATGCACCGCGCTGGCTGCCTACTTCACGGAGAAAATCGAGACCATCATTCAA
>JALYTT010000684.1 GCA_030854145.1 Chloroflexota bacterium | reverse complement strand
CCATCCGAAATGCACCGCCTCGGCTTCACCTATCGCGGCATCGGCCGGGGTACCGGTCCGGCCGCCTCCGTGTTGCCGCCAGGCGATAGCACCAGCACGCCGGAGAGCGAGACGCTACAGCGGCCGCTCATGGGTGCGCTTGAGGGTAACAATGGCAAATAAGGATGACACAGGGGACGATCTGCCGCGCCTGTTTACTCCGCTTGTGAGCCGGCCGGGTGAGGAGCTTCCCGACTGGCTCTTCGGGCCAGCGGGCAAGGCCGGTCTGCCGGCTCCCCTCAGTCTTCCCCAGGGCGTGAACGTCGCCGTGGGCATCGACATCATCGAGGTCGACCGCGTGCGCCAGGTCTTCGAGCGCCACGGCGAGCGTTTCCTGCAGCGCGTCTTCACCGAAATCGAGATCTTACAGTGTCGCGGGCGTAGGGCCATGCTGGTCACGCCGCCCCCGCCTCCGAAAGTCACCCGCCTGGCCGGGCGCTTTGCCGCTAAAGAAGCTATCAGCAAAGCCCTCGGCACCGGCCTGCACGGTGTGGCCTGGCGCGAGATGGAGATCGTGCAGGTGCGCAGCGGTCGCCCCACAGTGCGCCTGCACGGTCGCGCCAAGCAGCGCGCCGACGCGCTGGGCATCAGCGCCTTCGACGTGAGCATCGCCGACCTGGCGCAGTTCTCCGTTGCCATTGCCGTGGCCGTGCAGACGGACAGGTCATGAGAGTGGAGCGCTCCACTCTCATGACCTGATTGTGAGCCATCTGTTATACACAGACTTGTAAACGGCGCCTCTATGGCTCCTACCTATTGCATAAGCTCAAAATATGCAGCTCGCTTTTTGACATACCAGAGCTGGTGCCCATCGCTGGCACGTATCGCGTACAATCCATCCATCGAAGGAATATACAGGACGCCATTCGATCCTGCAAACATCCATGAGGTATCAGGACTTAACACGCTGGTACGCAACTTGCTGCCCACAGGAGGCCAGACCCAGTGCTGCACGCCTTTGCTATCCCACGCCTCAATCCAGAAACTCTGTGGATTGAAACTTCCGTGACCGACGTAGACCATGCCATTCATAAAAACTACCTGCTCAAACTCCTCAAAGTAGTTCCCTGTGTGCCTGGTATATGTACACCAGCGCTGGCTACCGTTGCTCATTTGATAGGCGCAGAAGCGGTTCGCTGTGTCAAGGTAGATCTCTCCATTTCCCACAATGACCTGACCCACGAAGCTATCATCCGCAGCTTTCTGCTTCCAGAGTAGTTTTCCGTTTGTCGTATCAAGAGCCACGAGGCCATTACCCTGGCTATACCCATAGATGATCCCGTTGACGACTACGAGCGACGATGCTCCCTGCGTCACGGGAATTTGAATGACAACGGCGCTATTGCTCCACAGTTCTTTTCCGTCTCTTGCTCGTAGCGCCCTGGTAATAAGCTGCCTTTGAAAGCGTTTTAACATATCTGTGATATACACGGCCTTGTTGTCCACTCCAAGAAGTCCAACCTCTTGATATAGCCTCTCGTGATGCCAGAGGCTGGCTCCATTCTGTGCCCGGAAAACATAGGTGATGCCCTCATTGTCATCAGGCAAGGGGATCAATAGCCGCGTATAATCGATGGCAACGATATCATGATCAGCGGCAATTCTTCCTTGATCGGCTGAAAAGCGGCTATTGCCAGGAGAGACAGGTGACACTGTTTGCTGCCAGATGAGTTTTCCTGTGTCGCTGTGCAGCGCGTACACATGGCCGTCCAGTGACGCGGCGTACACGATAGCACCCCAGAGCAGGATCAAGGGATTGACAAACCTGTGTCCTTGTTCTGCATGATAGTGCCAGAGCAACGAGCCGTCACGGCTTCTCAGAGCGAGTAACCCATCGGTGGTACCCATAACAACGATGGGGGGGGCGAGAGAATGATCGGTCCCCCCCGTGGTTGTGGGGTGCAATGAGGGACGTGATGAGAAGAGCAACAACGCGCTACCGACCAGCAAACTGACCAGCAGGAGCGCCACAAGCCCCGTGGCGAAGGACATGAAGCGCTGGCGACGCCTGTTTCCTCTGCCGTTTCCTGGCAGAAGGGGGAGGGGCGCGATCTGCTGATCAGGGAGTGTGTGGCTCTCCACCTGTCCCAGCCATGTGCCTGGCTGTGTCTCTGCCGCCAGCATTGAGAGCAGGTCGTATTTGGCCTCGCGCGGCGTACCCAGCGCATCTGTGAGTTCATCCGCGCGCTCTTCCATCTGCTGGATACGCGCCCTGGCCCGCGTGATAAAGTCGTCTGTATGCCAACCATTGTGGTGCGTCATAGTGTGCTCCTTACGCAGATACTGCGCAATCGTTGTACCGCCTGGTGCCAGGCCTTGCGTCCGGGTCCGCGCCCGCGCCCGCGCCGTAGTTCGGCACGGTCCTCTTCTGGCAGAGCATCCCAGGCGTATTTGAAGGCCAGCAAGTTCTCCTGCCTTTCGGCATAGTTCGCGGGATCGCTCTCCTCGCCCGACAGCAGCTCAGCAGGAAGTTCAAGGGCGGTCTTGCCGCGCAGGCTATCGATTACCAGGTTCTTGCAAATACTCCATAGCCAGCGCTCTCCGCCGCCGTATACCTCGTCGTAGCTGCCGATGCGGTCAAGCGCACGCCAGAACGTGGTCTGCACGATATCTTCGGCATCTTCGTGCGAGAGGCGATTATGTCTTGCGTAGGCATAAAATACCCGCGCGTAGCGCGGATACAGCACGTCCAGAACCTCTTCATGCCCCTGCTTGAGCTGCATCAGAAGCATATGGACCCCATTCTGTTCAACCATAGCTATAACTCTCATGAGCGTTTCTCCGAAAGTAGAACGTTCAGCCCGCTCCAACTCCTCTATTGAGTACTACGGATGACGAGAAAAAACCCTGGGCAGATCGCAGGGCTTTGGAGTGTACCCGAAATACAGGATTTGCAGTAATAGAGAGGATCGCGATCCTTTGTCCTGAAGTGAGGAAACGCCCAGCTTTATGCCCTCTCTTCGGTA
>JALYTT010000683.1 GCA_030854145.1 Chloroflexota bacterium | reverse complement strand
GGCCAGCGGCGCCCCTACACGAAACCACCGGGCGCAGGCCAGCGGCGCCCCTACACGAAATAGAGCGTCGTGGTCAGCTTGCATGTTGCTTCCCTGCGAGTAGTTGCAGGCCCTGCTGTAGCATGGATGCTGACATCTCGCCCGCGTGCCGGCCGACGATCACGCCGTGCTGATCGATGAAGATGGTTTCCGGCGTGCCGGTCACGCCATAATTGATCGTCGTCGAGCCATCCTGATCTACCACATTGGTGTAGGTAATGCCGTATTTCTGCACAAAGCTCAGCGCGTCGCTCTGACTATCTTGAAAGTCTATGCCCAGAAAAACGATGCCCTGGCTCTGCGCGTGCTGCCACGTGGCCTGGAAGGCCGGCGCTTCGCTGACACAGGGGGCGCACGAGGATTGCCAGACATTCAGCACGACAGGCTTGCCCTTGAAGTCGGCGAGCGAGATCTTCGGGCCAGGATGAGTGCCCAGAGCTAGCAACGTGAAATTCGGTGCCGACTTGCCCACCAGCGGACCACTGAAAACGCTGCCGCTGTTTCCCTGCCCTGCCGGCTGTGCCGCCGGCGTCAGCAATTGTGACCAGAGCAGCGCCAGCAACGCCACATTCAGGACGCTTACAACAATGAAGATCGTGATGCTGCGCCGGCGCGTCCTCTTCCTGGGCGCCACCACGAGTTTTTCGTCGCTCGCTACAGCGTCGGCTATAGTGTCGCGTTGTGTACCTTCAATTTCCATACCGTCGGCTCTTCCCGCGTGATATAAAATACCAGAGAATACCAGACCGAATTATCACGCTTGAGCCTGATAGCTGGCTTGCAGCTAGATACACATACCTTACAATGGCCTGAACGTCCCACAAACATTCGTGGGATGTTCGTATCATAATACGCAAGACAATTGAGAGACTGGCATGGCGCGCGTCGGGTTACAGGGCGACCGCAAGGGGTCGCCCTGCTCCAATGCCGCGCTCATCAAGGGAGACGTATCTTATCTCCCTGTTTGTCGCAGGCCTACTATGCTTTCTGAGAATAGCTCGATCATGGCCTGGTTGAAGGCCGGGATATCCTGGGGTTGGCGGCTGCTGACCCAGTTGCGGTCGCGCACTACCTCTTGATCTACCCAGGTGGCGCCGGCGTTGCGCAGGTCGTCCTGAATCGTGTGGTAGCTTGTTAGGGTGCGGCCTTTCATGAGGCCGGCCGAGACCAGCAACCAGGGGCCGTGGCAGATCACCGCGATGGGCTTGCCCGCGCTGTCGCTGCGGCGAACGAAGTCTTGTGCGGCCGGCTGCATTCTCAAGAAGTCGGCATTAAGCGCGCCCCCCGGCAGCAGGACGGCATCGAAATCATCGGGGCTGGCCTGGTCCAGCGTCATATCTACGCTGAAGGTGTCGGCCTTCACATCATGATTCATACCCTGCACCTGGCCCGCTTTGGGGGCAATCACCCTGGTCAGCGCGCCCGCCTGATCCAGCGCCTTCTTTGGCTCAGCCAGTTCCGCCTGCTCGAAATCATCGGAGACGAGGATGGCTACACGCAGCCCGTCTAACTTTTTCTCTTGCATCGTACTTTCCTTGTCGTCTATCAAGAACGCGGACGCAATCAATTGCGTCCCTACTTTCGAGGAGTACACGCATGAGGCTTCAATTTCGTGACTCAGCCATTATCAGGCTTGCTTCTCTTGCACGATCTCAATCTCCGCCTGCCTGGCAGCTCTCCTGGTTTGCAGGCGCCGGCTCCATAATAATAGGCCGGCCATGACGATACCGACCAGAGTGAAGCCGATGAGCTTATAAATGGGGGGCAACGCCAGGGCGAAGAGACCAAAGAGGAAGGTCACACCGTAGAGGACAAAACACACTTGCTGCGCGTTGAGGCCGCCGAAGAGTAGCCGGTAATGCAGGTGAGTTGAGCCTGAATACAGGGGCAGGATATCTCTTTTCATAGGGTGCTGGCCGCGCCGCACCCGGTTCAGCATCACCCAGGCGATATCCAGGATGGGGAGGCCCAGCAGCATGAGAATCAGGGCAAACTTCGCTCCACCTATCACCGCCAGCACGGCCAGGGTAATGCCCAGAAATTGCGAGCCGCTATCCCCCATAATAATTTTCGCCGGATACCAGTTATGCGGGATGAAGCCAACGACCGCACCGGTAAAGATAACCGAGAGCAGGGCCACGCTAAATTGTCCCAGCCGCCAGCTAATGATGGTGATAAACAATCCAGTGATCGCCGTGATGCCTGCCGCCAGCCCATCCAGCCCATCGATGAAGTTTACCGCATTCATCATGCCGGTGATCCAGAACCAGGTAAAGAGCACGGCAGGAATGGATAGCAGCGAGATGACAGGTTCGCGAATAAATAAGGTCAGCGTCGACTGCCGGTACCACGGGAGTGCATGGTCATACAGCGTGCTGCTGGTGTCGCGCACAAAGGGATTATGGATACCGAAGAAGAGCACACCATGAAAATAATGGAAGCCAGGCCCCAAAAGAATCAGCACGGCGACAGTTTGCGCCACCAGTTTGGGCAACGGCTTTAAGCCGCGCACATCGTCATAAACGTGGACGACGACAATCAGCATCGATGCGATGATGAACAGGACATAAATAACCAGTTCCTTGGAGTATGGCTGCCCAAAGATCACCTCGGTTGCTGGTTGATCGATGCCCAGAGATGGCATGTAAAACACCAGTGAGACCAGCAAGAAGGACGCGAAGATCCCCACCCCGCCCAGGCGCGGAAGTGACCGGGTATGGATTTTCCCTTCTACCGGCTTCTCTACCCACCCAACTTTACGGCAAAAAGCGATCACGCCGAAAGTAAAGATATACGTTAGTAAAAACGCCGCCGTGCCCGCTACAGGAAGCAGCACGTTGCTAGAGAACCCTGGCAAAAGGAGCATACATATAGTGTGTTGCATGTGCGAATATTACGCTCTTCCATCACATAGATCAAGCCTCCATACCTAATGTACCCCCTGGACGCGATCCCATCATCCGTAGCGC
>JALYTT010000237.1 GCA_030854145.1 Chloroflexota bacterium | reverse complement strand
GCCCGCGTCGGCCTCCACGGGCGAGGCAAGCCATCGCCCCTACGCGGGTCTGCCTATCCCCCATTCAGCTATTTGTTTGACATAACACAAGCTAGCTGGCTATACTTTTTTATGTGTGCGTCGTTCTGAAGGCGCCTGTTCTCCTGGTAGTTAGGACCTATATGCTGAGTAGAAACAACTATATAGACAAAGTCATCGGTAATTATCGCATCATTACCGAACTTGCCAACAGTGAATCTAGCAGCATTTATATGGCCCAGCATACCGTTAACCCCAAAGCCAGCGGTGTCATCAAGGTTTTTCACAACACCCCTGCGCTGAACCGCGACCTCTTTTTTCGTGAGGTTCGCTTGCTCAGAATGCTGAAGCATCCTCATATTCTGCCCATGCTGGACGCAGGCATATTCGAGGATGCGCTCTACTTGATTACCGAGTATGTCCCTCAAGGATCCCTGCGCGAGCGTATCGAGCGCCAGGGGCAGACCCTCTTCCCGACGCCGGAGGTCATCAATATCCTCTCGCAAGTTGGACAGGCGCTGACATATGCCCACCATTTCAATATTGTTCACGGCAATCTCAAGCCCGAGAATATCCTCTTCAGCAGCACAGGGCATGTCCTGCTGACCGATTTTGGCTGGACCACGATGAGTGGGCCAGCGTGGATGCAGGGCGGGCCAGGTGATTCCATCAGCCTCCAGGCGCTGAACTCTGCGCGTTATATGGCGCCCGAACAATTTCAAGGCTTCACAAGCAGGCGGAGCGATCAATATGCGCTGGGGTGCATTGCCTACCAACTGTTCACCAGGCAGGTGGCCTTCAATGCGCCCGACTTCGCCTCGCTGCAACGCATGCATACAACCGGGGAGCCGGCCGCGCCCACACAGTTTAATTTGCTGCTCTCCCCGCGTATTGAGGGGGGTATCCTCAAAGCGCTGGCCACGCGCAGCGAAGACCGTCATCCAAACATCGAAAGCTTCATCGCCTCCCTGAGTCCGGCCGGGGCTGTCCAGTCCCCGTCTCCCCAGAGGACGCCTGCCAACGGGTACCCCCCCGTCCCACCATCAAAGATGATGCAGACCGAGAAGAAAGCGTGGAACAACCGGGGTATGCTCGCTCAACCCGCTCAGCAACTCGCGGCATTTATAGAAGCGTTAGCCCAGGCTAGCGGTGAGAAGGAAGAGACCGCAGATCAGGGGGCGGACCTTGCTGCCACTTCCTTGCCGCAAGCGCCTGAAGAGCTGCCGCAAAGTACACAGGAAGATGCCGGCGCAGAGGCTGCATCTCCCGCATTCGCTGAAGGCTTACACGCAGAGATCCTTGTCCCTGATAACCAGACATCCTTCTCTAAAGGGACAGAGCAGCCAGCCAAGAACGCGGACATACCCGCTCCAGTTCTTGTCCCAGAGATAGCCCACGTAGAACCGCCAGTACCAGTTGAAGCGACTGAGCAGGAAGACCCTGCCAACGCTCCTGATATAGAGGCAAGTACACCTGGGGAGCAAGCTGAACTTGCCGCCTCTCAACCACTGCTCATTGAAGCACAAACGACGGCACATATGGCAGTGCCAGTAGACCCTTCTGAGATGAAGGTTGCTGGGGCTGCTAATATAGAAACGTATCAATTTGTGCCTGTGGGTATGCCACAGGAGCCGCCTGATGTGCGCGTTTCTGTCTTGCCGCCAGCGCAATCTACGGTTGATTCTCCGGCTCAGACCACGGGTGGAACGCGGCCTTTTGTAGCTGGCGGATTCGTTGGGAAGAGCGGCCAGAGCGTTGGCTCCCAGCGAAAGAGGCTCCCGTGGCTGGTAGCCCTCGCCTGGGTTGCGGCGATTGTCACGTTGCTGGCTTTTATTTTGCCTCCCGCCTTCTCATCAAAAACGGCGACCATCAGCGTCAAGCCAACCGCGACGCGCGCGCCGGGGCCAACCTCTACACCGACGCTGGCTCCAACACCAACACTGAGGCCGATACCCAAATCTATCCCGCCGCGGCCGCCCAGGCCGACACCTACGCCTTCACCAACCCCCAAACCAACGCCAACACCGGCGCCAGGCGTGCTGACAGTTAGCCCCACGCAGATCAATGCGAATACCGGTTGCTCAGGTGGTAACGGCGATTTCACCTGCAATGTCACAATGTCCTTGCCTGCGAGTGCCCGCAACCCGGTTTCCTGGGCGGCATCCGCCTCCAATGTGAACGCGTTCTTCAACCCATCCAACGGCACGCTCAATCCGGGGGATCAGCAGCAGGTCTCCGTCCACGTCTTCTCGTCCTGCCCGAATACTGGGGCGCTGGTCTTCTCGGCGAACCAGAGGAATGTCACTGTGCAGTGGAGTTGCTGACACGGGCTAGCAGGGTATGAGGGAATGCGCGCGTAAGCTAACAGGGCGCAGGCCAGCGGCGCCCGTACACGAAAAGGGAGCAAGTTGTGGTGTATGAGTGGCCAATGAGATCAACTGCCTGAGGAAAAGAGTAAAAAACATGCGTGTGGAAGACACGGGTATTCAGAATGATGCGCCGGATGGCATTCGTGCTGTCTTGTGCGATGTTGGAGGAGTGCTGATCCACAAAGTACGAACACCAGAATTGCGGCAATGGGAGACATTCCTGCGCCTTCAACCAATGGACCTGCCTCTTGCCATCTGGCTCTGCGAATCGGCTATTCGTGCTACCCTTGGGAAGGGAAGCGTTGACGAAGTGTGGGACGAAGTTCAGCGGAAATATGCTCTCACTGACGCAGAAAGGGAGACCTTCCGGCATGATTTTACAGCATGCGATCAGGTGGATACCGAGTTCGTGCAATTCTTGCATATGGTGCGAAAAACCACGAAGATCGCTCTCTTGAGCAATGCATGGCCGGATGCCCGGCATGTCTTCGGTAAGGTGTTTGGACTGGAAGCTCTGGCCGATATGCTGATCCTCTCCTGCGAAGAAGGGCTGGCGAAACCAGATCAACGGATATACGATCTGGCTGCTGAGAGGCTTCAGTTGCCTCACGCTGCCATTGTGTTTATCGACGATTATCCCCCGCATGTTTTCGCTGCCCGATCATGTGGCATGCAGGGGGTGATCTTTGAAACACGCGAACAAACCATGGCAGAATTGCAAGCATCGTTGGGCGGCGCACTGCCCGGCCTACGAATAGCGTAGCGCTTCCATGGGGGTGATGCGGCCGGCCTGCCAGGCGGGCAGGAGGGCGGCGAGGAGCGAGGCCAGCAGGGCCACACCCACTACCAGGCCCAGCTCGACCCAGGGGATCGTGAATACCAGGCCTGTCTGGTAGCGTTCAAAGAAGTTGACGGCGAAGATATTGCTTGCCAGGATCAGGCCGAGCACGACGCCCAGCAGACTGCCCAGCAGGCCAACCAGAAACGATTCGCAGAGGAACGCGCCCTGCACCATGTATCGCTGGCAGCCCAGCGCGCGCAGCATGCCTATCTGCTGGCGGCGCTCAATGACGGCGCGCGTACCCGTAATCGCCAGCGCTGCCACACCGAGCAGCAGGGCCATACCCACCAGTCCCAGCAGGATGTTACTGAGTAGAATACGCGGCCCGCGCACCTGCCAGACGGCATCCTCCAGCACGGTCGTCTCCAGGCCATTATCCAGGAAAGCAGAGCCGAGCGCCAGGGAGAGCGCGCGTTTATCCTGGCCTGGCGCCACCTTGAAGTAGTAGGTCTGCAACTCTGGCGTCGAGGGATCGACAGTGATCTGGCCATAGGCCGCGTGCGAGATATACAGCCCGAAGTGCGCGCTATCGCTGTTGTCAACCACGCCTATAACGGTCAATTTGGTGGCCGAGGTCACCCCCCCGATAGCCCCTTTCGCGGCCCACAAAGTCGTTGGTGCGAAGGTGGTATCGCCCTGGTAGACGCCGTCCATCGAGAAGGTGTAGTAGGAGTTGAAGCCCGGCGGCGTTGCAGGGAAACCGGCATCCTTGGCGGAGGCCGCGTTGGGATCATAGACAGGCGAGCTATCCGGGCGGAAAGGCAGCGCGCTGCTATCGATGAGCGCGTAGTTGGGATGTGCCTGGAGTGCCCGCCAGACCGCGCTATCGCTATCAAAGCCGCGCGCGCGTGCCGACAGGTGCAGGCCATAGCCTTGCAGGAAGCCACCGCTCACCACCTGCGCTGGATAGAGGTGCCAGGCAGGAGTCTGCCCATCTGGCTGGATCACACCCACCGCCGTGGTCGTGCGTACGCCAATCGCCGAGAAGTCATCAGGGTTGATGCCGCGATTCGTCAGCAGGGTCCGTACATCTTGATCCGGCGCGCTCTGCTGCGCGCGCGGGCCGCTGCCATGCGCGAGGCCCAGGGGTAGTGGGCGGAAATAGGCCACCGCCTGAATATCGTAGCCGCCTGTCTGCACATTGATATCGGCATAGGAACTCTGCATCGCGCTCGTAATCACGGCCATAACCGTCATCGCGAAGACCACCATGCTGAACATCACCACGCTCAGGCCCATGCGAAAACGATAGTGGAGCGGGTAAGCCGAGGCCAGGCGGGACATCACATGCCAGCCAGGACGCCAGCGCGAGAGCCACAGCAAAGGATTGATGAGCACTTCCGCGTTGGCGATCAGCGCCCAGGCTGTCCCCAGGATCATCATCATCCCCGCCAGGAAGAAGATCTCTATACCCGCCTGAAAGCGTGGCAGGCCGAGGTTGGCAAACGCGTCGAACGGCAGCGCCCAATACGCGCACATGGCCAGTCCCGCCACCGCTGGAATCACGTGTGCCATGATCCGTCCCACGCGGGCCACACGGGCCGCCTTTGTGACTCGCGCCGCCCATTCCGCCAGCGCCCTGATGAGCAGGCAGCAACCGATGACGATCAGCGAGAGGCCAAACGAGAACGGGGCCACCTCCTTCTGATCGAGTCCGAAAAGCAGCAGTCCAGCGCCGCACAGTATAGGTAATATACCCAGCATTACCAGCGCACGTGCCAGTTCGATCAAGAGATCGGGTATATGCTTATAGCTGCGAGCTGATCCGGGCGCAGGCGCGAGTGCGCGGCGCATGAGCGCGGCGATCTCGGCCAGCGAGAGCGTCTGCCGCGTCCGCTCCGGCAGATTGCGAATGGCCTCCACCACCGTCATGCGGCTCACCAGCCAGGACGAAATGGCCACGGAGCAAAACGTAAAGATCACGCCCAGGCAGTAGGCAATCACCAGGCTGTGCGGCTGAAACGTCAATTTGAGTGGGAAGTCAAAGCGCTGCAACACTGGTCCCAGCAGCACAACAAGCAGCGCGCCCGCGCCGACGCCGATGAGCAGGCCGATAAAAGAGGCCAGCAGGTCGTAGACGACGCCCTCAAAGAGGAACATCAGGATCAAATGGCGGCGCAGCACTCCGATGGCGCGCGCCATGCCCATCTCTACGCGGCGCTCGGCCGCCAGGAGCACAAAGATCAGGAAGATCAACAGCAGGCCAATGGCCAGTACAAAGAGGCAGAAGAGGGCAAAAATGCGTGCGAAGATATCCTCAGCCTTTTGCGAGTTCTGCACGCCCTGTTGTTTCACCTGAATGACATGCACATAGCGGGGCAGCCCATGCTCCAGCGCCTCTTCTACGCTATTGGCGACGGCTGTCGCGCTGCCACCGGTGTTGCGATTGGCTACAAAGATATGCGTGATGTCATCGTGCCGCCTCTCGATCGTGCGAAACGTTTGTAGCTGGCTCACAACATAGGGCACCTCGCCGATCATGCCGCCGCTGGCTGCGATGGCGCGCACATGCATCGGGTAGCGTCGGCCGGGCCAGCGTTTCGAGTACAGGTAGAGGGTATCACCCGCGTGAGCATTGAGCAACAGGGCGGCCGTGTGATTGACATAGACCTCGTTGGGCTTCAGATCAGCGATGCGCAGGTTTCCTCGGCCGATCTCGTTCTGTAAGCCGCCAAAACCCTGCTCGCTGCCGGGCAGCGCGGCCAGGGCATTGACATTTGAACGCACCTGGCGCGATGTCTGGTCGGCTACCAGCAGGCTGCGCTCGATGATCCCGGCTCCCAGGGCCGCAATATTGGGATCGTTCTTGACACGGTCGCGTAGCGCGTAGTACACGCTATCATCATAGAAGCCCAGGTCACCCTGTCCGCCCTCGATGGTTTCGTCCACGTTGCCAAGGTTGTAGGTGGCGACGCTTTGCACGGCTCCTGTAATCACATCGCCGGTAGCCATCACGCTGGAGAGCAGGGTGGTCGAGAGCATGAGGGCGAAGACGATTAACAGCATCTGGGCGCGGCGGCGGGGAATGTTGCGCACGCCGATCTTAAAAAATATGGCATTAGCCAGCGCCAGGAGGATGACACCTACGATGATAACCGCAGTTATCACCAGCAGGATGATGGCCAGCGTATCGAGCGGAATACCTAAAAGCTGTGTCATACACTCCCTCAAGCGATGATGCTGGAAACGCTGAGGCCAGAGGCGCCTCTACACAAAATTAGCCCTGTAAAGCCAGGTAAAAGATATCTGCCACCTGCACATAACCAACCACGCTGGGATGTAGACCATCGCGGCTGATATATTCTGGATGTTGCGCGAGATCGTAGTTGTGCGACGAGACATCTACCAGGATCACATGATGGCGGCTCACGGCGGCGGCGATGGCGACATTATAGCCATGGATCTGCTGGCGCAACAACACTGGATCGAACGTACTAAAATGGGGCAGCAAGGTGAGGTCGGGCACATTGGCGATAGCGATGCGCACGTGTGGCATACCCGCCTGGAGCCGGCTTAACAACACATTGAGATCATGAGAATAGCTGGCGAGCGGTACATTATCCGCCAGGTCATTCACGGCCAGCCAGATCGTCACAAGATCGGGATGGACATCGAGGGCTACGGGCAACTCGACGCTGAGCGCCTGGTGCAGGAGCATCCCTGGTATACCAAGGTTGACAAGGTGAACATTGGCGTTGGCGCTGAGATCGTTGGCCAGGTCGGTCGCCCAGTTCTCCTCGTAAGGGTCCCTGGTTCCGAAGCCGAACGTATCCGAAGCCCCAATCGCCACGTAGGTCAGTAGCCCTGGAGTCTGTGCGGGATGAGCGCTACCTGCTGGCTTTCCCTGGGACGCCGGTTGGCCGGGACTACACGCGGCGACGCTGAGCATCAGGAGTAGCAGGCATATCAACGGGAGCGCTGGCCGTGCCTGCGCCCGTTGTTGCATCCCCGAACGTGGAACATAGGTGGCATGATATGGGTCACGAAAAGTCATAAGTGAGCCAGGACATTTTCTAGTTCGCTCTATTGTCAAACATCTTTATGAGATTATAGCATTTTTTTATGCCGGGAGGGGAGGCTTTTTGTTGTTGACGAAATCCTCGAAATGCTGGCGCACAAACGCTTTCATTTCGTCTGGAGTCAATTGTGGTGCCATCTGCTTTTCCTTATCTTCGCGTTTTTGAGGTATGCATGTGCAGCACACCCGGCCCAGGCATTCGGCAACGGACCGAGGATTTGAGCAAGATTGAAGAAGTTTTTTTCTTTCTCTGCCAGTAGAATAGGTATATATGCAAATGGTAATGGCATCTTTGCTCACCATACATCCTCCTGAATGCAAGAGGGAGAAGAAAGAAGGAGACACCTTATGAATACACCTGATCAGCACCATGTCACCACCAGCAGCGACACATCTGCGCTGCCTGCAGTGGTCGACCGAGCCACCTGGCAGGCAGAACTGGACACTCTGCTGGTTCGGGAAAAGGCGCACACCCGCGCCGGGGATGCGCTCGCGGCGGCTCGCCGACGGCTGCCGATGGTGGAGGTAGACCCCACCATCACGCTGATCGGCCCGCACGGACCGGTCCCGCTGCTGGAGGTCTTCGAGGGCCGGCGGCAGTTGATCGTCTACTTTCACATGTGGTACACCGGTCAACCCGCCGAAGCCCAGTGCGAGGGCTGTACCTTCTTCACCGGCCAGGTACGCGAACTGTCCTACCTGCATTCCCGCGACGTCACCTATGCCACGTTCTGCGAAGGCCCGTACGAGGAGAGCGCCCGTTACCGCGACTTCATGGGGTGGGACGTCCCGTGGTACTCGGCGCAAGACTCCGCCGACGCCCTGATCGCCGGGCGCGGCTTTGGCATGCTGGTGTACTACCTGCGGCACGGCGACCGCGTGTTCGAGACCTCCTGGATCAGCGGCCGCGGTACTGAGGCGATGGCCCCCAGCTACGGGCTGTTGGACATGAGCGTGTACGGCCGGCAGGAGACCTGGGAAGACTCGCCCGCCGGCTGGCCGCAACACTGGGCAAATACCGGCGACCAGTTCCGCACAGACGGACGTCCCACCGCCCAATGGTCCCGGCTTGCCGCCGGACGCTCCGACGACCTCGGCACCAGTGCCGCCGCCACCGCCCTACATGGCAGCCAAAACGAGTCGTGACCTCTCGGGAAAGCAACGAGTTGATGCACCGCCTCAGTGACCCTCCATCTCGTTGCATCCTCCTGGGTCTCACTCTTTCCACATAAACTTTCCCAGTAGCGCCACCATTAGGAGCACGGCTCTACCCCTCAAGCCGCCGGATAACTGGCCGGCCAAGCAGCAGAAAGAGCGTATAGGCCCCGATAATAGATGCGCTGATGAGCACGGTGAGCGGGCCGCCGATGAGCGCGATGGCGGCTCCGGCCGGGAAGTCTCCCAGGGGGCGTACTCCCATGACCATCAAGCTGTTCAGGCTCATGACTCTGCCACGCATCTGGGGTGGTACACGGGTCTGCATCAGCGTAATTACGGTCGTGGCGATGGCGTTCTGGGTGCTGCCGAAGACGAAGAGGGCCAGCATCGAGAGCCACAGGGAGCGGCTGATGGCGAATAAGACCAGGGCTCCCGTCCACAGAAGCAGCGCGCCCAGCAGTAACACGCCTTTGTGCCTGATATCACCTAGCGAGCTGATGATGAGCGCGCCCGCCACCGTCCCGATGCCCGACGCCGAGAAGAGCAGGCCCAGCTCGACCGCATTCAGGTGCAGGATCTGGACCGCGAAAACGGGGAGGATGATCGTGGCGGACGGGTTAAAAAAGAGCAGCGCGGCATAGCCCGACAGCACCCAGGGCAGCACCGGGTCCTGCCTGACAGTTCGCAGCGCGGCGCCAATCGAGGCCAGGATCGACGCGCGGCCTCGCGCGATGCTGCTCGCAGCCGCATCGTGCGGCACGTGCAGCGCGAAGAGTACCACCAGCACGCCCAGGTAACTCACGGCATTCAGAAAGAAGTTGCCCGCGTACCCGATCAGTCCAATGGTGATGCCCGCCAGGGCGGGACCCACTACAGCGGACCCGTTGAAGACCAGAGATTGCAGCGAGATGGCGTTCATCAGGTCTTCCCTGGGTACGAGCATGGGAACCAGTGCGGCGCGCGCCGGCTGATCGAAGCTGAGGATGCAGCCGCTGCAGAAGGCCAGCGCCACGATCATCCACACCTGGATCACATTGGTGTATGTGAGCACGCCGAGCAGAAAGGCCAGCAGCATTGAGAGGCTCTGCGTCACCAGTAGGAAGCGCCGTTTATCGATGCGGTCGGCGATGCTGCCCCCGATGAGCGCGAACAGGAAAAAGGAGAGCGCCTGTGCCAGGGACACGACGCCCAGCGCGAAGGCCGAGCCATGCGTGATCTTCAATACCAGCAGGCTCTGGGCCACGATCTGCATCCAGGTCCCGATGCCTGATATGAGTAAGCTGACCCACAGCAGCCGAAAATCACGATAGCGCAGCGCGCGAAACGTCTGCACCCGCTCTCTTGGGCGAGGAGCGGGCAGATCAGATTTTTCGGTTGCAGGGTTGGGTGTTGGGCGATTCAAGTGTAGTATCTCTTCCTAAATAAGTGAACGATATAGGCGAAAGATGGGCGCAGGCGAGCAACGCCCGTACACGAAATCGGCGAGGCAAGCCGCGTGTTGCTAGAGGCGATCAATCGCTTCTATAGCATATTGTATAATATCTTGTTACGTTGCGTGTGTCGCCTCGGCGAAGAGGTTCTCGATGACTGGCGGCTGATCTACCTGGCCCGCTAACAGGAAGATTGGGATGGTGGTTCACCCAGGATGCGCACGGTTCGCCTGACTTTTTCATCAGTTAGTGTAGCTCTACCAGTCATGACAAAGAGGCACTTTTTAGGTAGTAAAGAACGTAACGGATGGAATAACATGAGTAGTGATATTACTAGCTTGTTACAAGATGCTTCTTGTTTAGACTAATGACTACCTACCAGAACTCAGGAAGAAGTTCCGTGAAATGAGCCAAGAATGAGGAAAAAGCAAGTGAACGCCTTACATGGGAACCAATGGAGGCAGTTTCGGCACCTGACGAACGACCGAAAACCGCTTTGCCTTGGGAACCTTTGCCCCTTTCTTCCGGCCTGGGGATTTTCCGCGAGG
>JALYTT010000682.1 GCA_030854145.1 Chloroflexota bacterium | reverse complement strand
GTCTCTAGAAGAGAATAAATCGCGATTTATTCTCTTCTAGAGACAGCGCCGACGTGTAAGAGGCATTTTAAGGCCGGAGCGCCGGGTTAACCGGCCGTCTCGTACATCTTGAAGCGTAAAATGGCGTCCGCCACCTCCTCAGGTGGGGTGCTAATACCCTGCATGGTCTGCTGCATCAGGAACTGGATGACCTTATCAACGTCGTGGGTATCCTGATAGACAGCCAACTGGCGATCAGCGCCTGTGCCTGTCGCATTATCCAGCAAGCCACGCAAGTAGGTCATCTCGCGCCTGCTGCCCAGGTCATCCACGACCTCATCGACAAAATCGAGTGTTTCGTGAATCGACTCGCGCATCGATATGCGGCGCCGGCGCACGAAATCGAGGAACTCGGCATCCAGGCCATACCGCATCGCGCGCCATTTGTTCTCATCGACATAATCACGGGGAAGCGCGTGGACGAGCATGTTGTGCTCGTGCAACCAGGTGAGCTTCGCGACCAGCGCCTGACAGAGCGCGGCGATGGCCAGCGTATCCTCGATGGTTCCTGGCATATCGCAGATGCGGAACTCGACGGTATCGAAGAAGGGGTGCGGGCGCATATCCCACCAGATTTTCTTGGCGTTGTCGATGCAACCCATATCAACCAGCGCCTGCACATAGTTGTCAAACTCGCCCCGCGTCGCCATCAGTTCGGGCAGACCACTGCGGGGGAAGCGCTTCCAGACGACAGCGCGATACGACTTGAGGCCGGTATTATGCCCATTCCAGAACGGCGAGTTTGAGGAGATTGCCAGCAGGTGCGGCAGCCACATGCGCAATTGATTCATCAAGAGCACTGCCAGGTCTTTATCTTCCACCCCGACATGCACATGTAGACCAAAGATCAGAATGGAACGTCCAACATCCTGAAACTCCTCCTCCAGTTCCGCGTAGCGGTCGCGTTCCGTCCGCTCCTGCTCGCGCCAGTAGGCGGTAGGGTGTGTACCCGCACTAACGAGCGCAAGCCCTTCCTGCTCTACCAGCCGGCCCAGCAACGCCCGCTGCATCGTCAGATTTGCGCGCGCGGTGGCAATGTCCGGCAACACATCCGAAATCAGTTCTATCGTCGATTGCAGCATTTCTGGCTTGATGTGCTCTTCAAAGTAGGGTGTCCCCTTTTCCAGGATCGAGGTGACACAGGAGCAAAGCTCTCCCGTCTGAACCTTCACCAACTGGAACTCCTCTTCGATACCAAGCGTAAAACGTGTAGCCATGTTCCAATGCTCCTTCCTCGAAACGCAACGCAGACTCTTCTATGTGACACGAGCGACAAGAGCCGAGAGCTTCAGGATAGCGTAGGGGCGATGGCTTCGGCTCCTCTTGCCCGCCGACAATGCCCATCCGTTGATACAAAAGAGGGGAAGAGATCGGCGTTGGAACAGGGCGCAGGCCAGCGCACCTACTCCAACAAATTCAGAGAAAGGGGTTGCCAAAACAGAAAAAAAGGAGGACACTCTTTTTCAAAACACACTCTTTGTCCGAGAAAAAGGAGGCCTTCCTATGTCCTATGATACCCCAGGTCAGCACCCGTTGCCACGGCTGGAGAATCCGCACACCATGATGGAAGGCGTGCTCATCCAGGCCGTGGAGGCACCCCGAGCGACGAGCATGGTGAGCAAGCGGGGGCGACCCGCCCGGCTCAGTGAGCCCTTGCTGGCGGCAGGCATCCTGTGGTGTGTGCTGCATGGCTGGGTCTCGCAATGGGACCTGTGGCGACGGGTGAGTGGCTTTGGCATCGGCTCGCTGGCCCCGGTGCCGGTGTGTGATCAGGCAGTCTACAATCGGCTGGCCCGGCAGGGAACGGACCTGATGGAGTCCCTGTGCGCCCAGATCACGACCTGGCTGTGGGAGTGGCTCGCTCCCTATGAAGATCGCCGTCTGGCTCCCTTTGCTTGTGGGATCTATGCCTTGGACGAAAGCACGATGGATGCGTTGCATCGCTGGCTGCGTGAGCTACGCGATGTGCCGCTGGGAGACCCCTCATTGTTGGCCGGACGGCTCGTGGGCCTCTTTGATGTTCGGCGACAGCAGTGGGTGCGTCTGGAGTGGCTCCCCAAGGCCATCGCCAATTGTCAACTGATGGCTCAGCAGATGATCAGCGATCTGCCCAAGAACAGCATGGTGCTCTTTGACCTGGGCTATTACAATTTTGAGTGGTTTGACACCTTGACCCGGCGCGGGATCTGGTGGGTGGCGCGCCTGCGACGCAATGGCTCCTACACGATTGAGCATTTCTTCGTGTCCCGCGATGGGTATGTGGATGCCCTCATTTTCTTGGGAGCCCATCGGGCAGACCGCACGGCCTCTCTGATGCGCCTGGTGCGGGTGCGCTATCAGGGTCGCTGGTACAGCTATCTGAGCAACGTCACCGATCCGCTGCGGCTCTCAGGAGCGGATATCGTGGCCCTGTATGCCCGGCGCTGGGATATCGAATTGGGCTTCCGCATGCTCAAAGATCATCTGGGGCTCCGGTTCCTGTGGAGTGCCAAGATGCAGGTGATTGGCGCTCAGCTCTGGGCGATCGTGATCCTGGCCCAGATGCTTCATGCCCTTCAGGTGCAGGTGGCCGTCGAGTCCGGGGTGCAGACCTTTGATGTCTCCTTGGAGGTGCTCTGGCGCTATTGGCCTGACCTCTCCCAGCAGGCACGGACGTCTGGGCGCACCCTCACCGAGACGATCAGGGAGATCGGGCCGTCTCTGGGGCTGATCCGGCCCAGTACGCGCCTCAGACGCCTTGTTCCCCAGATCGACTGGCAAGAGCTGACCCCGGTCCCCATCGATCTGGTGTGGATCCGGCCTCCACGCTACGCCAAAAAGGCCCATGGTTCGCCCTCTCGCGCTCACTCTGGCCGCAAGAAGGCTCAGACCAAGAAGACTCGGACCAAGAAGGCTCAAACATCGGCCTCTGGCTCCCGGTCTCGTACCAAAAAAGCTGCGATGGCGAATTAGTTGGAGTAGGTGAGGCTT
>JALYTT010000236.1 GCA_030854145.1 Chloroflexota bacterium | reverse complement strand
GCGAAACTCACCCCCATCCAGGAGAAGCGCCTGCGAGCAATTTTCGAGGCCACAGAGCTAGGAGCAGGCTTCCGCATCGCCATGAAGGATCTGGAACTGCGCGGGGCGGGCAATCTTCTGGGGGCCGAGCAATCAGGTTTCATGAATACCGTGGGTTTCGATCTCTACTGCAAGCTGCTGGCCGAAGCGGTGCAGGAGCTACAGGGGAAACAGGCCGAGGTGAGCACGCCAGGCGTGTCGGTCGATCTCCCGCTGGATGCCTACCTGCCCGACGAGTATATCGGCGACCGCACGCTCAAAGTCAATTTCTACCAGCGGCTGGCAAACCTGCACACACCTCAAGATGTCGAGGCCATGACGGCTGAATTGAACGACCGCTTCGGCACGCCCCCACCGCCTGTGCAAAACCTGCTGGCGCTGGTACGCCTCAAAACGGAGGCGGCGAACCTGGGCTTCGAGGCCATCTCTTTGAAGAACAACGAGTTCGTGCTGACCGTGAAACGCAGTATCGTGCCTAACCGTATCGCGCTCTACCGGCGTTTCCGCAACGAAGCCCACGTCCAGCAAGGTGTCATTCGCATCCCACGCCGGCTGTTTGGGCCAAACTGGTTTGAGCAACTCGAAGAGCTATTGCAGACAATTACCACGGCGGCATAACGGGCGGCTAGATCTTTAACAGACCCCGCCCCTGAAGTTCACGCAGGATACTTTCCACCTCCTGTACGCTCTTCCTGACACAACGGGCGAGGTCGGAGACGGTGCGGTTGCCATCAACCAACAAATAGATCGAGCGCTGACGGCGCGTAAGCGGCAAGGCCAGGACATCATGATCCACACTTAAGCGTTGCGGCGTAATCCATTCTAAGCCTGGCCTATAGTCCTGGTCTTCAGCGGCCCCTCCCAGATAGCCACCTACCTCGTCGGTTACTCTACTGATGTCCAGGGCATCGGTATTTACTTGCCTATAGTTCGCGGGGATCAATGCAGCAGAGGCAAAGTTGACGCCAACAGCGTTTAAGGCACCTGTGACAGGGAGATTAGGCGTTGGACGAGGGGTATCCACAAAGAAAGCAAAGCGTATCTGGCGCCAATTGAGCATCCTGTTGAGCGCATCCGGACCCGGCATCTGACCAGAATATGCGTAGATAGGTTGACCCATGTAAACGTAGACCTCCCCCTCTTCAAACCAACCATTACGCGGATGCTCTATGCTCAATAGCCCACTTTGCCGTCTCGCACGAAATAGTTCCAATACCTCTCCCAAACTTCCAACTATAGTGTCCCGACCTTTTGCCATACGTGGTCCCCCTCTTAAGGCTCGCTATAGATGCAATACACATAACTAGAGGACTCGAAAGTCAAGTTGATTTTGGACAGCCATAATAGAACTTAGCCATATATTTGGCATAGTGATACAAGTGTTATATCATAGATAAGAAGATACTGGAAGAAGCTGCGATAGTAATTTCTGACCTTTGCGAGATTCTTAATAAAATTTTTACGTTGGCTGGCATGTAGAAAGGGCGAGAGCTCCCTGAATATCTCTAAAAGCATGCAGGTTGACGCGTCGGTAGCGCGTAGCTGACTTCATAGGCGTACACGGAGACATTGATGATAGGGTAATTTGCCTACGCGTTGAGACGACAGAGGGGCAAGATGGCAGCAAGGGAACAGGGAGCGCCCGTACATCTCCGACTGGCCATGCCCCAGCGGGCGACCGATCTGTAACACATGGCTAGCCTCGCTGTCCTGAGAGTAAGAGGAAGGGCGCTACACAGTTATGAGCGGCGAGTATGCATCAAATGAAACATAAGTCCTTGCTTGTAATCGAAGAGGCTGGCTTTGCCATTCTTCATGACCTGGGTCACAAGATTGAACAGAGTGGAGACCACTTGCAAGCGTGTCTGATCGAAGCCGTCCTGCTGGCGTAAGAGTTCGAGCAATTGCGAAGGACTTTGTCCTGAAATATCCAGCCCCAGGCGCACGGCCTCAATCCGCAACCAGACAATCAATTGATGACGCATCTCCTCAAAAATAGTCACATCTTCGTTACTGACGGTGACGCCTGCGTTTTCCGACTGCGTAGGAGCGATTCCTGAGATCGCGGGAGATGCCGCGACTGGAACGCGTGAAGGCATAGAAACAGGAGCCGCGATGCGCGTCTGCTCAGGGGGAGCAACGCGCGTTGCTAGAGAAGGCGGCAATTCTGCCACGCGACTGGAAGCGGGTTTGCCATTCACAGCAGCCGGGGAGACCGAGGGAGCAGGCATATCGGCCGGGACAGGTATCCCCGGCTCTGCCTTATACGCACCTGGCGTGGCTGAAGCCGCTGGCGCCCAGGGTGGAGATGCGGTTACAGGGACGCGTGGGCCAGTACCTGGGGTTCCGGGTGCGCTGCGCCCATCCACCACTGGCACGGGTTTGCTGACCGGGCGGGAGGGCACGGGCAAGGCAGGTGCCGCTGTACGCTCTCCTGGTCCCGCCGTCGACCACCCATCGCTTGTGGGACCAGGCCTGGTTTCACCGCGCACCTCTTGCAGAGACTGTTGCAGTTGCATGGTCATCTGGGCAATCTGTTCCCAGCCAGGTTCGGCTCGCCTGGTAGCATTCGTGGTAGACCACGAAGGCACAGGACGAGGGCTTCCAAAAAGCGATTTCTTCGTGTTCTGGCCCGCCAGGTGAGCGCGGAGGCCATCAGCGACTGTCGAAGCAGAGGTTGAGATGAGCATGCGGACATCAGCCATGCGCTTGCGCCCCTGTTCTCCAAAAAAGGCCCGGTTGCGCTGCACAAAGTGAATGAACAGGCGCTCAATCTGACTTTGCAGGTCGGGCGACATCAGCTCTACGCGGTTCCAGGCTATGAAATCGATCGAACTCAGGTAGAGCCAGACCTCCTGCCGCTTCGAGCGATCAACAGGGCGCATACGCAACGCTTGAGTACGATAATCATAAAACCGTGGGTAGCAGAAGTTAGCAATCAAGGTCTCCGCCAATTCAGCTTTCAAACGAGCAAGTTCCGCTGGCGGAAGCTGACCGAGAAAAACTCCCATCATCGCAACCCCTTTCTACACGCGCCCATCGGCGCCGCTATAAGATACTAGCGAACAACAGTTATCGGGACTAACTGGAGCGCGTTTGTTGCCCTGGTAGCAGTCACATTACCAGGCGCCCTTACAATATGCAACGTCAGTCGATCTTGCACATTCATTATTGTACTGTATGGTACCATGAGAGGCACAAGAGCAATAGACACATGGACTAGCCCGATTGGGAGGTGGGCCACTTTATACACGGTGCTCTTGACACGGAAGATCCCCCCCGGCTGCCATGTATTCGTGGGACACCAGGATAGCTCAACAGGATTCCCACCAACAAAGTGCTCCCCTCCGGCGCTATCCGTAATCAACAGTAACGTACTGAGGGGTGGAATAGTAGGTGTTCTCACCTGCCAGTAGGTAGTGATCTGCACGTAGCCGCCGCTGGCGTCCATACTGCTGGGGGCCACAACATCATAGCCCACGAGATCAAGTGCGGAAGGCGCCGCATCCTGGCTGGAAAAGGTTGCCTGCATTGAATGTACTACCTCTTGCGGACTCACCTGCAGGAACGAGCAGAAACTGGCCGGCAAATTGGGCAAGACATACTCGCCCGTCTCAGCAGGCGAGTATGTCGAGAGGCCAGGAGCAACTATCCCGCGTTTCAGCAGCAGATAGCCATCCTGAGCTGCCTCCACGCCATATGTTCCTCTCAGCAGGATTTTGTTCACCTCCGCCTTATACGAAAAGGGAAACAAAGGATAGAGATCGCTGGTGACATCCAAAAAGATGTAATCAACGCGATCATCGTCATAGGGGAAAAGGTAGACACTGAGCCGGTGACTGATGTGTGGCACCAGGCTGGATTGGGCCGAGACCGATGCATCCTCTGGGATCATATCCACAAACTGTTGAGCTATATCCGTATGCGCGCTCGTCTGTGGCCATTCGAAGCCCTGTGTATAGGGCATGATGCCACGCGCATCATCTGCGCGGATAACAGACATCAGGACAAACACAAGCAGAAGCGCGAGCAGGCCTAATTGTGTCCAGTACGTAACAGATCGCGTGCGGGCGGGGCGAGGCGCGTTTATAGGATTGGAAGATGTACTCACACTGCTGGAAGAACCTTCCAGCTTCACGCCATACAGATTGACCAGCGCCCAATGGACCAGCCATATGATCACTACCACGGCTTCAATAGTAGCGAAGATCAGGGCCGGCACCAGCTCAGCATTATATTGATACAGACTACTATACATATTGTGATCCGAGCTGAGCAGGTTCAGGAGAAGCGTAGGCAGTGCCAGCAACAAAGCCCAGGGAGCGAACAGCGGCAGATAGCCGGCAGGTGCGATCAACTGGCGAAGATAGAACAGGTGGTTATGGTCCAGGACGTGGTTCTTCAGGAAATCAATGGGATGCAACAAGACCTCACGCGCGATGACCAGCGGCACCGAACCTGAACCCAGGTAGGCATAGCGCGAGGAGAGGAGCGAACTCCCGGTAGGACTGTACAGGTGTGTCACATAAAGTGCCAGGCCAGTCCAGCCGATGCCCAGGAGCACCAGCGCCAGGCCGCTCCGCCAGCGGCGCTGGAACAGCATCGACCAGAGGCCATAGAAGGCCACAACGATGGGGATCTCCTCTTTACACGCCATAGCCAGAATGGCAAACACAATCAGCCAGGCAGTGCGTCTCGTGTACATAAAATACAACATGAAGAGCAGCAGCGCCGCCGTCAAAGTCACAGCATGAAAATCGCTGACGACGGCGAGCTGCTGCATGGGATAGAGCAAATACAGCAGTGCGATAGCCACCGCCGCCCACACGTTGCGCAGGCGCAGGTGCGCCAGCCAGAAAGCAGGAAAGGCGCCGCTCGCAACCACCAGCGTTTGAATGACCAGCAAGGTCTTGGGATCCGGCGCGATAGCATAGAATAATGATACCAGGAAGAGCAACGGCTCGAAATGGATGGCAAAGCGTGAGATCCCGGCGGCATCATAGCAATTGGTATCACCCACCGAATTACAGATCGTCTGGTGGAGCATATGACCGTGCAGGGTATTCCAGATCGCCTGGTCCATAATCCCCATGTCTTCGGCGTTTGTCAGGTACGCATCATGGCGTGTCGTGAGATACACAATAAAGAAAGCCGAGAAAAGCAGGATAGAGAGAGCCACCAGTCCCATTGCTATCCAGAACGAGCGCGTCCGGGGTAGAGGTTCAGGCGCGGGATACAGGTAGAGGCGATTCCAGCATACGGCGAGGCGTTTACGCAAGGTTAGATTCATCCTCACGGGACCTCCTTCAGAGACGCATTGTGGGTACTATCGTCTGGGACGCGAACAGCATCTTCTTCTCGTATGGCCTTTTCAGACAGCGAAGCGCGCGATCCTTGCGCTTGCTGTACCTCGCGCATCTGGCGTCCACCACTCACGTAAGCAAGAGTTACGCAGAGCAGTTCGGCAAGTGTGGAAACCAGGCGTGAAAGGAACGCAATAATCAGGCCGAAACCTGCCGGCAAAAAAGCCAGGGAGAGCGCGAAGAGGCCGGCAATCGTCCCCTCGCGGAACCCCAGGCCGCCGGGCGTAATGAACGCCAGAAAGCCAATATCCCATGCCAACGCATAGATACCAATGCAAATAGGCAGCGCCGCCAGCGGGGTCGCGGGCAAGAGGGCCAGCACCAGCACATAGAACGCCGTGCCCGCGACCAGCCAGCTCACGCACCAGGCGAGCGTCACAAACAAAATATCGCGATAGCGCAGCACCAGCACCACAGGATCGCGCTTCAAGACACGCAGGGCAAAGTTGAGCATGCCACCGAGAATACGCGGGTGTAGGCCCACGAGGACAGCCAGCATAGCCGCCACACCAAGCGCCACAAAGAGCGGCCCACGAGACGTACCGCCGAGACTGCCAAGGTCAGGCCAGAAGAGGAGGCTCAGCGCGAAGATCAGCCCGCCGGACGCCAGCTTCGTAATCAACTCAATGGTCATGCTAGCAAAAGCGATGGGCCGCGAGACACCGTACTTCCCAACCCAGAGAATACGCATCAGCACATGCCAGACATTGCCTGGGATATAACGTACAAACTCCGAGGCCAGATAGATACGCAGGCAGGTACGCAGGTTCAGACGAATACCCAGGCGCGCGAGGACCGTTTGCCAGATCAGGCCGAATGACATCTCTTGCAGCACAAAACCTAAAAAAGCCAGCGCCAGCAACCAGGGATTCCACTGGAAAGCATGGGCCGTTAACACATTCCAGTCATTTTTTACCTGGAGCACGAAGAAGGCTATAATAGCAATCGGCAAACCAATACGTAAGAGAGGCTTGCCAACCTTTTTCAGGATACGAACCGCCGCGTGCATCAGTCGAGTTCCTGTCTAATACTATACTCTTCGCCACGTTGGAAGGCATAATGCCGAATCATTTCACATTGCAGGCCAACCAGAATGAATTGGACGCCGAAGAACATCAACAGGATACCGACAAAGAGCATCGGCTGATTATGGATCGGGATGTTATCGATGAAGCGGCTTTTCACCACCACCCAGCCATCCACCACCACTCCCACAAAGAACGTCCAGAAGCCCATAGGGCCAAAGAGGCGCAGGGGAGTGCGCAGGAACGTCGTCAGGAAAAGCACATTGAGCAGGTCGATCAGGCCGCGCGCGAAGCGCCGCGCCCCAAACTTCGAGACCCCAAACTTGCGTGGGTAGTGCCGCACCTTGATCTCTGTCACGCGAAAGCCACGCCAGTGGGCCATGACCGGCACAAAACGATGAAACTCCCCATAGAGCTTGAAGTGCGTATCCTCAACCACCTCACGCCGGTAGGCCTTGAAGCCATTATTGATGTCATGCAGATGCACACCCGTCATGGTGCTGACCAGATTATTGAAGATACGCGATGGGAACGTCTTCGAGAGCGGGTCGAGGCGCGGGTACTTCCAGCCAGAGACCAGGTCGTAGCCCTCATCCAGCTTCAGCAGGAAGTTAGGGATCTCCTCGGGGTCATCCTGTAAATCACCATCCATCGTAAAGATGATCTCGCCCCGGCAGCGGCTAAAACCGGCGACCAGGGCGGGCGTCTTGCCAAAGTTCCGCCGGAAGCGAATCACGCGCACGACATCAGGGTGCTCATCATGCAGCGCTTTCACAGTTAAAAATGTGCTATCGGTGCTGCCATCATCAACAAAGATCACCTCATAGCGCTTATCAAGTTTATCGAGTTGCGCGGAAAGTTTTTCATACAGAGGCTGGATGCTCTGCTGCTCATTCATGACAGGGATCACGACCGAGATGGCCACGCCCTGTTGTGAAGGTTCTAGTTGTAACGTTTCTGGCTCGACTGCTACTGATGACATTTCCACTTGTTGCATATGTGCTGATCTCCATCGAATGTCTGAGATGACGCCATTGCTTACTTTTTAATTGCCGCTTATTATAGCATATTACCTTTGCAAAGGAATTATGGGACACCATCGCCCCTTTGCAAACCAGGTCACCCTGACCTGCCACGCTCTCTACGTCTATACAACGAACAATGAGTGAAAAAGGGCAAGTATTGGTACTGCTGGGATAACTATTGCGCTTACAGGTGAAGTACCGTGAAAAGGTCAGGGCGATTCGTCGTCAGAGAGTCAACGCCAGCGCGCGCGAAACGTCGTAGCTCAGTCTCGGAGTCCACCGTCCAGAGGCCTAATTTGAGGCCATGGGCATGCAGGGTGGCAGGCATATCTTCAGTGAAGAGGTCGCAATCCAGATTGATCCAGGTGCAGCCCAGGTCAGTAGCCTGCTTAGCCAGGATAGCCATGGCGCGCTCTGCGTGGGGGTCCCAGGTATCCTCAGAGACGAGCGCACCCAGAGGCAAGACCGGCTCCAACATCTTGACAAGCGGCAGGATAAACCAGTCAAAAGAGATAATCAGCACCTGGTCGAGCATACCAGCGGTCCGTACCTCGCCCACAACGGCCTCCACGATACCAGGGTACCGCCCATATACCTGGTCGCGTTTGCTCGGCTTGATCTCGATATAGACCTGAACGTGTCCCCTAGCGAGATCAAGGACTTCGCGCAAGGTAGGGATCTGGAGCGGCTCGGGCCAGCCACCGGGGAAGTGCGCGGCGGCATCCAGGCTACGCAGGTAGGCAAAATCAAGATCAAGGATATTCCCCTGACCACCGGTGAGCTTTTCGACGGTGTAATCATGAAATACGATCACCTGGCCATCGCAGCTCATCTGCACATCGAGTTCAATAGCATCAACAGAGAGAGCGCGCGCATGGCGAAAGGCAGCCAGCGTGTTTTCGGGAGCAAGCGCAGCACCGCCCCGGTGAGCAACACGCTGAATATGATTGTTCATATGTGTATTCAGATCCTCCAAATCCAACCTGGTTCATGGTTCCCGCAGGTAGGCGCAGACCTTGCCAGCGGCGCTCCTACATGACACCGGCAAGGCTTGACGGGCGCAGTCCAACGGCAGCCCTACATGACATGCGGTTCTACCAGATGAGTTATTGGCTATACGAAAACAGTCTTGCTATGTATCAGTCAATCTAGTATAGCATGCAACAGGCAGGTATCCGCCATGAGCAGGAGTTTTGTTGTATATTTTTTCTAACGCCAGTACTCAAGGAAAGGATAGAGAGATATAATGGCACTGACACCTGGCATGACAGGAGAAGCCACTACGAGAGTCGTCCACGAAAACACCGCAGCCGCAGTGGGCGCGGGCGGCGTCGAGGTCTTCGGCACACCCATGATGATCGCGCTGATGGAGAACGCCGCCTGGGGGGCGGTGGCCGAGAGCCTCGATGAGGGCTATGTGACGGTGGGCACGCTCGTTAATGTGCGCCACCTGGGCGCGACGCCCCTTGGCCAGCAAGTACGCGCCACCGCCGAGTTGATCGAGGTCGATGGCCGCCGCCTGGTCTTCAAGGTCGCGGCCTACGACGAGCAGAAGCAGATCGGCGAGGGCACGCACGAGCGCTTCATCGTGAATCTGCAACGGTTTATTGAGCGCCTGCAATAAGCATGAGCGCGTTCGCGGCGGGGGAGTTGACTGGCGAGCAGACCAGGCAGGCGAGGTCAGCCAGTTCCCTTCGCGAGCAGGAATGGCAACCAAAAAAACTTGCCATTTGTAGGAGTATATGCTATGATATAAGGGCATCGGCGCAAGGACTATTCCTGATGGCCGGGTGCGTCTTCATCCGGGGATGTCGGGTTTCGACAGGCGAACGGATTGAAGGATTGCAAGCCGAGGTGTCGGTATGCACTCTCGTTAAACAACCGACAAAAAAATAGCTGCCAAACAGCCAAGCTATTCTTACGCTCTCGCAGCCTAACACCTGACAGAGCGTCGTCTCCCTGGTTTTCTCCTATGGGACCAGGATCAGGCGTCGAAAACATAGGATGCTATGACGGGGACTGTCTTCTAGCCGCCATTTAAGACCAGAGGGCCGACGCGAAGGCATCCTGTCGATGGGAGGTCAGAGCGTATAAGAAAAAAACATCGACTACGCTTGTAGTACATCCTCCGATAGGTTTGTTTGGACGGGGAGTTCAACTCTCCCCCATCTCCACCATCCACGAGGCGAGAAGTAGGCTTGTGAAAGCCCTTCCCGCCTCGTTTTATGCGACACACCCCACCAAGTAAATTCACCTTAAACCCCAATTGACAGCAGTTTTGACAGCAATTCCACAAAAATCGGGATCAAACTATCCCACCCTTATCTCCCTCCTCATCCTCACTAAACTCCTCATCCCATTTACCCATCGCCCCTTTCTGCATCGAAGAAAGCACATGGGTATACGTATCCATTGTCATGCTGATATTGCTATGACCTAGTATCTCCTGCACAATTTTCGCATCTACTCCCATACTTAACAACAAAGTAGCAGCACTATGTCTAAGATCATGAAACCGCATATGAGGAAAACCAACCTGTTGAAGCAACTTATCAAACAACTTTAGAACATATCGGGGATTTAGCCGACCACCAAGCAAACCAGTAAAAACATAGTCTAAATCCTCCCACCTATCACCAGCACTTAACCTCATCTCTAGCTGCCGTACACGATGCACTCTTAATACCTCGACAACAAAGGAAGGCAACATAATGCTACGCCGACCCTTAGCCGTTTTCGGTTCTGTCTCAATATATCCCCCATGCCCGGCGTAATAGTCCAGTGTGCGACGCACCTTGAGAACCTTCCTATCAAAATCAATGTCCTGCCATTTAAGTCCTAATAGCTCACCACGCCGCATCCCTGTAGTAAGAGCTAGAACTATAATCCCTTCCAGACGATCCCCACGGACAGCTTCCAGCAATTCATGAGCCTGCTTCATGGTTAGAGATTGTATTTCAGGCTTTACCACCCGTGGCGGTGTAACCAAGTCACAAACATTGCGACCCACCTTATTCC
>JALYTT010000010.1 GCA_030854145.1 Chloroflexota bacterium | reverse complement strand
ACCGGAATGGATATTCACCTTGTTCCGCGCAACGAAGAGGAATAACCTGAAAAGTAGCGAAGTTGGAGAGGAAGGCAACAGAAGCGATATACATATCCAGGTTCTCCATCGAAAGAGGGAGAAAGAAATGGCTCTTTAGCATGATGCCAAAGCGATGACCGCTCTCTATACTTGCAGGCGAAAGAAGTGTTCCGACTGGAAATAGGGAGGAAAGCATATGCAACCTACAGCAACTTCGAGCCAGCGTCCATATGTGAGTTCGACGCAGCACGATTCTGAACTGGAACTGGCTCTGGGGTATAACGGCCTGAGCCGCGCCTTCGGCGTTGGCGCGGCGAACATCAGCGGTTCGCGAAGCCAGGGAAGCGCCACGACGCTCAACTCCACCTCTCTCCTGGTGATTTTTGGCCTGATAGATACGGGGCGGCCTGGCCCGTTGCGCCTGCTGAATGCTCAATTGGGAGGGCAGGTTGGCTGGCTGTTGCTTTTCGCCATATTCGGCCTGGTGGCTGTGATAAAATGGCGAAGACTACGCCTGCCCCGGCGACCATACGAACAAGGGATCTTGCTCTGGGGCGGCTGGTTTCTCACGCTATTACTTTTCTTTAGCTTCGCGCTTTTTGACCATGCCTATTATATGGTCACCTTTGCGCCGGCTATTTGCGCGCTGGTGGGCATTGGCGGTGTGGCGATGTACCGGGCGTACCGCGAGCGTTCCGGCTGGCGCGGCTGGCTGCTTCCACTCGCGCTGCTTGCGACTGTTCTGGCACAAGAGGGTATCCTGATCGTTTTCCCGCGCTGGAATGGCGCCCTCGCGCCCGCGATTATTGGTCTGGGTCTGCTCAGCGCGCTGGCGCTGATTATTGCACGCTTGGTCCCGCGCCTGCCCCAGATCAAGCTGGCTACACCATTGATGGCTGTCGGCCTTGTGGCTGTGCTCATCGCTCCTGCTATCTGGTCGGCTGTGCCGCTGGCAACGGGAAATGATACCATTGATCCGCTCGCCGGACCCCCACGCGCGGCCAATGTCCTGGCGGTTATCGCGCATGCTTTCCTGCCGGAGAGTGTCGTTGCCCAGCCGGAATTGATCCGCTATTTGCTGGCGCACCAGGGGCAGGCGCGCTACCTGGTTGCCACGGTCAACGCGCCAACCGCGGCCCCGTTTATCCTCGACACAGGCAAAGCGGTTATGGCGCTTGGCGGTTTTAACGGCTTTGACACGACTGTGACGGCTCAGCAGGTTGCGACGCAGGTTGCGCGGGGAAGTGTGCGTTTCTTTCTCCTCCCCTCGTTCGCGCCTGGCCTGCTGAACACCTTGCCCGCTGGTTTGCGCAACGCCTTTGCAGAGATCTTGCGTTTGCAGCAGGCCAACAATCAGCAACTGCCACTGCCCATTCAGCCAGCCATTGTCCAATGGGTCAATGCCAACTGCACGGTTGTCCCGCGCGCTGTCGCGGAGCCTGGCATACAAGGCCCTGAGGAGACGGTAGATCTAGGGGAAACCTATACATTCCCCACGCAATTATTCGATTGCGCGTCCAGGGCGGCCTGATATACTTGTGCCCCCTTCATCAAGTATATGCTCTGGCTTGCAAATTGAATAGTTCAGCGTAGCGCCCGTTGAGGGCCATGAGTTCGTCGTGGGAACCGTTTTCGCGGATGGTGCCATGCTCAAGGACAAAGATGCGGTCAGCCAGGCGCACAGTGCTGAAACGGTGGCTGATGAAAAGTGTGGTCTTGCCTTTGGTCAATTCGCGAAAACGCGTGAATATCTCGTACTCCGCCTCGGCGTCAAGAGCGCTGGTTGGGGTATTGCTCATTCTTGGCTTCTGCCTGTGTATGATGTTTTACGGCCTCATCAGCGCCCATGTGGCCAGCTCGCGCCTGGCAGTCTATCGCGGCAAGGAAGATCGCGAAGCTCGCGCACTACGTTTACAAGACGCTGTGTATCGCCATCTCCCTCACGGTGAATGGCGCTCTGCCTTTCTTCTCAGCAATCTTGCTTGGGCGCTTGCTGGCTTATAACTTCTTGTTCGCCTCCTCCATCCAGTGCCTGTGCCTTATCATTGATGCGTGGCAGCTTCAACCGTGGAGAAAAGTCATCTTGACTACAGCACGAGGATAGAGTGTGCGCGCTACTTGAAAAGGAGATGGTATGAGCGAACAGATTACAGTCGTGCTGGTGGACGATCATCGCATCGTGCGCAAAGGTTTGCAGCGCGTGCTAGAAATGTATGAGGACATGAGGGTTGTGGGTGAGGCCGCCAGTGGCGAAGAGTTGCTCCAGCATATCGAAGAGTGGCTACCGGATGTCGTCGTGCTGGATATGCTGATGCCAGGCGGCATCGATGGCGTGGAGACCATGCGCCGTTTGCACGAGCTGGCGCCAGGGATCAGCGTCGTGGTACTGACCAGTTCCGCAGACGACACGCGTGTCGTCGCGGCTCTACGCGTTGGTGCCGCCGGCTATGTGCGCAAAGAGGCCGATCCTGAGCTACTCATCTCGTCTATTCGTGCAGCGGCTCACGGCCAATCCTTGCTTGATCCCTCGGTGGCAAATGTGCTGATGTACGAACTGATGAATAATGGCGAGCGACCGCCTGCCCTGACCGGACGCGAGCGGGCGGTATTATGTCAACTGGCTTTGGGACAAACCAATCGCGAAATCGCAGAAGCTCTCGTAATTACCGAGCAAACAGTGAAGACGCACGTAGGCAATATTCTGACAAAATTGCAACTGACGCACCGCACACAGGCAGCCATCTACGCACTCAAGAAAGGCTTTATCACGCTCGACGAAATCCAACTCCCCTTTCAACTGGAGAAAACTGATTAGATCAGGCGCATTATGTCCAGTCGCCAGGTATTCGACATCTTACACTTCAGCCCGTGAGCGCTCCAATGCGACGGTTTGCTGTAGGGTTTCGCGAGCGCCTTCCCACAAGAACTGCGCGCGGGCGTACAAACGCTGGCACTCGCGCTACAGGCACAGTAATCGCGGGCCGTCAGATATGTTTGCGAAAGGCTCCAGCGGATGCGTAGATCCGCCGTAACCTTTCACAAAACAGTGATAGTTACCCTCTCAACGGGGAGCGCACGCGCGCCGGAGCGGTGCGCGTGCGTCTCATTGTCGCGCTGAATATGCTATTATGAGTCATCCTGATGGATGAGCTGATACTCCTCCTTTCCTCATCACAAAATCTCGATGCCGTTGACCTGGGCGTTGTCCTTGACCGTGGTGAACTGGAGCGTGATCTTGCCAGTGCTGTCCGCCGTCGCGGTGAACTGCTCGACCACGGCTTTGTTGGCCGCCCCGGCGGCCGCCACGATATCGAAGTTGGTCAGTACCTGCTGGCCGTTGATGCTGACGTTGAAGGTGCGCGCGCCCACTGCTGTCCAGTAGGTCTCCGCGAAGTGCAGCCGCACTGTGTAGCTCTTGCCAGCCGTCAGACCGGGGACGGCGTAGCTAAAAGATGTGCCGACACGATTGCTCTGATAGACCGCCTGGGGTGCGGGATTGCTCACGCCGCTGGTATCAATGGCTTTGGTAACGCTCGCGGTCGAGCCGCCTGTAAAGTCGGTGTCGGCCACGAACGTGCCGCTGGCTGACCCGCCAGAGTTAATCCGCACACCGTTGGGAGGCGGCGTGGATGTGGGCGTGGGCGTGGGAGGAGCGCTGCCTCCTAAAATCTCGATGCCGTTGACCTGGGCGTTGTCCTTGACCGTGGTGAACTGGAGCGTGATCTTGCCGGTGCTATCCGCCGTCGCGGTGAACTGCTGCACCGTCGCTTTGTTGGCCGCCCCGGCGCTCGCCACGATGTCGAAGTTGGTCAGCACCTGCTGGCCGTTGATGCTGACGTTGAAGGTGCGCTGGCCCGCCGCTGTCCAGTAGGTCTCCGCGAAGTGCAGCCGCACCGTGTAGCTCTTGCCAGCAGTCAGGCCGGGGACGGAGTAGCTAAAGGTGCCGTAGCGGTTGCTCTGGTAGACCGCCTGGGGCGCGGGATTGCTCACGCCGCTGGTATCAATGGCTTTGGTGACGCTCACAGTCGAGCCGCCTGTAAAGTCGGTGTCGGCCACGAACGTACCGCTGGCTGACCCGCCAGAGTTAATTTGGATGCCCCCTGGGATCGGCGTCGGTGATGGCGGTGGCGTTGAAGAGATGATGCCAAAGATCGCCAGATTCGCTGACGTCCCGACAAACACTTCACCGTTTGCCACAGCAGGGGTACTGAACTTCACATATCCAGATATACCATCGCGGCTCGCATTCTGGTTACTGTCGTATAACTCGTTCCCCAGATTGCTGGCATCATAGGCTCGCAGAATGGTATCCGGGCCGATAGTCCAGAGAATCCCGGTGCCTGGCGCTGTTCCATTGCTTGAAACGACCGGATCGCCACCGGTAAAACCAAATGACACCGCCGTCGCTGAGGTGGGAGTGGTTGAGAGCTTCCCATTGCTCCATGAATATGCTTTGGTTGGGCTATTCACTGACGAGAGGTACACGTACTGTCCATTCGGACCATTCCAGAAAGCCGGTGTACTGAAGATCGGTCCAGTCGTTCCGGGCGGCAATTCCTGCTGAATCTTATCTACATTGGTGCGATTTTCTTCAGCGCTTCCATTACAGGTGAGATTGGGGTCAGAGGTATACTGCCCCATATTCGTTGTGCTGACCACATAGGGACGCCCCTCTTTGCCTCCTCCAATCAGCGCATTCGATCCTGTAATCAACAGGGGAGCTCCTGAACCGAGATCTTGATCACCTGCGGAAAGACAACTTTGGTTAAAGGGCGTAAAGTAGTCCTGGCGCTGCAACTGAGCATTCAGACGTACAAAACTATCGCCGACATCATTGCCACCGGTATTGGCGTTGAATGTGCCATTCCCGGTCATGATGTAGAAGTTCCCATTGTTGTCAGTCACCAGCGCGCCATCGCCACCCCAGATCGATGCCTGTATTCCAGCAGGAGTGGTAAGGTACGTATTCACTTGCTGAAACGAGGAACCATTGTAGGTGTAGCTGAAGACCCAGCCATGATAGTTCCCATTATCGCAGAAGGAAGCGAAGGCGACGTAGACTTTCCCACCGGACATGATAAGCGCCACGCGCTGTCGCTCCAGGTGGGCATCAAAGGTGACGGTGCCATTGGAACTTCCGGGGCCTGTTCCTGCTGCTGACCCTTGAATAACAACAGGCGCACTTTTATCATGCCCGGTCGTCACATCGAGAGCATGTAAGCGGTAGACCAGGCCTCCATTTTCTTGCGAGTAGGCAACAATATACATCGTGTTTGTGCTGGGATCGATGACTGGTGTGCCAGTAATCCCGATGATCGGGATGAGATCGCCACAGGATACGGCGGCATAGGGCACTGCTGTCGCGCCGCTGGGCAACAAGCTGGTCTTCCAGAGCGGCGCGACGGCGCTGGTCTGGTCGGCGTCGAACGCGTAGACGCTATCATTCTCTGTGGCGGCAAAAACGACGTTGTGAACCTGACCACCAATAGAGAGATTGGGGAGGTAGAGTGGTTGCGTATACACTTGCCCATCAACGGGGTAGGAAACGCGCTTACCAAATTGAGACTGGTTGACGTTCGAAGTATTTAAAGTCGTCTCATTTGGATACTGCCCCGTGTGAGCATTATCGTTTCTGAATGTCGTCACCGCAGAATTGGCCGCGGCTGCATACGCTACTTGCCGCGCAAAATTCGTTGAGAGGAGCGTTCCTCCTGCTACTACCACTAAGAGCAACGCAACACACAATGTCACGAGGGTAGATCGCATTGATCTCTGAGGACGAGCTGATGGGGTGAGTTTCTGCATCCTGCATCTCCTTTAACGCAAGGAACACACGCGTATCAGAGCAAAGTGAGTGCTCAGGGTGCGGCGCGGCGAGCGGCTCGTCGTTGTATCCGATCACCGAGCTGTCCTCAGGCACCCACAGGTCGCCGTTGAGCGGCGCGCCGCACCTTCTGTGCCCCAGGGGCACAGAAGGTGCGAGCCTCATCATGGATCTAGGTCGGGCTCACCGAGACCTCATTGGAATCAGGTGAGACGCCGACACTGTTGTTGGCAGCGACATTGTAGAAGTACGTCGTGCCGCTGTGCAGGCCGCTGTCCGTAAAGGTGACCGTCGTACCGCTGACCGTGGCGATGGGGGTGGGGGCCTCACCGTCCGAGGCGGTGCCACGGTAGATGGTATACGAAGTTGGATTGCCGCTGCTGCTGCCCGTCCAGGCGAGCGTCACCGTCGTGTGGCCCGGCGTCGCGACTAGATTGGTCGGGCCGCTGGGAACCGAGGCGCTGGCCGGGGTCACGGTCATTTGATCCACGCGGGACACACCGTGATCGGAGACCGCGAGCATGCTGATCGAATTGACGCCAGCGTTCAGGTGGACCTGCAGGGACGAGTGCAGGTAGACATCGAAGCTGCCGGTGATCGGGAAGCGCTCGGTGGTGGTGATGACCTGACCGTTGACCATCAGCCCCATCTGCCGATTCTTCACAGCCGGGAAGAGGCCCCCCTGGAAGGCATAGCGCCAATCCACCGTGTACAGGCCGCTGCTGGGCACCACGACATTGTTGAAGGTCATCGTGCCATTGCTCGCGTAGGCCATGTCGACGACGCGTTTTCCCGGTGAGGTCGAGCCCGAGGAGCCCAGCACCTGGGGGAACCAGCCCGTCAACGCCTGGAACCAGTCGAAGCCGCCAAGCAGGGCATCTTTGCAGTAGAAGATCAGTGAATTGCCGGAAGGCACGCCGGCCACGTTGCCGCCGGTGCCGACCGGCGGGGGCGTCTTGGAGGCGTCCTCGGGAGTGCGCGCCGATTCGCCGAACGCGTTGACGGCGCTGATTTGGTAGAAGTAGATCGGGGTGCTACTCAGGTTCCTGTCCGTGTAGGTCGTGGCCGTCGTCGTCACGATCGGGGTGTTGCCCTCCCCACCCGAGGTGGTCCCCCGATAGATGCGGTAGCTCGTCGCGCCCGGACTCGCTGGCCAGGTGATCGTGATCGACGAATCGCTATTGGCGTGCAATTCGTCGCCGGCTGGCGTGGGGGGAGGCCCTGTTGTCGGCGTGGTGGTGGGGGTCGAGGTGGTGGTCGGCGTCGGCGTGGTTGGCGTCGGCGTGATGGGTGTTCCTCCAAGGACCTCAATGCCATTGACCTGGGCGTTATCTTTGACAGTGGTGAACTGGATGCTGATCGTGCCGCTGGTCGAGGCCGTCGCATTGAACTGCTCTACGACAGCAATGGCCGGCCCACCGGCGGTGGCAACAATGTCAAAGTTGGTCAGGACCTGGCTGCCATTGAGACTGATGTTGAAGGTGCGCTTGCCGGCGGCCATCCAGTAGGTCTCCGCAAAGTGCAACCGCACCGTGTAGGACGCGTTGGCGGTCAGGCCAGCAATGGCGTAGCTGAAGTTGCCATAGCGATTGGATTGGTACACGGCCTGGGGAGCAGGATTGGTCACTCCCGTGGTCGTAATCGTTTTGGTGGAGTTCGCTGTGGCTCCGCCCGTGAAGTCAGTATCCGCTATGAAGGGTGCAACGGCTGCGCCTCCGGCGTTGATTTGCATGTTCCCTGCGGCATGAGCGGGAGAAGAAGGATTGAAGAGGGGAGAGGCTACGAAGAGTCCGATCACACAACACAGAAGCACGATCATCCCGATTAGTCGTTGTACGTATGTGCGGAGCACCAGAGCACTGCGAGAGTTGGCATCCATGACATCTCCTTATCTGATCTAGTTGGGAAGACTAGAATCATACCGTAAAATAGCTCACGGAAGAAAAGGCATTCACAGCAATGGTCTTGCCTTTTCCGCTCCGGCCATCAACTGGACGGTCAGATTTTCGATACTTTGCGAAAACAGATCCGCAATTCAAGGAGGAAAGGGCGATAGATGATCGATACCAGGTTGCAAAGGATAGAGGGACAGGACGATTCCCTTCCGGCATTGAAGGGGTGACGCTCCTTGTCTTGTGCCGATACAGCGCGCATCAATGCGCGACATTGCAACGAGAACAGGTCAACAAAGCGACCTGATCTTTTCGACAGTTTCCAAAATCGATATCGGAACTAGTATGAATGATAATGAATTTTCCAGCAATTGTCAAGTAGTACGGGTAAAAAACGAAGATTTTCGTCTCCGTCCCATACCGGAAACGGGGAAATTCCTTGCTTCCCCCTGTTTTCGAGATGGACATAAGTCGCTCCCGATTTTTAAAAATCCGGCAAAACTTTTCCTGCCTGCTTTGCTAGTTTCCTGCAAGAGGTCAGCAAAACAGGCAGGAAAAGTTTTAACTGGAACGTAGCCCCGTATCCCAGGCAAAGAGACCTCACCCTCGGCACGCTCCGAGTAGCGAAAGCGTCAGAACACGTTCTTCGGATTTTCCAAAAAAGTCCGGGATGATGCATATCTTGCGCGTACTACTTGACAATTGCTGGAAAATTCATTATCATTCATACTAGTTCCGATATCGATTTTGGAAACTGTCGAAAAGATTCGCTCGCTTTGCTGATAGACAGAGCGTGTTTGCTTCAGCATGGAGGTGTGCAACGTGATGAAACGTTCAACGAGAGTTTTCGCTTTCCTTGTTCTGATCGTGTCAATGTTTCTGTTCCTTACCATTGCAGGTATGGTATCAGACAAAATCGTGCCAGCAAAAGCCGCAGGAACACGCACATTTACGTTCGTCAACAATACCTCACAAACTATCTGGGCTGGCGCGCAGGGTAACTCCAAACAGATCGCTCCAGGAAACGGTGGCTGGGTCATGGCTCCAGGAGCGACCTATTCTGTGACAGTTCCCGATACCTGGGGAGGGCGCTTCTGGGGACGCACCTACTGCAATTTCAACAGCGCGGGCGTTGGTTCCTGCGAGACCGGTAACTGCGGGAACGTTTTACAATGTAATGGTGCGGGTGGTGTACCGCCCGCGAGCCTGGCAGAATTTACCCTGGGCGGCTCCACAGGCAACGATTTCTACGATGTGAGTTTTGTGGATGGTTTTAATGTTCCGATGACCGTTACCCCTGTCGGCGGAGCGCAACCAACGCCCGGCAATCCATATTGGTGCGGCGTCGCGGGTTGTGGAACCGATTTGAATCCAAACTGCCCCTCCGCATTGCGCGAAACTGATTCAAGTGGACGGATTGTAGCCTGCAAGAGCGCCTGTGAAGCCTTTGGCACTGACCAGTATTGCTGTCGCGGAGCCTATGGCACGCCAGCGACCTGCAATCCCTCTAACTGGCCAGTTGATTACGCCGCTTACTTCAAAAGCCATTGTCCTGCAGCCTACAGCTATGCGTATGATGATCCAACCAGCACCTTCCAGGACAAAGGGGCCAGTTTCAATATAAGCTTTGGTCCCCCAGGTGGTTCAGGAGGCCCGACACCCACACCGACGTCCACATCAACGTCTACACCTACACCTATACCTACACCGCCTACAGCCACGCCCACACCGGGCAGCGGTTTTAGCCAGGGAGTGAATAACGTCAGCGCATCCCAGGGCCAGTTCTGGTTCCAGCCCGGCGGCTGGACGGCAGGGTATGTGATCGTGCATTATGTTGTCCCCGGTCATGGTCAGCAGAATGTCAAGATGACCTATAACAGCAATACAGCTCGTTGGGAATACACGGCGGGTGGCATGAGTTCAGGCCAGGTAATTACGTACTCGTTCACATACCAGAAGGGTGGACTCCAGTACGATACTAGCTCATATACCTGGGCTCACCCGTGATGTAACTTCCACGCGGCCTGTCGACATTCCCCGCCAGGCCGCGAGAGTGCCCGTGGATCTCGTTTCCCACATTCCATTCTTCGATGATGAGTTGTTGCAGATTGGTGCATTGATGCACCGCGATGAGAGCAAAGAAAGGACTTCTCCATGGAGATGCAACCACCTCAACCTGAACGCTGTCCATTGCACACGCAATCCCCTTCCTCTCAGTCCCAGAGCCTTATCACTGTTGATGAGATCGAAAAACTGCCCAGCAAGCCCGTGAGCCGCCGTGCCTTGCTCAAATTGGGGTGTGGCGCACTAGCAGCAACCACATTTGCCGCTATGAGCGAGACAGCCTGGATGCCCAAACGTGTGCAAGCCATGCCTACCGCCAATTACTACCCGGATACCCAGTTTGACATCGGCGCCTTCGTGCATCCCGCTCAGACAGTGGCTGGCGTCCTGGTCGATTTCGGGGTTATCTACACCTCCCAGGCTCCCGCAACCCTGACCCGTAACCCCACCCTGAAGGATCAATCGATACTGTGGAATGCCCTGTTAACTATTGAGGCCAACTACGCATTCAGCCCCAGCGGCATCTTCACGTTCGTGGCCTATGGCCTGCCCTACTTCAACCGCCTGTCCAGCAGCATAGTAGCGAGCCACATGCCCCGTCTGAGCTTCGATCACAGCCGTTTTGTGCTGGAAGAGGCAGTACCCAGCCCTACCGATTTCGGTGTGCCAGGCATTACGAAGCGGCTTTTCAAGGTGCCAGTGCAGATTGAGCGCAACGATATGCTCTTCATCATGCGTAGTGATTCACTCGCGAACATCACCGACGTCTCGAACTGGCTCAAGGGCAGTAACACCCTCAACAATCGCAGCGTCCCCTCCCCGAATTTCAATGGGCTCTTCGACTTCCAGCCAACGCGCTTGAACTTTGTGCAGCCAGGGTTAACGCGCAAGACAGCCGATAGCCTCAGCGCACGGGGCGTGGCGCCCTTCTCCACCATAGCCAGAGAGATCAATCCCGCCTCTTCAATGTGGATGGGTTTTATCGATCAACAGGTGAATGGTAGCGCGCCCCGTGGATCGACCGTGATCTTTTCTGCGGCCAACGCAGGTGGCAGTATCGGGAGGTTGACCACAGCAGTTCCTGGAGACTACTTCGATCATGGTTCGATCATCCACCTGTCCCATATCATCAATGACCTGCAACAGTTCTACAACAAAGATCCTAACTTCACCACGTCGGTAGAACCGTTCAGCGAGCGCGTGCAGTACATGTTCAACTCATTTCAGCCCGATGGGAGTCCTGGTCTGCCAGCCCCTCAAGACCCCAATGATCCGTTCACGAATGGAGGAGGCCTGGGTGCCCCCACGGGGAACCTCTCGACCCAACAGCAGACGGCGTTTTTGCCCAACAACTTTCTGGGAACCAACGCGATGGCCAACAACTTTGATCCCGCTGTTCTTGTACAGCCAGTGGACCCGCACAAGAAGTACCGCGTGGGACACAACCTGGGATTACAGCGCTCCTCGCGAGCTGCCGATGGCACGCCGCTGCATATCCGTAACGACGGACCAGGCCTTTCCTCGCTGGATGTGCCTGATGGCTCAAGCCAGCCAACCCTGGAATTCATGATCTTTGTACCCACAGCGGAGTTCTTCCGCGTGATGCGTATCAATTCCGCGTCGCTTGATTATGTGAAAGCCGGGCAAAACGGTGGCACAGCTTCCAGCGTTCCGGCAGGCATCGAGGCAGCAGATGCTGACGACGCTGGCCTGGAACGCTTCCTGACAGCCACGCGCCGCCAGAACTTCCTGATCCCGCCGCGCCGCCATCGCGCATTCCCGCTGCTCGAAGAACCATAGGCATGAAGCGCCTGACCGGCTGAAAGTAGATTGAATCCAGGTGATTTCCGTGACTCCCATTGGACGCGCAAGAGGAGCTTTCCGGTTTTTCACCTGGAAAGTCGTAGCCGTCAGTGTCACAGAGAAAGGGCGGATCTGGCCCCTATGGATCAGCGTGACTGCGATGGATGGAGCGTGCAGCAGCACATGTAACAACCTGTCAAGTACCTAACCCCTGTGGTTCGTAAAGAAAAGGAGAAAGAATACACGTCTTCATCAGGAGCTATACAGTGCCATCCATTCCCTTTTCTTTGTCTGGCTTCGAGCTGACAGCAGAGGTGATCGCGAAGACCTTTGGCGTGACCCATCCACCGGGATCACGAGATCAAAGACTTTCTCAAGCGCGGAGCGGCCAAACGGCTGCATTTGGAACAATTATCAGGCTATGCACCTGATCTCAATCTTGCGGCAACGGCGAAGACGGGTAAGGATATCTATGGGCGGCTCGTCGGCTTCCCCATGGCCGCGGCCTGGCTATTGCAGGCATTCTCCGTGACCTCGCACCCGCCGCCGACATCGAGTGCATCCACATCCTCAATGACTATGGTGTGGGCAACTGCCAGACGCTGCTGCTTGCCTTACCCAAAAGACAAAATCGCATGGCCAGAAACGAAGACCTCTATCAGAAGCCGGTCGTGATCAACCTGAGCCTGGTAGTCCTTCCCCCTGGCAGCGATAGCCCACCCGAGGGCGTGACCGAGGATGTCATAGCTACATCGCGGGATTTACTGCGTTTAGCTATGCAGAATCTGGCCGATGCAGGGGGCGTCTTCGTGGCCTCTGCCGGCAACGATAGCGATCCCCGCGACGTCAGGATGAACCCGTTGGAGCAGCGATTTGAGGCCCGTTACCCGGCTCACTTCGCAGATGACGATGTGTGTTTTCTCTTAATCTTCTGGAAGCCCTGACATACGAAAGCTGGAGGACTGTTTGAGTCTATTGAGATAGACAGTGGTCTCCGCGGAACTTGTATGGCCCAGCCGCTCCTGAATCGTGCTGGTCTGTGCCCCCTGTTGTTCCATTGCTAGAGCAAAGGTATGCCGTAGTGTGTGAACAGTTGAAACCCCCAGATGCTTCTCGCAAATATCGGCAATCGTTTGTGGGCCAATAGCCCGATTGTAATTGCGATCACTGAAAGAAACCCAGACCGGCGTGTCCAGGGCAAGAGTATCCAGGTGCGGACCATAGATGGCGCCCAGGTACTTTAGCAAGACCTGGGAAAGACGAGGCTCAAGCATATCATGCAGGGTTTTACCGCCTTTACATCTCTTGAAAGTCAGTGTCACAACCCCGTTCTCAAGATGCACACAGTTCCAGGTAAGAGACGCGAGTTCTTGCGAGCTATGCCCGGTATTGAGAGCTACTTGTAACAGCACATAGTCGCGCAACCCTTGTGGCGTCTCACAGTCAATAGCTTTCAGTTTCATACGGATCTCCTGTGGGTTTAAGGCACAAGACGTGGCATATTTCTTCACCTGGGCCCGGCTCACCTTGTCAGTTGGATTCTTCCCGACATAGGTACCATTTTCTATAGCCCATTGATAAAAGCTAGAAACAGCAGCGACGCGCTGATTATATGTTGTCGGCGCAACGTTTCCCTGACGCTTGCTGGCAGATGCGCGCAAACCAGCCCACGTTTGTATATGCGCCGTAAGTGTTATAACTGACTGATCGAGATCCAGACCCTGCGCCTGAAGATGGGCGCGTAAAGAGAGCAATATAGCACGATAGGCAGCAATCGTACACGTACTCTGGGTTAACGTATATTTTTCAAGCAGCCACAATTCAATAGCCAGCGTCCTGTCGTCGGGTCGTTTTTCTGCTTCTGGCGCGTTGCTCCTTTGTTGATCACCACGGCTGTGAATAGTGCGATCACCATAGGGGCTTAGGGCTGCTGGATACTGGTTATAGGGTGCCTGCATGTCTTGCTATGCTCCTCATGTTTGCTATAGCTGTGTACTACAACTAGTTCTCCAGGCAAAGCATACCCTTTTCTTATTCATTGGATCTTCGCACTTTTGCGCGAAACTTCGCACTAGCATTGCGTGAGCTTTTCTCGCCGTTTTGCGGCCACCTACGGCAGAAGGTTATGTAAGGAGCAAGAGAACGGGCAAATTAACCATTGAAGCTGTTTACCTGGCCGCTAGCGCGTTTTCAGAATCTCGATGCGCAGATCGAGAATTTCTTCTCCAGGCTCAATGCCCAGATCCTGTTTGAGGGTGCGCCGATAGTCATCGATGTGGCGAATTGCACCGGTAGTGTTTCCCTGGCGCAGGTGAATCTGAACCATGACTTTCACCGCGCTCTCGTTATAGGCATCCAGGGAGAGGAGGTGCAGAGCGCAGGAAAGAGCATCATCATATTGATTAATATGGATGTAGAGTTGCATCAGGTGGCTGAGCGATTGCGCGTAGGCATAATTGTGCTGGCGACGATAAGGTAAAAAGGCATCGTCATAGATATCTTCTGGTAGGAAGCCCTGCTTGTAATAGGCCATCAACTGATCATAGAATGCGATGGTCCTGGAGAGATCACCTTTCCGTTCGGCCTCTCTAGCAACGGTAGAGAGGTGCTGAATATCAAATACATCGGTCCACCAGACATCATTGAGTTCAAACCAGTAGTAGTTATGTTGGTTGCGCCGAATAAAGATCGAAGGGCAACCGCTGGCAAGTTTCGGTTCCAGAATACGCCGCAAATAGTGCATGGTGACATGCAGATTACTGACAGCCACTTTTCTGATAATATCCGGCCAGAGGAGGTTACAGAGTTGTTCCACCGAAAAAAGATCTCCTGGATTGAGCAGGAACCATTTCAAAAGCGCCTTCGCCTTATTGCGCCGCCACGCTGGTTCTCCAAGTGCCTGCTCATCAAGCGTGATGCGAAAGGGGCCGAAAAAATAAGCTTTGTAAGGTATCTGAGATTGGGATAACTGGTATGCCTCTTCCTCAATAGATACAACAGGGTTTTTATGCTGGGGAGTCATTGCTTTCGCCTCCTGCTCTTTTCAGAGAAAACTCTCTCTAGAGAGAGACTGCAGTGCTGTGACAGCCACCATATTGGTGATATCGTCAGCGCTGCATCCACGGGAGAGATCATTGATAGGTTTTGTTAGCCCCGACAGAATCACCCCCAGTGCGGTTGCTCGCCCTATACGTTCCACGAGCTTATAAGCACAATTGCCTGCATCAAGATTAGGGAAGATGAGGACATTGGCACGCCCCATCACCTGGTTTCCAGGCGCTTTGCTGGCGGAGACCTCTGGTATGAGTGCGGCATCGATTTGCATTTCTCCATCGACACACAAGGATGGTGCCTGTTGACGTATCAAGTGTAATGCCTCTCGTACTTTTGTGATCGAGGCGTCTTCCGCGCTTCCATAGGTGGAGAATGAAAGTAAAGCGATAATTGGCTCTTTGTCAAGGACCGCTCTGGCCATTGTAGCTGTGTTGATGGTGATCGTGGCAAGTTGTGCCGCATTTGGGCAAGGAACAACCGCTGTATCGGCGAAGACAAGGGCATTCTGGCCTGCGGGAAGTTTTTCGGCAAGCAGCATAGCAAATGCACCGGAGACAACAGGGTGCTGGCTATCGACGCCTACTACCTGAATAGCTGCGCGGATCACTCTGGCGGTGGGGACGCTGGCTCCTCCTACCATACCGTCCGCCATGCCAGCTTTGACCAGTAGCACGCCACAGTAGGTTGGGTCTCGTGCCAGCATCATAAGTGTAGCTGGATCTGGGAGCGGTTTGTTTCTGCTTTCTAAGCAAGCGCGCAGGAGACGTACTAGTTCAGCCTGGCGGGAATCCACCTGTGGATCGTAAATCTCTATAGTATCGCTGATCCCCCATTGTTTTAGCTGTGAAAGCAGGGTTGAAGTCGAGCCAACCAGCACAGGCCGCAGCGTCGTCTGCTCGCTAAGGCTGCGTGTAGCAGCCAGAACGCGCGTATCATGGCCATCTGTGAGCACTATACGCTGCGAGAGGCGTGAAGCGCGCCTCCGCAATTGCCCCAGGGATGTATCAGACAGAGAGCTTATCTCATTCATAATAATGGAGATTACATCCTGTATCTCACCGCACGGTTACCAGTTTTGGAAGGGGATACACACGGTATCTCTGCTTATCTGGTATGTAAGTCCCCTGTAAGATTCTAATACACATAATGCTTTTGTATTACACATAATGCTCGGCTACTGTCTGAACACAGAAGCGGATACCACGGGGTTTCGAACAAGACAACAAACCTGAGAGAAGAAAGGGAAACGATGTCAGAACAAATGCTTTGTTATCCAGGCGTAGCGCCCGCTGAACAAGCTAATCGTGAAGTACACAACCCTCTCTACTATCCTATCGATGCATATGGGATTATTGGAGACTGTCATTCCGCCGTATTAATTGCACCCGATGGTTCGATAGACTGGGGTTGTTTTCCCGATTTTGATAGCCCGGCAATTTTCTGCCGGCTGTTGGACGCGCAACGTGGTGGATTTTTTCAAATAGCTCCGGCGGACCGCACTATTCCAGGAACCCAGCGCTATCTAAGCGATAGCAATGTATTGCAAACCCGTTTTGCCAGCATAAAAGGAGAGATCGTTCTCACTGATTTTATGCCTGTTGATACGTTGGAAGCCTTCCCAAACCACGGCGTAAACAAGAATGAATCCGGCTCTCGCCATCGCCTCGTGCGCATCGTGGAATGTAGCCATGGAGAGCTGTCGGTGATGATGAGCTTAAAGGTGAGTCCAGACTATGCAGCGACTCCCAGTGAGATCTGCATGGTTCCGGGGCATCTGGGGGCATTGATCTCTGGCGGCGACCTGCATTTCGGCCTGGCAATTATTGGGGCTTCCCTCCTAGCAGATTTCTCTTTAGAGCTTATACCAGACGAGCTGGGGAGTCATCCTTCTCTAGTCGCCCAGGTAATACTGCATAAGGGCGAACGCTTGATCTTTACCCTGAGCATAGGCTGTAGTCAGCAGGCGGTACGCGAGCTAGTCGAACAGGAGTCGCAAACATATAACTTCGAGGACGAACTGGCGCATACATTGCAGTGTTGGCAGCAATGGATCGCCAGTTGTACATATGAAGGTTCATATACACACATAGTCAAACGCAGCGCTCTGGTGCTGAAGTTAATGACCTACGCGCCCAGCGGAGCAATTATCGCGGCCCCTACCACCTCACTCCCTGAAGAGCTGGGGGGGGTGCGCAACTGGGATTATCGTTATACCTGGCTGCGGGATGCGACTTTTACGCTTGATGCGCTCAATCTGCTGGGCTTTCTTGACGAAGCGCAAGCCTTTCTAGACTGGCTTCGTCACCTCCCCTGCAAAGAGGGAGAAGGTTTGCAAGTTATGTATGGCATTCGTGGTGAGTGCCATTTACCGGAACAGGAACTCCCACATTTGGAGGGTTACTATGGCTCTGCCCCGGTGCGCATTGGCAATGGAGCTGTCACGCAGAAGCAGATGGATATCTTTGGTGAAGTGTTGGATGGCATCCATATCTATCAGCAGAGAGGTGGCTTTGAACGTCGTGGCGAGCGGCTGGATGGCTCACTCTGGAAGATGATGCAGACCGTGATAGAGTATGTCTGTGATCACTGGCAGGATGCAGATTACGGTATCTGGGAGGTGCGCGGTAGTCCACGTCATTTTGTCTATTCTAAAGTGATGTGCTGGGTGGCACTCGACCGTGGCATTCGTATCGCCGAGGAGCTTTATCTGGAGGGCGACGTGGCGCGTTGGCACCAGGTGCGCCAGCACATTCGGCAAGATATCCTCAGTCGTGGGTACAATACCGAGATTGGCGCATTTACTCAGTCCTATGGCAGTGTGGCTCTGGATGCAGCCACCCTCATGTTGCCTCTGGTTGGCTTCATTGCCCCCGATGATCCGCGCATGCTTTCGACTGTCGAATGCATCCTGAAGCAGTTGACTGATAAGCAGGGCTTTGTTTACCGCTATCATACTGGTGACGGCTTGACTGGACATGAGGGCACATTTGCTATGTGTTCCTTCTGGTTGGTAGACAATCTCGCCCTGCAGGGGCGTGTCAATGAGGCCAGAGCACTCTTTGAACAATTACTGAGCTATGCCAATAGCCTGGGCCTTTTCTCGGAGGAGATTGATTCCAAACATGGGCTTGCTCTAGGCAACTTTCCCCAGGCCCTGACACATATCGCTGTGATCAACAGCGCACACAATTTGCAACAGGCGCAGGTACGCATTACACATCGACTCATCACACGACAAGATGCGCTAGAAGCAGTTGTCTAAGAGGTACGCGAAGAGCGCTGGAAATTCAACTAGGAAGGTGGGTGATTTGAAAGCCCCACGAGTTACAAGAGGAGTAATGTGCTGGTAACGCGAATATGCGAAATTTCTATTACAAATAATGCTCACATATACTTTCTGATGTTTGTGAGAGCATTGCCGAAAGGACAGGTGGAGAAGGGATGACCACAATGAAGATAAGAGAAACAGAGGAGTATGACCTGGAATTTGAGCGCCCGCTGGCCGAACTGGCGGAAAAGATACGTGTGATGCGCAAGGAAGGCAGAGAATTGGAGAATCCTGTACAGCTACAAGAGGCTGTAGAGAAACTGCGCACACAGATGCAGGAAATCTATACCACTCTAAATGTGTGGCAGACGCTAGAGGTAGCCCAACACGAGGATCGTCCACAGGCCATGGACTATATTCACTTGATGTGCGAAGACTTTTTGGACCTCCATAGCAACCAGATCCTGGGAGAGGAGCCGACACTTATCGGTGGCCCGGCAATATTCAATCACAAAATAGTGATCTTCCTTGGCCACCAGAAGGGACATGGAACCAGGAGCCGGCAGTTCCGCGACTTTGGCATACCGCACCCGGAGGAGTATCGTAAAGCCTACCGATTGATGCAAATGGCCGGAAAGTTTAAGTTTCCAGTCATTTGCCTCATCGACACTCCTAACTCCTCCCCTGGCCTGGGGGATGATGAGCACGGATTGTTGGAGGCCATCACTGCAAACCGTCTCCTGATGGCACGCCTGGCGGTTCCGGTTATCGCGGTGATTATTGGCGAGGGAGGGGGTGACGATGTACTCGCCATCAGCGTTGTTGATCGCCTGTTGATGCTGGAGCATAGTGTATATACGGTAGTATATCTACCGCCAGAGGCGGCCTCCATCCACCAGCACGATACCATCTCCGCGCCTCAAGTGGTAGAGGCAACGCCCATAAGTGCTCGCGAACTGCTCTCAAAGCAGATTATCGACGGGCTAGTATCCGAGCCTGTCGGGGGAGCACATCGTAATGCCATTCTCGCAGCCCGCTATCTCCAGGTTGCGCTAAAGGACCATTTGCAAGATCTCAAGCAGTACTCGCCCAAAGAACTCATTAGGATGCGTAATCGGAGAACTGCTCTATTGAGCACTTTGGACAGGTGACATAGGGAGAAATCTCAAAGTGAACCAGAGCTTTCCCTATGAAGGTCCGCACCGGACTCTAGCGTGACTTTAGGAACAAGTAAGATAGATACAGTAAGAAAGGGACACAAGACAATGAAGAGGCGTAAAGCGTATGCCGAATTTGAGAAAATAGTCATTGAATTGTACGAACAGCACATCTTGACACTGGAGCACCTTGACTACCTGGCGAGCCTCCACCACCAGGTAGGTATTGACAGCGCCGGCAGCCAGCGTTTATTGGCAAAAGATGGCAAAGACGTACACCAGGTCTGCATCGAACTCGTCGATCCCAGCTTCCCGCTCGTCGCCGGGAGATCAAACGAGCATCACGAGGAGTATTGGGAAGGGGAACTCAGGAAATGGGAGGAGATTGTACACGAACGTTGGGACCTGCACAGGGGTTATCTTCCTTTGCCCATCCAGGTCTGGCAAGAAGAAGCTGCTTGATGTGCCACTATATTCGTTGCGGAAAGATCTACGGGTCCAGAAAGAGAGCTTTGCGAGAAATGCTGAGATACCAGGGACTTGCCATTGAGAACAACGATCAGTAGAGGGACTACGGGAAACCCCTCCATCTAATGGGAGAGGAAAGAGGATAGCGCCCTCTTTCCTCTCCCAGCTATACTTAGCCCTATAATGAGATGATCTGGGCCGTTTGAGAGAAACGAGACAATGAGATGGATATGATAAGAATGCATGAGAAAAACTCGCTGCTTGCCGAAAAAGATCATATGCATCCGCGCGAGTATGAGCAGCAGGCCGTCTATCGTGGATATCTCTTTGGCCAGTTCCGGCTCTTTTGTGGCGAGCAGTCAATGGGAAATTTAATGCGACGCCGTAATAAGGCTCGTATGCTTCTCAAATGGTTCTTGCTCAATCCAGGGAAACTTGGTTCGGCAGAGGAATTTATTGATCTTTTCTGGCCTAAGGTTTCGCTTGAGACGGCGCTAGGAAATTTTCATGTTACCATGCATTACTTGCGCCACACACTTGAACCCACGTTGAACGCCAGGCAGAAGTCCACTTTTATCCGCCGTAAGCCAAATAATTTCTACTGGTTTCAGATGGATGAAAGCTGGTGGACAGATGTGAGCGATCTAGAGAGACTCGTTGAGCGGGCGCGCGCATATGATCTCCATGAGGACCATCAGAAAGCCACATTTTATTATCGCAAAATCACAAATTACTGTAATCAAGGCTTTTTGCTGGAGGATGGATCTGAAGATTGGCTGCTTCCCTATCGTCGCCGTTACGAACATATTTACTCGCAGATGCTCATCCGTTTGATCCAACTCTATACCCAGAGGGACGAGCTGGAAGAGGTATTAGAGTATGCGTATCAAGCGCTGTCGCTTGATCCTTATAGTGAGATAGCAACGCGGGCCATCGTCAATGTGCATTTACAACAAGGGAATATTCCTCTTGCTCAACACAGGTTGGATGCTTTCTGGCATACGCTCCAACACGACCTGGGACTGCATCCAAACAAAGAGTTCTATATACTGCGCGAGCGCATCCGGGCGGCCATTGGCTAGCGGAGTGTGACATGCAAATTTTAAATGGCCCTGACAGGGGGGCTGGCCTCATAAGCCAACCCCCCTGGCCGGATCGTGGGCCATACACGCGTCTGTTAGTCCCAGTGCCAGTTAGTAATGTGCTCAGGGTCTTCGCCATGCTCCTGAATAAAGCGTTTATGCTCATCAAGGAGGGACTGATAGTAGCCAAGCCGTTCGCTCATACGAATGGCGACCCTCTGGTTGCTAGAAATGCTGGCAACGAGTCGAATTGCCTGCATCACGAGATGGTAGCGATCCGTCCTATTGCGCACCTGCATATCAAAAGATGTTGTCGTTGTTCCTTCCTCGCGATAGCCATTGATATAGAAACGCTTGACTCCGGAGCGTCCGAAAAGCAGTTGTTTAATCACTGAGGGGTAGCCATGGAAGTTGACGATCACAGGCGCACGCGTGGTAAACAGCGCATCGAAGATCGCATTATCGCGGCCATGAGTATGATCTTCTTCCAGACCGAGAGTGAATAAATCGACAACGTTGACGACGCGCACACGCAGTTCAGGCATATCTGTCCGCAATATATGCGCGGCCGCCATTACCTCTACGGTTGGGTTATCTCCAATGCCCACCAGCACGACATCGGGATTAATCCCATCATCTGTACTGGCCCAGGACCAGACAGAAGCGCCGGCGCGACAATGCGCAATCGCATCGGTGAGATTCAGCCATTGGGGCAATGGGCGTTTCTCGACAATAATCAGATTGATCCGACTATCCCGGCCGCGTAAACAATGATCGAGCGTGTATAACAAGGAATTGGCATCGGGAGGGAAGTAGACACGCGCGATCTCCCCTTTTTTATTGACAATGGTATTGATAAAGCCAGGATTCTGATGGGAGAACCCATTGTGCTCCTGCCGCCAGAGAGTGGAGGTCAGCAAGTAATTTAACGAGGGCACCGGCGGGCGCCAGGCCAATTCTCCCGACATCTTGAGGAACTTGGCGTATTGATCCATCATCGAGCTAATAATAGGGAGAAACGCCTCGTAGGAAGGGAAGAGGCCATGTCGCCCTGTCAGCAGATATCCCTGGAGCCAGGCCTGGCACATGTGTTCACTGAGTACCTCCAGCACTCGTCCTTCTATCTTGCTAATATGATGGTTAAAATCAGGGACAGGCCACTGATAGTTCCGTGAAGTAACCTCTAACACCACACCCAGCAGGTTGGACTCAAGCTCATCAGGGCAGAAGATCCGAAAGTTCGTCATATTCTGTTTAATGACATCTTTCAGATAGTGGGCTACCGGTGTAATATTGCTGCAAAATGCATCCCGGTTACTTACCTCATAGAGAGAGAGATCGGGGAGATCCAGATCACGATGGATGTGGCCGCCAAAGGTATGTTTGTTGCGACCCATACAATGATCTCCCTGGGGACAGAGGGTTAACAGATCGCGGTGTGGACGCCCATCCTCATCAAACAGTTCTTCAGGGTGATAGGAATGCAGCCATTCTTCAACGGCTTGCAGAGACTGAGGATTATTCTTTAAATCCTGGGCTGGTACCTGGTGAGAACGATAGGATCCTTCTACCGGTTGACCTTTGAAGTCCTTAATACCGGTCCAGCCTTTAGGAGAGCGCAAAATGATCATCGGCCAGCCTGGCCGCGAAATAGGCTGACCAGAACGCGCGGCCTGTTGAATATGGCGGATAAGCTGATACGCTTCATCCAGCGCCTTCGCCATAGAAGCATCCCCACCCTCGATCGCGTCGACAATCCGCACATGATAGCCATAGCCGCTGAATAGCTGCATCAACTCAGCCTCGCTCATGGTCCCAAAGATCGTGGGGTTGCTAATTTTGTAGCCGTTCAGGTGCATAATCGGCAGAACCGCCCCTGATTCTACGGGATTGAGAAACTTATAGCTATGCCAGGAGGCAGCCGTGGGACCTGTTTCGGCTTCGCCATCCCCCACAATGCACACCGCAATGGCATCTGGATTGTCCATCACCGCTCCAAAAGCCGTGGCCAGAGCATAGCCTAATTCTCCACCCTCGTGGATAGTTCCGGGTACGCCTGGAGAGAGGTGGCTGGGAAAACCGCCTGGCCAGGAGAAGCGCTTAATAAGCCTGGCGAGCCCGGCTTCGTCAAGAGTTAAATCTGGATAGAAGTGCTGGAGCGAACCTTCAAGATAAAGGTTTGCCAGGTTAGCAGGGGCTCCATGGCCAGGGCCGGTGACCAGAAACATATCCAGATCATAATGAACTATCAACCTGTTCAAATGAGCGTAGATCATATTGATGCCAGGACATGTCCCCCAATGTCCAAGCAGGCGGGCTTTAATGTGCGCTGGCTGGAGCGGTTCTTTGAGGAGGAAGTTGTCCTGCAGATAGATTTGAGCTGCTGCCAGATAATTGGTCGCCCGCTGATAACGGGCAAGGACCTTCAAGTCTACTATTTTCTGTCTGGTAGCCTCTGGATGCAGCTTAGAGCCAGAAACGCGAACTGCCATGAGATTGTACCTTTCATAGTATAGAGAAAAATCAGACGTTTTTCTCAAAACATGGTTTACGGCTGAAGCACCTTTCTTCAGAACCATGGAAGGTTCTCATTGCCTGAGTCTTATCCGGGCTGTAAAAGGAGGCCCCTCCCGACAAAGTGCGAAGAAAGTGCGAAACTGCTACGAAGGAAGAGTGGGTATCTTCAGAAGGAAAGCAAAAATCTCATACTTTGAGGAGAGAAGATAATGTCATCAGAGACAGCTTCATCTGGAATGCACAGTACACCGGCTAATAGGAGCACTTCAACACATGGGTACAGTGGGGGAGAGTTCTCAGTAACAGACTATGCTGAAGAACAGGCCAACACATTTGGCAACGATGCTAACGAGGGAGGCGCTGTGCAGGTTAAAAACGCCTATAATCCCTACGCAACAGCCCTGGCTGATATCTTTGGCCTGGATACGTAGGCGCAAAGACCAGTATCTGTAAAAATCTAACCTTCTCTCCTCGGCGATGTCCTCCAGGCATCCTGCAAAGTAGTGCAGGATGCGATTTGCCCCCTTCTGCGCATTGTCTTGCCACTGGTAAGTCATCGGTAAGTTCTATGCCCAAAATGACTCTTGTATTACAAATAATTCTTTGAGAGCTAGCGCTACAGTGAAAGTGTTAGATCGTTCAATGGAAGTTTGTAAAAGGAGAACGAAGGCATGGAAAAAATTGGCTTCCTCTATCCAGGGCAAGGCTCTCAGAGAGTCGGAATGGTAAAAGAGCTTTTACGAGATGGACCTGAGCTATTTGAGCGCTACATCACCCGTAGCCAGCAGGCAGCCGGGGTACCCATTATCCAGTACTGCCTGGAAGGACCTCTGGAGTCTTTGAGCCAGACACATGTAGTTCAGCCAGCCCTCTTTGCGTATTCGCTGGCTCTCACAGAGTATGCCCACCAACATGGCCTCTTCCCCGACATAGTAGCAGGCCATAGCCTGGGAGAATATACGGCAGCAGTAACTGCTGGGACCATCTCTTTTGAGGACGGACTCTCCCTTGTCTCTCTTAGAGGCAGGCTCATGGCACAGATTCAGAAAACACAGCCAGGAGCGATGGCCGCGATTATGGGACTGCCCAAAGAAGCCCTTGATCGCCTCTGTAGCACGATATCAAAGAGTGATCTGGTTCTGGTCACAAACTGGAATGCCCCTGGACAACTGGTAGTTTCTGGAGTAGTGGCCGGCGTAGAACAACTGATAGCCGCGGTGCGCGTACTGGAAGGCGCCAGGGCCATACGACTCCCGGTGAAAGGCGCTTTCCACTCTCCCCTTATGCAACCAGTGCAACAGGCATTGAGAGACTCCATGCAAGACTATAGCTGGTGCGATGCAAAGGTGCCCCTGGTAGCGAACGTGTCAGGAAAATCTCTGACACGCGGACCACATATTCGCCAGGAACTTCTTGAGCAGATTACCAGCCCGGTGAGTTGGGTCTCCTGCATAGAAACGCTCGTCCAGGCCGGTTGCAGCACGCTGGTGGAATTGGGCCCAGGGCAGGTGCTCACCAGGCTGGCACGCTTGATTGCCCCTGGGATTACGGCTGTTGCGCTAGATACGCCAGCCAGGATCGCAGCCTTTGCGCAGGAGCGACACCGCGTGCCGGTATCTGTCTAGCTCAATCTCTCTGGCCGCGGCTAGAGAGAAGAGGGGCAGTCGCTCCTACAATCACGGGACCAACGTTTTTCAGAGACAAGGAGAAGGAATGCTAGAATTAGCCGAACAGTTATCCGGGAGGACACCATCTACTTCTATCGAAATTTCGTCACAGATCATCGCGTTGGGGGATATTGCGGTAAAATGTCATAAATGCAAACAGATCCTCTATAAACGTGCCTACGAGAGAAACATCAAAGTCTGCCCGGAGTGTAATTACCACTTCCGGCTCACAGCCTATGAACGCATTGCGCTCCTGGTAGACCCTGACAGCTTTGTCGAGGTGGATGCCGACATCGTTTCCGTTGATCCTCTCCAATTTGTCAGTCAATCCCAGGCGTATAGTGCAAAACTGGCGCAAGAACGCGAGCGCGTGGCTTTAAATGAAGCTGTCGTCATCGGACACGCTTGTATTGAGAACAAACCCCTATCACTCGCCATCATGGATTTTCGCTTCATCGGCGGAAGTATGGGATCAGCAGTGGGCGAGAAGATCACTCGCGCGATTGAAATGGGGATCGAGCGCCATATCCCTGTGTTGATAGCATCAGCGTCCGGGGGAGCACGCATGCAAGAGGGGCTCTACTCACTGATGCAGATGGCCAAGACCTCTGCTGCGCTTGCGAGACTGGGAAAAGCCGGACTCCCTTACTTCAGTCTCTTAACCGACCCCACCACAGGGGGCGTAACAGCAAGTTTCGCGATGCTTGGTGATGTCATCATCGCGGAGCCGGGAGGACTCATCTGTTTTGCGGGTCCACGCGTCATTGAACAGTTTATGCATACGAAACTGCCCACAGGCGCGGTGAATGCTGAATTTCTTTTGCAACACGGTATGCTTGATATCATCGTGCATAGGCATAAGCTACGTCATACGATCGCACAACTCCTACGATATCACGTTCAACCCACCCGGAGAAACGCGGGTTTTCAGCAGGCTGCATAGGAAGTAGAGCAAGGAGAGAACCATGGATTACGACCTAGAATTTGAGCAACCGCTGGCACAATTAGCAGAAGAGATTCGCGTTCTGAAAGAAGAGCGCGGAGACCTGGAAAATCCTACGCACCTGCAAAAGGCCCTGGGTACGCTGGCTGATCGTACAAGGGAGATATATGCAGGGCTGACCTCGTGGCAAACCGTGCTGGTAGCCCGTCATAAAAACCGCCCCCGTTCAATGGATTATATCCGCTTGATGTGTGATGATTTTCTTGAGTTGCACGGAGATCGCGTGTTTGGAGATGATCCTGCGCTACGAGTAGGACTGGCAACCTTTGGCGGGCAAACGGTTATGTTCATCTGCCATGATAAAGGCCGGGGAGCCGAGCAAAAGCTGCGCAATTTTGGCATGCCGCGCCCCGAGGGATATCGTAAGGCGTATCGTTTGATGAAAATGGCTGAGAAATTTGGTTTCCCACTGGTGTGTCTCATCGATACCCCAGGCGCCTTCCCAAGTTTAGAGGATGAGGAGCGCGGCCAATCTGCGGCTATTGCTTCGAACCTCTATCTTATGTCACGTCTCCCTGTACCGATCATCGCCGTCGTTATCGGCGAAGGTGGCAGTGGCGGCGCCCTTGGTATCAGTGTTGCTGACCGCCTGCTTATGTTAGAGCATAGTGTCTATACAGTGGCAGCCCCAGAAGCTGCCGCCTCTATTCTTTGGCGCGATACGTCCTTTGCTCCACATGCAGCAGATGCCATGCAGATTAGCGCCCGAGAACTGATACGTACTCAGATTATAGATGGGCAAATCCCTGAGCCATTGGGAGGCGCACACCGTGATTATATGCTTGCTGCAAAGTATCTCAAAGATGCTTTACAAGAGCATCTTCACGACCTGTGGCAACTATCAACTACTGAGCTTTTAGAGAGGCGCTATCAGAAGTTCAGAGCCATTGGAAAATTTGGGAGAGTAGTTGCTACAACCTACTCTTAATCGCCAGTAGATCGTATTCACCTATGAAAGGGAAAAATCCATGCATCTTTTGCAACAACCATCAGAGGTCGTTAGCCAGTATGCCGGCCATGATCAGCCTCAAGTAATCGTTTGCTCCAATTGCCAGATAAGTTGCCCTGTTGCTGGCCGTACTGACAACGACATATATGCTATATGTCGCTGTGGCAACTACATTCAGATCGCTGATCGGGCCGAAGAATAGTACAGAGAGTATGGCCCATTGACTTGATCGTTGCACACCAATGATCCCGCTGCCCTCTGCACTCTAAGGTGCAGGGGACAGTATGTTCTGCCTTTGGGATGAGAATTTGCTGCGAAACAAATGCGAAGCTCCAGTTAAGGCCGGGGAGGTATGCTCTTATCAGAAGAGCAATCAGCTCAGTGAAGTCCTTACCAAGGAGACAGAACAATGCAGAAAAAAGACTATCTCTCAAACCTCTGGAACACAGTAAACCCCGTATTGCAAAATCGGTACCTCAAATTGGCCATCTCCCGTGTTCTGCTACTTATGGTGATTGTACTGGCCTGTGTCACAGTATCTTTCGCGAGCGTGACGCCAGGCGCTATGGCGGCCCCAACCCATATTCACGCTACCGTCTTTTCTACTTCTGCTTCTCCAGATCATGCTGGATGCCAGAACGGTTGCTGATATTCGCTTTCATGCACTATTGCTTGTTAGGACAAAATAGGGCCTGCAAGCATAGACCTGGCTAAAAGGCAGCGGCCTAAAAGGGAGACCTCATGATACAAATGCTGGAAGAGCAGAGTTATCAGGTGCGAGAGAGCGAAAGCGCTGCCTGGATCCGGGTGATTATTGTGGATACTCATACACTGATGCTCAGTGCGCTGCGCAAGGTTGTCGCCGGGTTCCCTCAGACGCAAATCTGCATCAGCCTCAGTACCCTCCATAATACTCTTGTGCTCGCAAAGAAAATGCAGGCGCATGTGATTGTTCTCAGTAGTTCGCTCTCAGTCTCCGATTGTCTCACTTTTATGCATCTGATTTCTGAGAGCCAGGTTTCAGTGGGGGTGGTCATAATACAACATTGCCTGTCCCCTGAAACAACCATCACCTTGATCAAGCAGGGCATCCAGAGCCTATTGGGGGAAGATGCCTCGGAGGAGGATCTGGCAAAGGCGATCACAGCAGCGGCAACAGGGAACACTTTCCTTGACCGGCATGCACGCGAACTGCTTAATAGTTCGGTTTCCAAGGTCCCTATGCATTTCACCATCCGTGAGATAGAGGTGCTCTCTCTACTGAACCGCGGCGAATCCAATTACCGCATCGCATACGCCCTTGGACTAAAAGAGAAGACCATTGAAAAACACCTCACACACATCTATGAGAAACTGCATATCTCTTCAAGATCGGAAGCTATTCTGCAAACCCAACGCCTGTCTATATAAGGGCGGCATCCGTTACCTGGGGTGAACCCTCCCACCGGCTTTTTCTGCCGCCCTAGCAGCTTGTCGGAGAGAAGCAATCCCTCCCCGTCTGTGATGGTATACTCTTGAGCATGAGTAGAACATTCAAAAAGGGAGACTACGCCCAGGCACTCAACCTGACGGTGCGCCTGGGAGACTGCCTTCCACCTGATCACCTGTCCCGCTTCGTGGTGGACAGCGTGACTCTGCTGGACCTCTCAGCGCTGTATGCCCGCTATGGGTCGCGCGGTGGAGAACCCTATGCCCCGGAAGTCTTGCTGGGCCTGCTCCTCTATGGCTATGCCACCGGAGTGTTCAGTTCGCGTAAGATTGAGCGCGCCACATATGAGGCTGTACCATTCCGCTTCATCGCAGGCAACCTACATCCCGACCACGATACGCTGGCAACGTTTCGACGCACGTTTTTGCCTGAGCTGAAAGATCTCTTCATACAGGTGCTCTTGCTCGCACAGGAGGCAGGCGTACTGACACTGGGCACGATCAGCCTGGATGGAACGAAGATTCACGCCGATGCCTCCAAGCACAAAGCGGTCAGCTACAAGCGTCTGCGAGAGTTGGAGACCCAGCTCCGAGCCGAGGTTGAGGAACTTTTTGCCCTCAGCGAACAGATGGACCAGCGAGACGTACCCGATGGGCTGGTCGTACGCGAGGAGATCGCCCGGAGGGAGGACCGTCTGGTGCGGCTTGCGGAGGCCAAAGCAGTGCTTGAAGTCCGTGCCCAGGAGCGTGCGGTAGCCGAGCAGGCCGACTACGAGGACACGTTGGCCCAACGCGCGGAGCGGGAGCGCACGACGGGGCGGCGGCCAGGTGGACGCCCACCAAGCCCGCCCGTACCAGGACCCCGCGACAGCGACCAATACACCTTCACTGACCCGGAGTCGCGTATCATGAAAAACCCGACCAACGCTCGTTTTGAACAGGATTACAACGCGCAGATTGCCGTGGATCAGAGGAGTCTGCTCATCGTGGGAAGTGCGCTTTCCAATCACCCGAACGATAGCCAGGAAGCCGAACCCACGCTCTCAGCCATCCCAGCAACAATCGGAACACCCGAAGCAGCGGCGCTGGACGCAGGCTATTTTGGCCCCGCGACGCTGGACGCGTGTGCGCGGCGCGGCATCGAGCCGTACATCGCAACGGGCCGTGATCCCCACCATCCCAGCTGGCAGCAGCGTTTTGCTCCGTTACCCGATCCTCCCCCCGAGGACGCGAGTCCCCAGCTCAAGATGGCCTACACGCTCAAGACCGCGCTTTTCGTAAAGCGATCGACGGGGCACGCAAATGCCCCGTCGAACCGGTGATCGGGATCATCAAAGAGGGGCTGGGCTTCCGCCAGTTCTCGTTGCGAGGTATCCAGGCAGTAGCCGGTGAATGGTGTCTGGTCTGTTTGGCCTTCAATCTCAAGCGTTTCCATACCTTATCCTGGGCTACAAGGCGTATCAATCACCTTGGGACGCTTTCGCCTCTGGCACGTAGCGCTCTGCGTGACCAAGTGGTGTAAACCAAAAAGCGAACGCGACCAGAAAGACCAGCAAACCAACACTGCCGTAGACCAAGCCCACGTTCCCGGTTTGCGCAATTGCCAGGCCGCCAAGCAGTGCACCCAGCGCGCCGGTTGGCCAGGTCAATACTCTCAGGAAGGTGATGACGCGCCCAAGCAACGCGTTGGGAACGATACGCTGGGTCATGCTGTAGGTACTGATCAGAAAAAGAACGTCTGTCCCGCCGCGCAAGGCCCAGATCACGAGGACAAATAGATACCAGTGAGTGAATGCCATCAGCGCGGTAAGCACCCCGAGTACCATGATCGATCCTAACGCCACGACCCCAAACGACCAGCGCTTGCGCAAGCGGTTCGTCAGTAACGAAAACACCACCACACCGATACCGTCGCTCGCATAGAGCAGCCCTATCTGCGCGTCGCTCGCCCGCAACCAGTGTTTCGCATACCACACGATCTGGACATCAGCCGTTGGCAGGATGAAGTTGAAAAGGAGCAGCAGGAGCGTGAGCCAGAACACTATCGGAGAGCGCAGCACGTAGCGCAGTCCTTCAAGGATCGCATTGCCGATTCCTGCCTCTCCTTTCTGCTCGCTTGCGCTCGCGTTAAAGCTCCTCTTGACGAGCAGGAGCGAGGCAGCAGAGACGAGAAACGAGGCGGCATCAATCAAGAGGAACAGGGGCAGGGGAACACGCACGAGCAAGAGTCCTGCCACGAGCGGCCCGATGATGCTGGCCATGGAGAAGCTGGCCTGAAGAGACCCATTCGCCGCGACCAGATCATCCGGTTCAACAAGACTGGGAAGAGCGGCAAAGTTGGCGGCAGTGAAACCAATGGTCAGCGTTGCATTGACGAACGAGACAGCATACATCCACCAGACCGACAACAGGCCCAGAACAGCAAGGAGAGGAAGCGAGGCAATCATCAATGCACGAGCACAATCAGTGCCAATCATGACGCGTTTGCGATTGATGCGATCCACCCAGGCACCGATCGCTAATCCGAAGAGGAGATACGGCAGGACAGTAAAAACCATCGTCAGCGCAAGATTGAGAGGGGAGTTCGTCAGTTTGAAAACGAGCAAGGGCGATGCGAAGCTCGTCACCGAGCTGCCAAGCGTAGAAATGGTTTGCCCACTCCAGAATTTCCAGAAATCGCCTTTCAAATGCCAGAGAGGTGCATGAGCAAAGAAACCAGACATGAAGCTCTCCCTCGTGAGCCGAACATGCTTGAGGGAGTATCGTCTTTTCCCTTGTCACATGCCGCCCTCTTCTTTTTTGAGGGAGTATCAATGTTCCTGTCCCTCGCTCCGATTATACTTTGCTTTCAGCATGTTTCCAACTCTCTTTCTATGCTGTAAGCATAGGTTTGTTGTCAGATATGCTCTAAGCAAAGGAGGAGAGGCACGCTTCCGCTTCTCTCCGACAAGCTCCTAGTGGGGCACCTGTCAAACCGCTTACGCAGCCAACAGGGCTGCCCCCGACCCTCCCAAACGACGAAGATGCGCCCGTTTGCGCCGCTGGTAGCGCTTGCCTTTCCACACAAATGGGGTGGGGTC
>JALYTT010000235.1 GCA_030854145.1 Chloroflexota bacterium | reverse complement strand
TGTTCATAGAGATTGAGCGAATCCACGTATCCAATGGTATACCCATCGCCATGAGAAGATTCATAGAGCGCCAGATAATAACCGGTAATGGTAATGTAGAGGAGGAGTTGATTTTTCCCGTCGCGCCTCGTGTTCACAATCGCCGGTATGCCCCCCAGCCGATTCATCTCTTGCAGCTCGCCAAGCATCACGCCTGGCTCCGGCAGGTAGGGATAGCGCTTTCTTTTCTCGTACATGTTCTGGGCTGCTTTGGCCGTCAACACCAGATGGATCTCGCCCACAGGCACATCGGCTCTATGCAGATACTGACTCACAAGCATCTATCCTTAGAAAAGCACTTTACGTAACGCAGAGGAAAATTCAGCGCTGCTCTGCCAGCGCTCCTTGATGTTGGGGGCTATCGCGCGTTGCAAGGCCGCATCCAGTGCCGTTGGCAGCCTGCTATTCCAAATCTGTAAAGGCAGAACTTGCTGGAGAGGTACTGGCTCTCTCCCGCTAATCAGATGATGGAGGATCATGCCAAGTTGAAAGATGTCAGTAGCCGGTCCGGGAAGCGTGCGGCTGGTGTTCGAGATGGCCTGCTCCGGGGCGCGATACAACAGCGGTCCCTCGCCTGGTGCAAATTTCCAGGTCGCCAGGCCAACATCTTGCAGCAGCGTTTGCCGGCGATCAATCAGGAAGATCTTATCGGGAGTAAGGGCACGATGCGCCACATGTTGAGCATGGAGTATGCTTAGCAGCCCGCAGAGCGCCATAGCACTGCGCAGCAAAGATCGTGTCTGTTGCATGTCTAAAGGCGCATCGGATAAGCGAAAGAGCTGCCACCATGAACGACCCGGCACGACGCTCTGGACAAGCGTCATAATATGAGTCGTCTGCTCAAAAGCGAGAAGGCGCGGAAAACCAGCAGATGACCGCTGCTCCAGGAGAGCCAGCAGCCGCCTTTCTTTTTCCAGCGCAGTTTTCCACGCCTCGGCATGTGCCGTAGCGCGCCGGAGCTGAACCTGACTGAGCAGGACCGGGCGATCTGTGGCTATCTCCAGCGCCTTTGCCCGCTGCTGGAGAGCGCTGCGATCAGGCGCCCACACCGTCTCGACGGGTTCATGGAGCATATACCTGCTCTCCCGAATAGAAACTTCGCCTCCACTTTGCCATGGCTCCGCATACAGATCAACGACGGACGCGTGTCCATCTACCCTGGATGGCATAGCATCCAGCGTATGATTTGACCGGCATAGATCGATGAACTGGAGAGAAAAATGGTCGTTTGTGAACTGTATAAGCTCATAGAGAACCCGGTTTAGTTCAGCAGTATTATTTGAGCTTTGCCCATAAAGACGTTGATTTGCCAGTGTTTCTCTTAAACGTTGTTCAAACACATGGAACTCGGAGACCAGTTCCGGCTTCTGGCGCTCTACAAGTTTGCGTAGTTGAGTAAGGCCCTCTTCGTAGTCTACATCCAGCATCGTCAATTGCCCTTTCTGCCGCATTGCTTCAACGTCTCCAGACATACTGGATAGAGAGCTTCGGTGTAGAGGCAGAACATACTTCTATAAAGAAGAGATGATCGAATAATTGCCGGTATGCATTGTAACATAGTAATGTATGTATGAAAACAAGGAGCTATGGCAGCTACCATATTGGTTTATACGGCGAAACCCTTCTCTTCCTTGATATGCTCCAGTAGCGCCTCCAGAACACAGGCATTGCGAAATTGCATGATAGGGGCAGTCAGCCACTCTTTGGCCACCCCGCGCTCCTTGATGGTCAGCGCCTCCACACCAAGGGTCACCCGCTCCACTGCGTACCAGGGGAGAGTTTCAGCGCTGTTGCTGATGCCATCCTGGTTGAGACAGAGGCCGGTGAAGACGATGGGTTTATGCGCCGTGTACCTGGCCAGGATCTCAGGCAGCAGGCGTTTGTTGACTTCGCGCTCAATGGCCGCGCCCAGCTCCTCTACATGCGCGATCACCAATGGTAAAGCAAGCTCCGTCTGATCCTCAAGTTTCAATTTATAATGGCGGACGAACGTCTCCCAGGGTTTTAACACGATCCGCTCTATAAAGCGAATCTGCTCCCAGGTGACGACCTGTTGCTCATGGCCTTCGAGATAGATGAAGCCGCCAGCATAGAGCGACACCACGATTTTGCGCCGCATAGGTGTCGCCCGTACACGGTCCGTCCTGAACTCCCAGAAAAAGAGACCATACATAGCAAGCATGAACAGCGCCAGGAAGACAAATATCATGACAAGGAAGAGCCAGGAGAGTGAAGAGTATCGTTCACTTATAAGAGGAAAAATCACCCCTACAAGCAATCCAATAAGTAATACCATTACCAGCATAAGGGGAAACAATGTGCTCCAGAAAACCAGGTTTCCCGAACGCGTGACCTGCGTCTGGTATGTCTCTACCAGCGGACCGAGCTGGTATTCTTCCTGGAGCAGAGAGGCCTGCGACACACCTGTGTGACTATCCATACTCTGGTTTTCTCCTGAGAACTACGCGCTTTCCCGTGTGTCACTATATAAAATAGTATCAATGAGCGTCAGGCAGAGCGCGGGGTTGGCGACCTGTTCGAGTGGCACAATGGCCCAGTGCTGGCGTTCGCCTTTCTTGCTCAGCACCAACGCGTTGCCAGCCTCATCAATCCAATAGCATGCCAGATTCTCCCAGGGCAAGAAGCGCTCGCCGGATGCGACGCACAGGCCCTGAAGTTTCGGCAAGGCACGCGCCACTGCTGGTAGTTTCTTCAGAATCGTCAGCTTCCTGCTAGAAGCCAGTTCAGGAGTAAGATGAAGCCCCTGGTTATCCAGCGCCAGCCAACCAAAGGAGAGCGTTTTCCCGGCCTGGTAGTTCTCAAGCGCGCGAGGGAGCAGGCAGACAGTGGCTGCTTGCTCAATTTCCGGGCCAGGCTCAGCGGAAATGTAGCATTTTTCCCCTTCGGCAGGAATAATCGTATAGGTACTGATCGAAGTTACCTGGTAAACACCTTTTGTTTTGCTTTTAGCAAAGAACACCCGCTGGCGGATCTCCTGCACGGCTTCCCAACGCACAGCGGTCTCTACCTGGCGCCGGGCAGAAATGAAACCCTGGTCACCAAGGTAGACGCTCTGCTCACCTTTCCAGAGCATTACCGCAAAAAGTATCATGAATGCTATGCCCAACAGGGTAGAGCAGCTTCCCAAGATCAAAAAGGTTAAGCGAAATACCAATTGCACAAGTCCAAGCAATAGCTCAAGCCAGGGCCAATTACTGCCGGCGGTAAACGCTGGGGAGAGCACGTTTGGTACACCCCCTACAAACATGAAGAGAAGGAGCAGTCCCATAGGGAAAAATATGATTGCTACCTGACCTCGCCTCAGCCAATGCCCTTTGTATTCTGTGCGCACGCTCCCCAGGCTATATTCGCTTAGCAGTTGTTCCGCCCGTGGGCTAATACGTTTGACAGCATCCATGCGTCTACTCCTCGCTCAAGGTTTATGCTGGTCTGGCGTTTTTCGTGGCTTTCTACTTTCGTAAACGTACGGTGCGGATCTTTGTCACATTGACAACAGGAAAAAAGAACTTCTCTCTTCCTCGGAACCAGAACTTTTCATCCTACTGCTCTGTCAAGCGTCATTGCACGGGGAAGCCGCCTCCATCCGCGTAGGGATCCGGCCTGCCGCATCCGTGTGCCGGCCTCGCTTGCGAGGGCGGGAGAGGCCTGCCACGCGGATGCGGCAAGTCGGATCCCTACGCGAAAGAGGACCTGCCACACGGATGCGGCAAACCGAATCCCCAGGCGGACGGGGAAGCGCCCTGATCCCTGTTGCTTGAAGTTTGACAGAGTACTACCAGGAAGCACATGTGTTTTCTGGAGGGGAGATTATAGATTCCAGGCTTTTTAGGTAAACGTTAACTCAATTCGCTTTGCCACATGGGCTGCAAAGTGATCTAAAATGGCACGTATCCTGGCCTGACTATTCAATCTTAGCAAGCAAAAAGAGTAAAATCACCCTCTTGACAATGGTGTTTTTTTATGCTACTTTTCTCTATAGGAAAGAAAAGGTAAACGTTACCCTTTATTTTTCTCTGGCTCCTTTTATGCTTTTGTCGGCGTTTGACGAAGAAGCTTTCTGTGAGGAGGTCTTTTGAAGCGATGAAGCTGATGCCCTTGCGGCGTGCCAGAAGCCAGGGAACGCTTTAAGCCACAGCATTGTATATGCGAACTCACCCATAGCACGGCGCGTTTTTCTCCCTGTCCTTCTAGATGTATGGCTTCCATGGTCCATTTTTCGAGCATGTTCATGCTGCGAGATATTACCTGACATACTCACAACATGACGTAAGGACCACATGCTCTTTTTTAGAAAAGCGGCTTTGGGCTTTGCAGAGCCCACATTTTTGTATGCAAGGAGGATGAATACCCGGCAGGATATACTTCCAGGTCTTTAATGGAATAAGCAGAAAGGAAAGTATTTTATGCAAAACAGTATGCGCACGAGGCGCAAAAAGAGACTGGCGGGGCTTGTTGCCTTGCTTATGCTGGTGAGCGCCGTTGGTCTGGTGGTATCTTTTCCCGGCACGGCTGCCAGAGCCACAGCTTCCCCGCGCGTGACCGTCGCCGCGATCGACCCGTCGCTCGTCGCAGGACGCGGCGCCAGGCTCGGTATCGTCGAGCAGGAGTCCGAGAATGCCACGACGAATGGGACGATCCTCCCGTTCGACACGTCGGCGTACACGCTGTCGAGCGAGGCGTCAGGCCGGCAAGCCGTGCAGCTCACGCCAGGCCAGTACGTCGCGTTCACGCTCACGCAGCGAGCGAACGCGATGACTATCCGCTACTCAATCCCCGACGCCACGACCGGCGGCGGCATCGACGCCCCGTTGACCGTGAGCGTGGACCGACACGACCGTGACCTCAACATCCGTGAGAACACGCATCCGCAAACGATCACGCTGACCTCGAAGTACTCATGGCTCTACAACCAATATCCGTTCACGAACGACCCGAACGCAGGCTTGCTCCACCCGGACTGGTGGATCACCGAGTGCTCGTGCGTTCCGGCTTCTACGACACCGCCGCCGGTCATCACGAAACCGTTCAGGCCGATGCACTTCTACAACGAGCAGCGCCTGCATCTCCACGACACCTACCAGGCGGGAGACGTTGTCCGCCTGACCGTGCCTGCCAACTCGAACGCGGCCTGGACGGTCATCGACCTCGCCGACTTTCAGGAGATCGACAGTCCCGCGCCGCAGCCGGAGCACTCCGTCTCCGTGACCCACTTCGGCGCCGACCCGAGCGGCATGCGCGACTCTGCGGATGCGTTCGATCTCGCGATTCAGGCGGCGAAAGCCTCAGAGAAGACGGTCTATATCCCGGCTGGCACGTTCCAGGTGAACAGGCACATCATCGTCGATGATGTCACTATCGAGGGCGCCGGGAGCTGGTGGTCAATCGTCAAAGGCCATCAGGTCACGCTCCCCTCGCCGGCGCCCGACGGCTCCATACACACGGGCGTCGGCTTCTACGGCAAGTACGCGGCCGACGGCGGGAGTCATCACGTACACCTGTCGAACTTCGCAATCGAGGGCGACGTTCGAGAACGAATCGACACCGATCAGGTGAACGGTATCGGCGGGGCGCTGAGCGACTCGACGATCGATGGCCTCTACATCCAGCACACGAAAGTCGGCATCTGGCTCGACGGGCCGATGAGCAATGTGGAGGTCAAGAACACGGTCATCGCGGACCAGATCGCGGACGGCATCAACTTCCACCAGGGAGTGACACACTCGAAAGTCGTCAATTCGCTCATCCGCAATACGGGTGATGACGGACTCGCGATGTGGTCGCAGGCGGTCAGCGGGCAACCCGCAATCGAGGACGCCAACAACGTGTTCGACCACAACACAGTGCAGAATCCGGTGCTCGCAAACGGAATCGCCATCTACGGTGGCCACGACAACACCGTGTCGAACAACATCGTCGCCGACCCCGTGCGCGAGGGCAGCGGCCTCCACGCGGGATCGCGCTTCGGCTCGACCCCGTTCGCCGGCTACCTCCGCTTCACGAACAACACGACAGTGCGGGCCGGCTCGTTCGAGCTTAATTGGAAGATCGGCCTTGGAGCGATCTGGCTCTATGCGCTCGAAGGCTCTCTCACGGCGGACATCGAGGTGACCGGTGACAACTTCCTGCAGAATACGTACAACGCGATCCTGATCGTTTCCGACTTCCCAGTGAAGGATCTCTACTCCATCTCGAACGTGCATTTCCAGAACATCCACGTCGATGGAACGGGCACATCGGTGCTGAGTGCGCGTGCTGCCGGAAACGCGACGTTCCAAAACGTCGTCGCGCGCAACATCGGTGCCGTCGGCATCAACAACTGCGGCTCCTTCCACTTCACGCCGGCAGGCTCGGAGTTCACAGTGACCGACCTCGGCGGCAACACCGGGGGCGGGACCACTGGTCCCTGGCTCGCACCGTGGGAACTGCCGAACACGATCACCTGCAATGATCGGCCGCCTGTCGTTCCGCCTCCGCCCCCCTCCGCCTGGTAAGCGGTGAGAGCGCGGACTATGCGTCATCTCTGATCTTTCTGGCTCCCCATGGGGAACAAGGAGCCAGAAAAAAGGGGTGAAACACAACGGCTCTGCTCGTTTCGCTGTTGAATAAGCAAACCAAGCAACAACGAAACGAGCAGAGCCGTTGTTATGCTGGCAGAATGCAAAGATCGCTTCTCTGCTCCTTGTTACATTGACAACAGGAAAAAGGAGGGCGTATGCTGATATCATCTACGAGAGATGCGTGCTAGAGAGCGACTGCCCTATCACTGTACCACAGAAGAATTGAGGGGAAAAGCAATGGCTGATCTTACTGTACCAGTCCATCAAGATGATCATGTCCAGGGTCCAGCAACCGCAGCGGTCACGCTGGTCGAATACGCTGATTATGAATGTCCCTACTGTGCTGACGCCTACCCTGTCGTGCAAGAGCTTCAGCGGCAGTTAGGGGGTAGACTGCGTTTTGTCTATCGCCACTTTCCCCGCTCCGACGTGCATCCTCATGCTCGCCATGCAGCCGAGGCGGCCGAAGCCGCGGCCGCTCAAGGGAAGTTCTGGGAGATGGATGGCCTGCTCTTTGAGTATCAGCTAGCCCTTACAAATGCTGACCTGGAGCGCTACGCGGCTGACCTGGACCTGACAATGGATACGTTCAAGCAGGCTATGGCCCAGCATAGCTATGGGCAGCGCGTTCAAGAAGACATAACAGGCGGGACGCACAGTGGAGTACGAGGCACCCCCACCTTCTTTATCAATGGCATGCGTCACGACGATACCTATACACTGGATGTGCTCCTGCCTGCGATTACAAAGGCGCCTGGCTCACAAGAAAATCAAGGATGAACCCTGGCCCAGATACTGCTTCCAGAGATTGGACCAGGTATGGGCGCTGCGCTCTGCCACAACGAGGCCGCTTAATCAAGCCGCTCGTGCAAGAACGCAAGGGTCCGCTCCCAGGCAAGGCGAGCCGCCTGGGCGTCATACTCCGGGCGATTCTCCTCGACGAACCAATGTTTGGTCCCTGGATACGTATAGACGGAGACCGGCCTCCCCGCAGCCTGTAGCTCCTGCTTCATCGATGTTGCCGCCTCCGCCGGCCTGAACGGGTCATCCTCCGCGAAGTGGCAGAGGTAGGCCGCCTTCGCGCGCTGATAGTCCAGTCCGGGGTAGGAGTCATAGAAGGTCACAACTGCGGCGATCTCCTCGGCCAGGGTGACTGACATATCGAGCGCATAGGCGCCTCCCAGCGAGAAGCCAACCAGGGCAAGCGTGCCGTGACTGGTCGCCCGATTGGTCGTAGCGTGCTGGCGCAGGACCTGTACCGCCGCCGCAATGTCGCCGCGCCACCGCTCCACATCCTGATCCAGCGCCGCGCTCAACGCTCCCGCTTCCTCGACTGACGCAGTCGTCTTGCCGTGGTAGAGGTCGGGAGCCAGTGCCACGAAGCCGGCTTCCGCGAGCCGGTCGCAGGCCTGCCGAAACGGCTCCGTCAGCCCCCACCAGGCATGCAGAACCAGCACCCCTGGTCCGCTGCCCTGCGCAGGCTCGGCCAGATAGGCATTGATCGTTCTGCCATCCACTTGAAATTCTCTCATACTTCTCTCCTTAAAATTGCTGAAAATACAGTTCTCGACAACTGCCCGGCGCAACTCGCCGTCCAGCAACCTCATTCTCTGAGGCAAAGGCGAAAACGGTAATCAGGAAGAGAAGAGTGGAGAGACGTGCGAATTAGAGTTGCACCACAGCCGTACTCTGGGCCTGCCTCTCAGAAGTATCTGGAAGATACCCTGCATCAGTAAGCGCCTGGGTAAAGATATCTGCAAGACCAAATGCCTCAACCCAGCGATCCAGGAGCGTGCGATCAAGATCTATGGCTTGCACTTTCAGCATGCCCAACACATCATTCCAGGTGGCATCATCCTGCATGCCATTACGTGACTCTAGAGCGTATTGATGGTAGCGCCGAAGTTTCCAGAGAATCATTTCCGAAGCCGATGCCATCCGCATAAGTGGATAGCGCTCATCCAGAAGATGATAGCTGATGAGTCAGTGCTCTTCGACTGTCTCAATGAGGTCCTCTACTTTGACCTCTAAGGCCTCAGCTAAGCGTGCAAGCGTGGTGGTTGTTACCTCGACATACGGGTCGCGAAAGAGGCGGCGAATCGTGTTGTATGCAACCTCAGATTTTGTATGTAGCCTCGTCATCGACATGCCTTTTGCTTCAGCTACCTCTTTAATACGCAGTCTCACCTTCATAATTTCAGCATACACCTGTCTTCTGCTTGACAGTAGAGTGTCTGTAATGGTACCTCTTGAATACTGGCATTCAGATGGCGATTCCGTGTGATTCGATGAAGGTGTGGAAGATGAACGAGCAGGAAACGAAGCGGCTGGCGGAATACATTAAGGAAGACGGCGCAGAGGTGGTTGAGGTGCTTGGCACTGAGCCACTTGGATCTCCTGGTCGCGGTCTAGGGGTGAATGGCTATTTTGTGAAGTGTGCCTATAAGCGCAGTGGCTTGCCATTTGTAGTGAAGTCGTATGAGCAATGGGAGAGTCGCAAGACTCCTCCATCGTGATTGTGACCTCGCCCTGGTTCAATGCCTGTCTAACAGTGGAATTTGACGGTTATGAAGAACGATGCTAGAAAGCCATGTAGAGTCATTCTTCATATGCTTTGACAAATACGAGGCTCCTGCGTTTAAATTAGATGAGGTACTATTTTGTTCTAGAAAACAGGCCGGCTTCTATTCCAGAAAGTCAAGGAGAAGTCGTATGTTAATGGGAGTTGCTCGTTGTCCTCGTTGCAAAGAACTCTTTGAAAGAGGTGAGCGATTCTGTAAGCACTGCGGGATCAGGAAAGGCACCCCTCTAGCAGAAGCTCAATTCTGTCTGGTAGGAATCGTGTTTGATGTACTGCTAGTCGGGTTGCTCACCAGCATACAGCACATCTTTTCACCATTTAGAGGGACCTCATTCGGTCTTGCTGCTGCCCTCTCCTGCTTTGGTTTCCCTCTTAATGTAGCTCTGCTGCTGTTTCCTCTATTGTATCTGGGCTTTACTTATCAGCTTATTTTGTTAAGAAAGCGAGGAGTTACCACCAGGGGAAGAGCCATAGGCAATGAGACACAGATGGTTGGGAGACATGGGGATATACCACGCTTTGTTTCTGTCATTGAATTTGAGGCAGATCTTGACCCACGCATACATTGTCGAATTGAACATTCCTCCTGGACGGAGAGGAGAGGCTGGCTCCCGATTGGTTCAGAAGCGGATGTGCTATACGATCCCTATAATCCGCGGGGAAATGCCTGTATTGGCAAAAAGATACCCGTAGCAAAATTAGTCTTGCAGATTATTTTCTGCATATTTTTGTTGTGTAGCTTTGGGGGGTTGGTTTTTTTGTTGATCTTCTTTTAGCCGTAGCGAGGGCATTTACGCGCTCAGAGAAGCCACATGTAGGGGTTGCTGTAGTAGGGCCGTTTCGCCTCTATATAAAGATGCCTCGTATCGCTCTGGAAGCGATACGAGGCATCTTTATAGAGAGGCGAAGTAGCGGGAACAGGATTCGAACCTGCGACCTCCGGGTTATGAGCCCGACGAGCTAACCACTGCTCTATCCCGCGTCGTGTACCTGCCTGCCAACCGATGGGTCCACCGGCCAGCAAAGAGATAGTAGCGGGGGAAGGATTCGAACCTCCGGCCTTTGGGTTATGAGCCCAACGAGCTAACCACTGCTCCACCCCGCGTCGGCTTCCTTATAATACAACAAGTCCCGCCATCTGTCAACCTCTGCGCTCCCCATGGGTGTAGGAAAAAGCTGTAGGCAAGCAACCAAAAAGAGAGTATCCTAAGCTCAAGCAAAAAAGAGCAAAGAAAGGATACTCTCAAATGGAAACGAACGAAGCACTGAAAAGTCGCCTGTTGAAGCA
>JALYTT010000681.1 GCA_030854145.1 Chloroflexota bacterium | reverse complement strand
GCCATCGCCCCTACGCGGACCGAGAGGAATAGCCCCTATAAGGCCCATACCTGCGCGTGCGTAAAGCTGGCCTCGGTAGGCTGGTTATCGGCGGCGGCGAAGACGCCGATCTGCCCCGATATATATGTGCTATCGGAGATGGTGAAGACAAACTGTTTATTGATATATATCGAAATAGTGCTGCCACGCGCGATAACTGTGATCAGGTTTACCTGGTTCAGGCCGGTCTTGACAACGGTAGTCGGTGTGTCAGCCAGTGCCATACTGCGCCCGCTGTTCTTTGTAAAGAAAAGCGTGCATGAGCCGTCGCGACCTATATCAACGAGATAGAATTTGTTGGTGTTATTGTTGCCGCGAAAAATGAGTCCTGCGTGACTGCCGGTGAGTATTTTCGCCTGTATTTGAAAGGCGAAGTTGCTGAAGTTTGTGGCGTTCGCCATACAGGGGAGGTAGAAATTGCTTGACTGGATGCTGACGTGCAGGGCACCACCCGCAAAGAAGCACCCTCCGCCTCCTGAAGCCTGGCCCTGATCCCAGTTATTGCCATCCTGACCGGCCAGTGGATCATCGAGCACGGGTCTGCCGCTGGTTGCGCGGGTGTAGATAGCGTCGAGCGCGGTTGTGGTGGCCTGTGCATCCACTGTAGCCTGGGCCTGCGCGGTTGCCGTGGCTTTCGTATACGCCTGTGCGGTGCCGGTGGCCTGGGTGTTCGCTATGGCAGTGCTCCTGGCATTGGCGGTAAACAGCGCCGAGATGGTAGCGGTCGCCTGGACCTTTAACTGAGCGGGATGGTAGATGGCCGCGTAGAAGACAAGCCCCAGCCCGCTGAGCAGTATGAGGAGAGCCAGGCCCACGAGCAGGACTGTTGTGGCGCTGAAGCCACGGCGCGCCCGCGCCGGCGGTCGGGGCTGCATAAGTGGCGCCTGGTACTGCCCAGGATAGGGCGTTTGCTGGCCAGGATAGGCCGCTGGCGGTGGCTGGTTGGCGCCCGCGCCATAATAAAATTGCTGAGGCGTCGTGGGTGGTGGCTGGTTGGCGCCCGCGCCATAATAGGGAAACTCCCACGGGGGCACGGGCTGTTGCGAGCTGGCAGGAAACGGGCCTGCTTCCATGAAAGTATCATACTGAGAACCGGACGTTGGCTCTGTTCCGGCGTTATAGAGCGGCTCTGGCCCAGGTGTGGAGGGCGGAGCAGGCGCTTCAGATGGAGGCGCTTCAGATGGAGCCGCATTGTAAGGGGTAGATGCTCCACAGGTCGGACAGGTCGCGGTTCCAGGCGGTAACGGCGCCTGGCATGAATTGCAGCGCATAATGAGACCTCCTGATCATAGGTGTAATGTATAAATTTGAAATATTCCCCATTCTCGTGCAGAGGCGCAGGCAAAACTTGCGCCCTCTGGCATGTCTGTGTCCTTCGTACTCCTCTAAAGCGTCCATACCTGTGCCTGGCTAAATACAACCTCTGTCGATTGCGTATGAGCTTCCGCGACGAAACCAATCTGGCCGGATGCATATGTGCTATCGCTGATACTGTTCACGTATTCCTTATTTATGTAAAAGTAGAGGCTGCTGCCACGGGCAATCACCGTGACCAGGTTTACCTGATTGAGGCCTGTATGAATCACTGTGATGGCGCCGGTAAGCAGCGTCCGGGCATGCGTGCTGGTCCTATCGGCATAGAGGTAGAGATGGTAGATGCCATCTTGACCAATGCTCAGATAATAGAGTTTGACGTTCGTACCGTCGGCGCGAAAAATAACTCCGCCAGTATCCCCGCGTGTGATCGTCATTTGCACCTGGAAGGCGAAGTTGTTAAAAGTTTTGGCCTGGGCGGTGCAATAGAAAAAATAGGGAGCTTTCGTCTGGATAACGTGAAAAGTCCCGCTTGTGAACGTGCAGTCGCCGCCTGAACCTGAATTGCCAAGCTGCCAGTTGTTGCTATCTGGCCCGCTCAGGGGGTCATTGAGCGCCGGTGTCCCACTTGTGGCGGTCGTATAGAGGCTTTGCAGCGCGGTAACGGTCCCGGTGGCGTCCGCATTCGACACGCTTTGCGCCGTGGTAGTGGCGTTGGCTATCGCCTGCCTGGTAGCGCTGGCCTGCGCTGTATTAGCGGCGTTGACCTGTGCTGTCTGCTGTACCTGCGTCTGGGCCGTGCTGGTGGCCTGCGCGTTGAGCTGTCCTGGCCTGATGACGGCCGCGTACACCAGCAACGTGCTACCGGTGATAATCACCAGGGCCAGTATGGTTAACAGGATAAACATGTTCTTTGGCCGGGCGCGTTGTTGTTGTGACACTGCTTGCGGAGGTTGCCCATAGCCCGGTTGCGCCGGTGCTTGAGGATAGTGCGTATAGGCCGGGGGTCCTGGTTGGGCATACATTGGCGCCTGAGAAGACAGATCGCTTGGGTTCCCGTTTATAGGGCCGCCAGGCTGGTAAGGTGGGTAGAAGGCGCCAGCCGGAGGCGACCCAATGGCGGGCGCTGGTGCCATATATGTCGGCATATCCGTACCCATTTGGGGATACGACTGTGATTGGCTTACAACCTCTCCGGGTAAGGCGACTGCAATCGAGAGGATCAGGTCCCCTGGCCGTTGCGTGTAAGCGGATGGCACGCCCTGACCTTCCACGCGTAGCTCCTGTCCGCTGCGAATGCCTGCCGGGATCGGCACCTGGATCTGGCGGCCCCCAGGCAGAGTAATTGTGCGGATGGTACCGGTCGCGGCCTCATCCGGGCTGAGCGCTAGCGTCGCGCGAATATCACCATCGGGCGGTCCTTCAAATGCCATCGTGCCTTCTTTATTGTTTACTATGGAATATACCGGGTGAATAGAGTTCAGTCCTATGCGCAAGCTAGTATAGCATATCAGTAGATAGGTGGGAAGAGCGAAATCCAGGGGGAGGGACCCGCGATTTATGTAAGGGGAAGGCTTTCGCAAGAGGAGCCTCTTGCGGTCTCATGGAAAAGTTGAGGGAAGGATCAGGCGCAATCGAACAAAAGAGGCAAATAGGGTAGGGGCGCGGTTTACAAGCT
>JALYTT010000234.1 GCA_030854145.1 Chloroflexota bacterium | reverse complement strand
GGCAAGCCACGCGCTACGGGGACGGCGGGTATAGCACCGCACCCTTTCCTGTCACAAAATCCCTCCCACGACGATACAGTGTGTGAAGCAGCAATACACGCCGCGCAAAGGAGTAACATGCATGCATATACCCAAACCAGGCGAGGGGCTGAAGCATAGAGACGAGGGTGGTCCTTGTCCGGAGGCACACACTCGCCTGGATGCTGGCCCCTGTCCTGATCCTGATGTCGACCCAGGCGCCGCGCTTTATGACCGTTATGGCCCGGCCATCTTTGCATACGTGTACCTGTATACGTCTTCGCGGGAAGACGCCGAGGACCTGACGCTGGAAGTCTTCATAGCGGCCATGGAGCGCGCTAACCTGCCGCTCTTACATGACAAAGAGCGCCTGGCGTGGCTGCGACGCGTGGCGCATAACAAACTGGTCGATAGCTACCGCCATGCCGCGCGCCATCCCCCGGCCATTGCTCTGGAGCTGGTCGAGGAGACACTCTACGACGATGAGCGCCAGGACCCCGAACAGAGCGCGCTCCGCAACGAAGCCCTACGACAGTTGCGTGCGACCATCGCCAGCCTCTCGACAGAGCAGCAGCAGGTGCTGCACCTGCGCTTCGGCTCCGGCCTCAGCTTCGCCGAAATCGCGGTGCTGCTGGACAAGCGCGAAGCGGCTGTCCGCAAATTGCTCTCGCGCACCATCGCGTTTCTGCGTTCCATCTACGACACTCAGCAGGAAGGAGGCCAGAGTTATGCCAAGCCACGATGAATACACGCCCAAAGAGGCACAGGAGCAGGATCAGCCTCTCATGCAGGATCTCTACCACCTCTACCAGCGGCGCGGCGCGGATGCCCGCTCTCTGGCGCGTATCCGAGAGCGTCTCCTTGCTGAGACCAGCGGGAACCATGACAGGCAAATACCCTTACAGGTGAGTACCCAACAGCAGGGAAGGCTTGATATGACAAATCTCCAGACCGCCAACACTACCCCCAGAGTAGCGCGGGGGACGGCGCTGCAACAACGCGTTAGCATGATCGCGGCCATCGTGATTGCCGCGCTGCTGGTCGGCTCGCTCATCCTGGTGCTCAGCCAGGCACACCGGACCAGCACCAGCGGACCAGGCAAAATGCATCCCATTCAACGCGACCCGGCAAGCATTATCCTTCTGCATATGATCGACGAAACAACTGGCTGGGCATTGGCCGAAGGAGGTCAGGTGCTGCGCACAACCGATGGCGGCATTCACTGGCAGGACACGACGCCACTTGATCTCGTGAACCTGAGGGCTTCCGGGGGAGAAGGAAGTGCAAGCGTCTTTCTTAATGCCACAACCATGTGGACAGTCATGACTATCTATCATACACAATCAGGGAACCCCGATCCAGCGCCGACCTGGCTTATCTTCCATACAACCGATGGTGGCAAGACATGGCAGAAGACGACTCCCCAGATAAACGATAATGAAATCGGTGAACTAACCTTTATTAATGCACATGACGGTTGGCTGCTAGCAACAGAGATGGTCACTGGGGGATCAATTAGCCTGCCAGACCTGTTTCGGACAACCGATGGTGGCAAGACATGGGTCAAGGTATTGAATAGGCATTCCGCCCAGGCCGCGCTATTCAACAACATCGCTACCACTGCGATGAGTTTCGTGAATGGCTCAACCGGCTGGATCAGTGGCAGAGGGAACCTGTCTACCAGTCCCGCTATGCTCTACGAGACGCGCGATGGCGGTTTCACATGGCAAGAACTCACCTTGGGTCAGGCTGCCCTGCCATTGCCACAAACTGTGCATCATGCACCCATTCAGGTCTGGGCGCCGCAGTTTTTCAATGCCCACGAGGGCATGTTCACTGCTGAGTTTACGTCTCCGCTCGGCATCGCTATCTATGTAACCCATAATGGAGGGGCAACATGGAGCATTACACCTTTTGTGCATCTAGCTGCTTCATCTGCTTCCGCGAAGAATGACTTTGATACGTTTCCCGTTATAACACCTCCTGCCGCCGTAGATATGCAGCACTGGTGGTTTGCATCGCTGGAAAACGGCGTAATAAGGCTGTATGCGACTAGCGATGGTGGGCAACACTGGACAAAATATAGCTCTCGTAATGATCTGGATCGCCGTTCACCGATACCTCCTGATTTTGTCACACCCACGGTTGGTTGGATATTCAACGTCTCATCTGATGCCAGGGCACATACGCAGTTCTCCGTGCTGTATAAGACCGTCGATGGCGGTCACACCTGGATCCAGATCCACGCGAAGTTTCCAGGCTTCATTGTGCCGAAATCAGCGTATTAATATCCGCGCCACAGCCTCACCGTTCCGTAGGGCGTGGCTTGCCTCATAGTGCTTGAGGGGTGATTTCCCGTCCCGCGTAGGGATCCGGCTTGCCGCATCCGTGGAGCAGGCCCTTGGGCCTGGCAGGAGGCCCCACCGGCACCCCAAGGGATGCCTGACACGGATGCGGCAAGCCGGATCCCTACGCGGAAGAGGACCGCCTTACCCCTCAAGTGAAGCTTGACAGAGCAATAGGCGTGAACTTAAGACATGATGTCAGGAAGCGAGCCACGCCCTACGGATTCGCCCGATTCACGCTCGTTTATGTCTTAAGTTCACGCCTATGTGGCTTGCCACGCCCTACAGAACCACCGGGACATATTATCTTTCTCTTGCATTATTCTTAATAGAGGCACCTTTTATTGATAGATATTCCTACACTAAATATGCATAGCTTCCACGTTCCTACTGGTGATGGACCTCGCTTGTGGCGAGGAGAGGAGACAAGCAAACAATATGTTTACAATCGCGCAATCAAAATCTACTATGCGCATAGCGTTTATGGTGCCGCTTGTGGTCAGCGTGCTACTCATCTTAACCAGTTGCGGCCAGCCAGACAGCGGTACAACAGGCGCACCGGCGACGGCTACTTCGCAGCCAGCGACAGCGACAGCGACCAGGCCATTGCCCACACCCACTCCAAAGTTGGGACCGCACCAGGACATCACGAGCATCCAGATGATCGACGCGCACAGCGGCTGGGCCGAGACCCTTCAGAAGAGCATCCTGCATACAGTTGATGGGGCGGCCACCTGGACAGATGTGACGCCAAAGTACCCCAAACAATCGCTGTTCCAGTTCTCAACCGAGTTCCTTGACGCCACCCACGCGTGGAGCGCGATCCCCGTGGGCGGCACCCAGTCACAACTCCAGGTGTTCCGCACAACCGACGCCGGGCAGACGTGGCAGAGTACAACCGTTGACTTTGGTAATCAGTACAACGTCACAGGCTCTCAGATTACCTTCCTTGATGCCCAGCATGGGTGGATCATGGTTGGGATGGGGGCGGCGGCAGGCTCGATGGAAGCGGCTATCCTGCGCACCAGCGATGGGGGCGCGACCTGGAGCCTGCTCTCAACTGCGCTACCAACGGGTCCCTCATCAACCAACCAGCTTCCGTTCGGCGGCCTGAAATCGGGCGTCGGCTTCCCTGATACCTCCACAGGGTATATCAGCGGCACAACATACGCGAACAATCGCGCCTGGTTCTACGTCACACACGACGGCGGCCGCACCTGGCGCTCGCAAACGTTGCCACTGCCCCAGCACGTTGGAGACGGTCAACTCTCGCTCTCTGTGCCGCAATTCTTCAATGCGAACGATGGCATACTGACGGTAATCGGGTTCATGCCTTTCACTGGCGCCCACGATGGTTTTGCCGTCTATGTCACGCACGATGGCGGCGCGACCTGGAATGTCGGCACACCACTGACGCCTGTCCCTCAGGCCAGCACGTTTATAGATAGCCAGCACGGCTGGACCAGTAACTATGAGGGCAAGATCATCCAATTCACCAGCGACAGCGGGCAGCACTGGCTGAGGATTACACCCACTTCCACTACCAGCTTCAAGGGCTTCCTGAGTTTCAGCTTCGTGTCCTCAACAGCCGGCTGGGCCATCGGCACTACCGACCTGATGCATCCTGATAACCCCGGCACCAATGTCCTGCTCAAGACCAACGATGGCGGCCATAGCTGGACAAAAGTCGAGTATAGGATAACCGCTCGCTAGTCTCCACCGTGTGCAGATGGGGGGCAATGCAGGGCGACCGCGAGGGATCGCCCTCAAAAGAACTTTACGAATGCTAGGGAATGGTTGCGGAGACTGCTTCTGCTGATTGGGGAGTCTCCATCTCCATGAGGGAGCGCAGAGCCTGATCCGAAACCACCTTCCCCTGCTGGGGATCGAACACGACGTTGTCGCGCCCACAGAAATACAGGCGCTGCCAGTTCTCCATCGCACGATCCCAGGCGGGTAGGCGACGTGTAGAATCGGCATCGCTTCGTCCGAGACGTTGAAACGCCATGAACGAGAGGACCAGAGCCGCCACAATCGCGAGCAATGTAATCACCACCTGCACGATCTGGAGAGGTCGTGGAATAGAATCGCCGGCCGCGTTTAGCATGATAATAAAGAAGACGCCTATACCAACAACGATAATCCCGATCCCCATAAAACCGGTCATTGAGACGGCTTTCCCCGGCATTTTTGGCGGGGCCAGGCGCTCAATGCCCGCTTCATAGGCTCCCTGTGCATCCTTTACTTGATCGGCCCGGTGGCAGACCGGGCAGAGAGGTTTTTGACCATGAGCCTGGATAGTATTTTGATTTGACGCCATGTATGACCTCCTTTAAGAGCATAGATACTATAAAAAGCATAACACGTCGAGGTATACTTAGACAACTATTGCCCAGGAGACCAACCAGGACTTTTGGCAAACATTATCCAGCCTAAACATTTGTTCCCCTCACTATTTTAGAACGCGTGAAGAACTTGAGGCTTTACATGCGCTTGATCTTGTTATACAATCAGACTATTCTCTGCTGGGCAGAGATTTTTTTACCTCTTTTTTTCGTAAGAGGTATCTATGTTATATGAATATGTGGGTTTCGACTTTATGGACAAGGAGACACTATCATGGGCGAACTGTTAACAGTTTCGGAAGTGGCGGAGATTTTGCGTGTAGATGATACTACGGTCAGACGTTGGGTGAAGCAGGGTGTACTTGAGGCTATCGTTTTGCCGCATGTCAATACTCGCCAGGCCTATCGCATCAAACGAGAAACCCTGGACAGGGTTCTTGGATCGACCCCCGCCAACTAGCGCAAAAGGCGTGGGGAATGGGGGTAGGGGCGCGGTTTGCCTACGCGGGCTTGTCAACCGCGCCCCTACCCCATTCCCCACGCCTTTGCGAGTAGGGCGCAGGCCAGCGGCGCCCCTACACGAAATATCCCCGCCTTTGCGAGTAGGGCGCAGGCCAGCGGCGCCCCTACACGAAATATCCCCGCCTTTATGGTATAATCTCTCCTGAACAACCGTTCTTATCGCAGACAAAAAGAATGGCACAGGGTATCACATTATCTGGAGAGGTTAGCCAATATGCCTATACGTCAACTCGCACCCGATGTCGCGGCCAAGATCGCCGCCGGGGAGGTTGTTGAGCGGCCCGCCTCCGTTGTCAAGGAACTGCTTGAGAACAGTATCGACGCGGGCGCGACGCAGTTGCGCGTTGACCTGATGAACGGCGGCCTGCAACTTATTCGCGTCACCGACAACGGTAGCGGCATTCCGGCCGACGAGTTGCCTCTGGCGCTGTCGCGTCACGCCACCAGCAAGGTCGCGCACATCGATGACCTGGAGCATATCCGCTCCCTCGGTTTTCGCGGCGAGGCCCTGGCGAGTATCGCGGCGGTGGCTGATGTTGTGCTGATCAGTCGCCCGCGCGGCAGCGAGCAGAGCGCGCAGGTGAGCGCCGCCAACGGCGAGATCTCGCATGTCAGCACGGTGGCCTCGCCCGAAGGCAGCATCATGACCGTGCGCAACCTCTTCAGCTCTGTACCCGCGCGTCTGAAGTTCTTGAAGAGTCGCAACACCGAGGTCAGCCACTGCCTGCACCTGCTTGAGCAGTACGCGCTGGCCTATCCTGAGATACGTTTCAGCGTCTCCAGCGAGGGGCGGCAGATCTTCAACACGCCCGGCGATAGGCAGCTCCTCAGCGTCTTGATCGAGATCTATGGCTTGCAGGTTGCGGAACAGATGGTGCCGATCAGCAGTCCACCATCCGACGACGAGGAGCGGCCGGTAGTCAGCGGCTATGTCAGTCGGCCCACCTGCTACAAGAGCACGCGCCAGCACCTCTCGTTCTTCGTCAACCGGCGCTGGGTGCTCAGCCGCATGCTCAGCACCGCCGTGGAGGAGGCCTATCGCACGCTCCTGCTTGGCGGCCGCCACCCCATCGCCGTCGTCAACATCCAGCTCGACCCCACGCTGATCGATGTCAACGTTCACCCCGCCAAGACCGAGATTCGCTTCCTCAAGGAGCGGCGCGTCTATGCGGCCGTCATGCGCGCCGTACGTCGCGCCGTGCTGGAAGAGGCCGATATCCCAACCTGGCGCTCCGGTGCGCCCGCACCGACCAGCGCGAACACTGGCACTCCCACCCCTGCCGCTGCGTCTGCTAGCAACGATGATGTGGATGACATCCCGTTCGATGATCTCGATGCCGCGCCCTCGCCGCCTACAGAGCTATCGCCTGCCGAGGATGGTCAGTTGCCTGCCTTCCCCCAGTCCAACCCCTGGATGACGGTCACCGAGGAGGAGACCGGCACCCGGCCGCCCCTGCAATCGCGCCTGTGGCAGAGCCATATCCGCCCCCTGCGCACTGATGGCCAGCAGACAGGGCGCCCGCAAGGGACGCTCGTACATATTGACATGGAATCCGTGCCCACTGAAGAGCGAGATGTAGCAGAGCGCACACAAGGGGCGCCCATCCATACCGGTATAGAATCCATGCCTGCCGAAATGCAAGACGTGTCCCAGGATGTCGGGGCTCCCCTTGCGGGTGCTCTGCCGGCCCAATCCGCTGATACTTCCCAGCCAGTGGCCGCCCATGATTTCCCCGAATTGCGCGTCATCGGGCAGCTTTTGCAGAGCTATGTGGTCACCGAGGGGCCGGGGGGCATGTACCTGATCGACCAGCACGCGGCGCACGAGCGGGTACTGCTGGAGCGCATGGTGACGGCGCTGAAGGCGCGCGCGCCTATCTCGCAGTTGCTGCTGACGCCTATGCAGATCGAACTGGCGCCGGTCGAGTTGGAGGCCATCGAGGAGCATATGGCGGGACTGGAGCAGATCGGCTTCGGCCTGGAGATACTTGAGGATGCTGCATTGCAGGTGAAAGCCGTGCCGAACGTGCTTATGAAGCAGTTGAACGTGCGCTCGCTGCGCGAATTGCTGGTGGAGATGACCGGGCCGGAGCGCGCGGGCTACAGTCAGACCTGGGAGGAGCACGCGCTGGCCAACGTGGCCTGCAAGGCGGCCATCAAGGCCAACTATTTCCTGACAGTCAGCGAGATGCGCGAGTTGATCGAGCAGTTGGCGCTGACAAGTGCGCCGTACAGTTGTTGTCATGGACGACCGACGATGGTGAGCTTCAGCGCGTCGGCCTTAGAACGTGAATTTGGGAGGCGCTAGTGCTTGCCAATGTGCTAACTTCCGCCGCCAGTTGGAACGAGGGGCAACCGCTGCTGGCCTACCTGGTGCCAGCATCCCTGGAGCATCAGGTGCGCGCCGGCCAACTGGTGGCCGTTCCCTACGGAGAACGCGTTGTCGAGGGCATCATCTGGGACATCCAGGCTGACGAGAGCGATGCGCTAGAACTCTCGTTGCAGGAGGATGATGTCGAACTGCGTCCACTGCACTCGATCCTCGATCCAGAACCGGCGTTGTGGCCGCACCAACGCGCACTGGCCGAGTGGATGGCTGACTATTATGTCACGCCCCTGGCCCAGGTGGCTATGATGATGCTGCCCCCCGGTCTGATGCAGAGTTCGCGCATCGTGCTGACGCTGGTCGATGCCAAGCAAGCGAGTGCATCCCTGGTGGGCGCCCGTAACTCCACACACGGCTCACGTCTGCCCGCTGATGCTGAGACGGAGCCGCAGATTGCCTCGCCACAGCTCCAGGCCGTCATTGGTTGGTTGCTTGAGGATAGGGAACTGGACATTGAGCAGCTCAAGGAGATGCTGGGGCCGACGCGCGCCAAAAAGCTGTTAAAAGAGGCCGCCGCCAGCAATCTGATCGCGCGCGAGCCGCAGTTAAGCGCTCCGCGCACCCGCCCCCGTCGCCAGCGCGTGGTGCGCCTGCTGATTGAGGGGGAAGCACTCAAGGCCTGGCGCGCGCAAACGGAGGCGCGCTTGCAGCAGAGCCTGCCCGATCCCGCCACTATCGCCCTGGCGCCCGATAACGTGCGCCGCAAGTCGAAAAAGAAGCTAGCCGCGGCCAGCACCACTTCGGGTGTCTTCGCCGCCAGCGCCCTGGCGCTCACCCCGCAGGACCTCGCAGGCCTCCAGGCGCAGCGCCAGCTTGCCGCCGTTGAACTCTTGGAGCACAGCACGCACCGCTCAGGGGCGACCAAATACTGGACGCCCAACAAGCTCTGCAAGGCCAGCGCGCTGACGCCCGCGCAGTTGCAGACGCTGGTGCGCGAAGGCATCATCGCCATCGAAGAGGGCGTCGAGGTGCAGCGCGATCCCATGCAGGAGCGCGCCATCCCCATCAGCGAGCCGCTGCCCCTGACCCGCGACCAGCAGAAGGCCGTGCAGCAGATCCTCGACATGCAGGCCGTCGCCAAACCGCTGCTGCTGCATGGCGTCACCGGTAGCGGCAAGACCGAGGTCTACTTGCAGGCGCTGGAGCCGATCATAGCGCAGGGCAAGCGCGGCATCGTGCTGGTGCCGGAGATCGCCATCACCACGCAGGCCGTACAGCGCTTCGCGGGCCGCTTCCCCGGACGCGTGGCCATCATCCACAGCGCGCTCAGCCCTGGCGAGCGCTACGACGAGTGGCGGCGCATCAGGTCGGGCAAAGTAGACGTGGTGGTCGGCTCGCGCTCGGCCCTCTTCGCGCCGCTGCCCAACCTCGGCATGATCATTCTGGACGAAGAGCACGAGCCGGCCTACAAGCAGGACGAACGCAAGCCTACCTATCACGCGCGCGAGGTGGCCCTGGTCATGGGACAGCTCCTGCGCATCCCGGTGGTGCTGGGCAGCGCCACGCCGGCGGTGGAGACCTTCTATCGCGCCGAGCAGAAGATCTATCGCATGGTCGAACTGCCCAACCGCATCGACGCCACGCTGCCCCCCGTCGAGGTCATAGACCTGCGCAGCGAGCTGCACGCTGGCAACACCAGCATCATCAGCCGTCGCCTGCACGCCGAGATCGAGCGCGTGCTGGGTCTGGGCCAGCAGGCGATCCTCTACCTCAACCGACGCGGCGCCGCCAGTTGCGTGCTATGTCGCGACTGCGGCTACGTGGCGATGTGCGAGCACTGCGATGTGCCCCTGACCTATCACGCCACCGAGCGCATCCTGCTCTGCCACTACTGTAGCCAGCAGAACAAGGTGCTGCGCAATTGTCCGCAGTGCGGCGGCTCCAGCATGCGCTACTTCGGCCTCGGCACCGAGCGTGTGGTCAGCACGATTGAGCACGACTTCCCCACGGCCCGCCTGCTGCGCTGGGACCGCGACACGGCGCGCACGCGGCGCGCGCACGAGCAGTTGCTGGACCGTTTCAGCAGCCACGAGGCCGACATCCTGGTCGGCACGCAGATGATCGCCAAGGGGCTGGACATCCCCGGCGTCACGCTGGTGGGCGTGGTGGCGGCGGATATCGCGCTGATGCTCCCCGACTTCGCCGCTTCTGAGCGCGCCTTCACGCTGCTGACGCAGGTAGCCGGCCGCGCCGGTCGTGGCAAGGTGGCCGGGCAGGTGATCATCCAGACCTTCAACCCGCAGCACTTCTGCATCGACGCCGCCTCGCGCCACGACTACTTCGAGTTCTACGCCGCCGAGATCGCCGTGCGCAAGCGCTACGGTTACCCGCCCTTCCGCCAGTTCGTCAAGTTCACCTACAGCCACGAGAACCGCCGCCGCGCCCAGAACGAGTCCCTACTGCTGCGCGAGCGCCTGGACCAGTGCATCGAACGCCTGGGCCTGGAGAACACCGACATCGTGGGACCCGCCCCCGCCGTCATGGAGCGCATCCGCGACGAGTTCCGCTGGCAAATGATCGCCCGCGGCCCCGACCTGCACCCCCTGCTGCGCGTGCTGGAGACGCCACCAGGCTGGCGCATCGATATTGATCCGGTGAGTACGATGTGAGTGGGTTTAACGTATGCGAAGAAATAACTCTCGCTTGCCAACATGTGATCTATCTATGTAAGCAAAAGTGCTGCCAGCGAAGCACTCTTGCTTATCCAGAAAGCTGCCAGGCTTTTTATTGTCTGAGACGAGCCCTACTGCCCTGTCAAACTTCATTGAACGAGTGAAACGCCCCGATCCGCGTAGATACCGTCTGCGTTGTCAAGTGTTTTGGCTCGATCTTTTCATCGAGCCGGAAAATTGGTTAAAGAGAGTGGCGGTGTTTTGAGCACAACCGGTCCCTGCTCGGCCGGAAC
>JALYTT010000680.1 GCA_030854145.1 Chloroflexota bacterium | reverse complement strand
GTATATCCCATTTTATGTCTGTAAAGGGTACTTCCAGGAAATAAGAGGCGAGAGGATCAATGAGAACAGCCATGATGAGGCGTAGCCCCATGTTCGCCATCAACACATATATTGACAAACTTCTCTTCACACTCCCTCTCTTCTCTACCAGGAAACGCACCGTGTTTCATCCTCTGCACACGGTATCTGGAGATGCCAGGCAGGCAACGCCCTGGACTAGCATACAAGCAAGCGGTGTTGATCATATTGCAACCTCACATATCGCTGCAGAAGTAATGCACAATACCCCCCCCCTGGTACATATATTTGAATATATAGATATAAGCAGAAGCCTTTGGGCGAGAGTGGTTGGCAAGAGAAGGCGGGAGACGCCGGACAGGCCCATTGTTGGGGAAGAGCAGAAAAAAGAGGAAAAGCGACCAAAACCTGGCAAGCCGAAGCCCGAGAAGCCTGGGCCTGAGAAAACCCGGAGAGAAGGCGACAAAGGATCACAGCGGGTGAAGCGGCCAAAGAACAGGATTTATACGGTCTAGTGATCGCCCGGATCGGTCAGCAAGTCTGCCAGGTTGCTCCGGCTCTGGACGGTATCGGGATGGGTCGTACCCAGTCTCCGTTCGCGGATGGTAAGCGCCCGTCGCAAGAGCGCTTCTGCCCGTTCCTCGTTTCCGGTCTTTCGGTAGAGTTGTCCCAGGTTAGTGAGCACGCTGGCGACATCAGGATGCTCTGGTCCCAGCGCCTGCTCGTAAATGCTCAGGGCACGCTCGTACAGCGGCTCGGCCTGCTGGTACTGCTCCTGTTCATACGCCAGGAAGGCCAGGTTATTAAGAAAGAGGGCCACATCAGGATGTTCCGGCCCCAGCACTTGCTCACCGATGGCCAATGCTCGCAGGTAGAGCGTTTCAGCCTGCTGGTAGTTGCCGCGTGACTCAGCGATATCCGCCAGTTTATTGATGCTGTGGGCCGTCTCCGGGTGCTCGTCTCCCAATGTTTGCTCACAGATGGCGAGCGCCCGCTGATAGAAATCCCCGGCTCGCTGGTAGTCGCCCTGCTTCTCGGCAAGCGCGCCCAGGCCATCCAGAGGATAGATCAGATCAGGGTGCTCAGGAGACAGGGCTTGCTCATAGATGGCGAGCGCGCGCTGGTACATGGCTTCGGCCTGAGGATAGCGGCCCTGCTGATAGTACATCAGCCCGAGATTGTTCAAGGTGCTGGCTACATCGGGGTGGTCGGCGCCTTTCGTGCGTTCCTCCAGGGAAAGCACACGCAGGTAGACGGATTCGGCTCGTTGATACTCCCCCAGGTCTCCATACAGCAGCGCGAGGTTGTGCAGACTCTCTGCCGTTTTGGGATCGTCCGGCCCCAGCACACCCTCTCGCAGCCCCAGCGCGCGTTGGTGAAGGGCTTCGGCCTCTTGAGAGCGGGCCTGGCGCTGGTAAAGGAGTCCCAAAGAGTTAAGGGTCTGGGCAATCTCCAAAGGATTGGCACGGCGCTGGCGTTCTTGCAGATGCAAGGCCTGGGTGAGGTAGGTTTCGGCCCCGGCATAGCACCCGCGTCGAGAATAATAGGCGCCCAGACGCTCCAGGAGCAGGCCCCCTTCTTTCAGGGTAAGCTGGTAGTCGCGTATCAGGACGGCACAGTGCTGGGCCTGAGGCACATACCTCTCACACGCTTCCCAGTTCGCGAAAAGCACATCTGGAAAGATGGCATTGACCAGGCGCACTGCCTGGCTCGCCAACTGCTGCTGTTGCCTGATCGTCAGTTCCTTCTTGATGACGATCTGCACGATGCGCTGCATGTTTAACGTGGTGCTATCCGCATGGTGCTGGACAAGCGAGAACCTGCGGAGGGTAGCAATCGCATCATCTAAGACGAGAGGGTCGCTGGCAAGCGCGTGCAGAGCACCGGTGAGCGCAGAGGCGCCATGCACGATCATCTCATTGGGGAGCGCCTCGGGATGCAGAAACGCGAAGAGACGCAGCAGTTCCAGAGCCTGGGGATCGATCTGGGCAATCTTTTTCAATGTCAACGCAAGCGTGGTCGTGACTGGATCTGGATGATCGTGCGCGAGCCACCCGCGTCTGCCTAACAGCGCTGCCTGCCGCTGGCGATAGAGCTTGAGATAGGCAGCAAGCGAGCGTTGAGTCTCCTCGATATAGGCCCCCGCCTGGTCAAGGGCCAGGGGATAGCCCTCGACTTCTTGCGCGATAGCCATGGCTTGAAGGAAGTCCGCCTCTGAAGCGGCAGCGCGCGATCCCTGTTCTGGAATGAGTTTGGCACGTCGCAGCAACAATAATGCGCCCTCTTCGATGGTCATCTGAGCGACGGAGATGGCAGAGGCAAACGGTCCGGTGGCCTGGGAATGGGTAATCAAGAGCACATGGCCACTGCTGTAGAGGGGAATGAGCGGGTCCAACATGGGAAAATCGTCAAGGTTATCGAGCACCAGTAGCCAGCGGTCGTGGTGTTGCAACCATTGGTGTATCGCGGCAAAGCGTTGCTGCTCATCCGCGTCGTCTGGCAGAGGGACGCCAAGTTGATCGGTCAGAGAGACAATGTTTGAACTGAGCAGTTCGCGAGAGGCGGCATTGAGCCACAAGACGGCCTGGTACTCATGTTGATGGCGATACACATATTCTATGGCCAGCAACGTCTTGCCTATCCCTCCCAGGCCATACAGCGCCTGGATGCGTGTCTGGGGAGTCTGCTCGGAAGTGAAGGAGCGGTACAGTGCTGCAAGAATGTCTTCCCGGTCCGTAAAAAATGGATTGCGTCTATAGGGGAGCATATACAGGGGAAACTGGGGAGCCTTCACCGGCCTACGAGCGCCAGGCAAACGACTCGCGATTTCCTTGACCACCTGGTAGATGCCTTTCGCCACCTCTACCAGGGCACTATCCAGGTTGTCCCAGACGCTGACAGGCTTGCCATTCGCAGGCAGTGGGCTATACTGTTCAAGCGGCAATCCTGACCATAGTATCGGGCGCAAAAGAACCGGGATCACATGCGCTGCTCGTATGACATGCTGTGCAAGCGCGTATTGCATCTCCAC
>JALYTT010000233.1:8141-10553 GCA_030854145.1 Chloroflexota bacterium | reverse complement strand
GTAGTGACAGGACGGCGAGGCAAGCCACGCGCTACGGGCCGGATAAGCAGGCCCTGAGGGCCTGTGCCCTGATCAGGCGGCGGGTTTTGGCGGCGACTGCAACTCGCTGATCTTTGCGCGCAAGGCCAGCAGCTCCAGGCCGGTCCACATCTCGAACACATTGCGTTGCGGCGTCCATTCTAAGACGGTTTGCCTGAATACCTGCTGATTGCCGGAACCCAGGGCCGGGTGGGCGGTCTCCAGGGGATGGACGGCGTGCTCGTTCTCAAGCGGCAGGTTCTCGGGGTGCCAGGCGTGGGCCAGGACGTACTGCCTGAAGCCTTTGACGACTTTGTTGCCGTTTGGCGCGGTCAGGGTTGTGCCATCATCGTGCCAGCCCTGAGGTACATTCGCGCTGGTGGTTGCCTGCTTCTCCATAATCCAGATCTGCCTGACGGCGGCGTCGATACGCGCGGCCCACAGCGCGTCGGGGGCCTGCTTAGAAGTGGCGCCGAACGGGTCCATAGCTACCAGAGCGCCGGGCAGGTCTTTGTAGAAGACGACGACATGCAGCAGCCCATTGCCAGGATGGCCATAGGGATCGGGTTCGGTGATGATCACCGGGTGGCCCAGAGCCAGGTGCTGGTGCGCCATCTGCACCAGGTACGCCCCGCTGCCGTTGATGGGGAAGAGCCTGATGCCGTGCGTCGCCACGTAGCTGACGAAGGCCAGGGCGCTAGTGCCGCCCCGGTAGCTCTGGCCGTACACCGTGTCTTTGAGTTCGTCAGGCTCGAACGGCTTGCCTGTCAGGTATTGCAGACCTGCCGCGATAGAGCTGGGGACGCAGTTGAGTCCACGATTCTCGTCGGGATGCCCATCGAGGGTGGGCGAGTTCAACTGGTTTTTGAAGGGGAAATTTCTGAGTTCGCTCATGGAGCCTCCTCTGTGGTGTGCCTGTGTATGACAGGCTGAATGGGGGACAGTCGTCTAGGGGGGATGGCCTACGAGTTGAGGTACATAGGGACGCGAGGGATGCGTCCTATAGAGTTGTATTCGGCAGTATCGCGAAGAACTTTAGGGTCGGCCTCCGCCCGCATAGGAACCGGGGTTGAGGCCTTGTCGGCGGGCAAAGGCAGCCGAAGCGCATTCGTTGATACAAAATAGATGACACGTCGCGCGTGATTGGGCTGCCACGCGCGTAGGGTTACAGGGCGCCCGCAAGGGATCGCCCCTACATTTCCGTCTTCGAATGGAACAATATATGGGATGGAACAGGACGCCCAGCACGCCAACATTGATGCTGTTCGCCTGACCGGACGTGTAGGGGCGACCGCAAGGGATCGCCCTGTTCCAATATCGCGATTCCTGGAAGGTAACACGATCTGCGCCCGCATCCCTACGCGACAAAGGTGGTCTAGCCTGGTTCCTGCTCGACTTCGCGCCAGGTGCCGCCGACCTGTGGAGAGAGCGTTTTGCCCTCAAGCAGGTGGGTCACTGGCAGGAAGAGTGGCTCCGGCAGAGCATTCCATGAGAACCAGCCAACCTGCGATTCTTCGTCAGGGGCACTGACTTTTAGATCGCCGGAGATATACTTGCTATCCATCCAGACCGTGATGTAGTGCTTGTTCTCGGCTTCAAAGATATCGTTGGTGATGGTCCTGAACTCGATGTCATCAATGGTCACGCCCATCTCTTCCAGCACCTCACGTGCGGCCGCGTGCTTGGGGTCCTCTCCAAAATCGATGTGGCCGCTGGGCGGTCCCCAGGTTCCGGCACCGTGGGTGTTCTGGCGCTTCTCCAGCAATATGCGGTCCCCGTTGTATACCAGGACCGATACGCCTACCTTGACTTCGGGTTTGCCGTTTTGCAATTCTGGCATGGTTGCTCCTCTCTATTCGTTGCATAGCAGTCTTCCTGCTCTTACACTATAACACGTATGGAACAGGCAGGCGGACGCAGGAAGCTGCGCGAGCATCATGTATGTGCGCCCGTGCTCTCGCTGCTCCGCTTCGCGGTCAACCACTGCTGCGCGAAGTCAACGCCGGCGCGTTGGCTGAAGAAGCGCGTCTCCGCTGAGCCAACTCTGCCGGTGGTAACCTGGCCTGTCTGCTCGAAGGCGGAGCCGATCTGGGGGAAGATGTCGGAGTCGATCACGATATCCTGGTACGTCTTCCAGACGCGCTGACCATTTTCAAAGTAGGGCGTGCCCAATGTCTCCGCTGTGGCACCTGGCGCGCGATACTCCGCCAGGTGAAACGAGGTGTTGCGGTCATAGCCAACGCCCAGCAAGAGTATCTGGCCATCCAGATCGTAGATGCGCGCCAGCGGAGAGCTTTCACCGAGGCCATTTGTCAGGGTATGGTTGGCAATGATCTGTTCCGCGTGCTGCCCCCAGGCGGCGAACGATACCTGCGGGTGCGCGCTGCGCAGCGC
>JALYTT010000233.1:0-8131 GCA_030854145.1 Chloroflexota bacterium | reverse complement strand
CGCCAGGCCAGATGCGAAACACCTCGACAACCTGGCCCATGCCGGAGGTAGGCGTGATGCGGGGATCGTAGATGGGCAACATATCGCGCACCGTCTGCCACCAGTCCTGCGGGATCGGGGGATGCGCCCATTGCGCCGGGTCGGAGTACCCGCCGCTCTGCGTGGGCATGACGATGGTGCCGGCGGGCGTGACGACATCCATCAGCGCCTGGACTACCGTCACCGCTCCCCCACAGACCCAGCCGAGCGCGCTGAGCGACGAGTGCGTGATCAGCGTCATACCCGACTCCACGCCAAGCTGCCGCAGGTCTTCGGCGAGGCTCAGGCGCGTGCGCGGCGCCGGGGTATTGTTTATAATGTCTTTTTCGCTCATAGACTTATTGTATCACGCGTTCGTCTGCCAGGGCCTTGAGAGCCTCCTCGAAGCATTCCATAGGCGGGTGGACGACCCCCGCGCCGATCTGGCCGATGCCGGGGAGGCGGTGCGCGATGCCGGTGTTGATCACGGGCGGCATGTTCAGGCGACAGACACGGCGGATATCGATGCCCGTGGGTACGCCCTGGAAATCGAGCGCCGGCAGCCCGAACAGGGGATTGCTGGTGACCGTCAGCTCGTACATCTGGCGCGTATAGCGCAGGGCATCGGCTGACGTACCTCCGATGAATTGCACGATCGCGGGCGCGCCGGCCATGGCGAAGGCGCCGACGCCGCTGGTCTCCGTGATCGCGCTGTCACCGATGTCGGGGTTGCCATCTTGCGGCCCATAGCCCGCGAAGTAGAGGCCCTGGACCTCCTGCGCCGGTCCGACGAACCAGCGCTCGCCCAGCCCGCTAACGCGGATGCCGAAGTCGACGCCGTTGCGCGCCATGGTGACAACCACGCTGCTGTGCGGCACGTTCGCCCCGGCCAGCGTCATAGCTTTCGCCGCCGCCATCGAGGGGTTAAGGTGGAAGTGATCGTTCCCCGCGATAAATTGCAGCACGGCCACGGTCTCCGCTATCGAGTTCCCGGTCTCGACGAGCGCGGGCGCTACCTGACGCACGAAGAGCGAGGTGGCGGCCTTGTTGCGATTGTGGCACTCATCTCCCATCTGGAGCGCCTGCGCCATGGTAGCGCGCGCATCGACACCGCCCAGACTTCTGATAGCGCGGCCCAGAGCTGGTCCCAACACCTGCTGCATCCAGCGCAGGCGCTCCAAAACTTCGGGCGCGTAGGCCCCGTAGCGCAGGACCTTGCCCAGGCCCTCGTTCAGCGTCGCGTAGGTGCGATGGCCATGCGTCCGATCCTCGACCACAAAGACGGGCATGGAGGGCGAGGTGATGCCGGCCATGGGGCCTACGGCGTTGTAGTGGTGGCATGGCTCGAAGGCGATGGCGCCCGCTGCGGCCAGGCGCGTGGCTTCGTCCTCGTTCCCGGCCCAGCCTTCGTAGATGCAGGCTCCGATGACCGCTCCGCGCATGGGACCACACATACGCTCCCAGGCTATCGGTGGACCCGCGTGCAGCAGGCGCCGTTCGCGCAGGGCCGGGATCACCTCGTGCGCTGGCTGTACGTCCACGATCACTGGATGCGCCGCCAGCATGCGCTCGACCGCGACTTCGTTGGCTCTGTCTACCTCCGGGTCTGCCAGCAACGCCATCAAGGCGTGCTGATCGCCTGCCGGGGGTCGCCACGCCACGCGCGTGACGGCAATGCCCTGCGCGTCGATCGCGTCGGCGAAGAGGTCCGCGCCAATGTGGATCACGGCCGTTGGTGTATGGAGTATATCGCCTGTCATCTGTGTGTCCTTTCTATGGGGAGGTTCTTCGTAGCGGCGTGATTTATCACGCGTGGGGCAGCCATGTCGTCGGGTCTGCCCACGCGTGATAAATCACGCCGCTACGAAGAACGAATAGATTCTGTCGTCAAGCTACCAGCTCGGCGCAGCGCACGGCCGCCTCCGCGTTGCTGGTAAACACCTCGGCACCCGCTTCCCGGAATCTGGCAAGCTGCGCGGAGAGCCGTTGCGGATCATCCTCGGTCCCACACAGCGAGATCACACACGCCAGCAGGCGATTAGCGCTCGCGGCCTGCTCAAGCGCGCTGGCGATAGCCGGCGCGTAGACCCCGGCGGGATCAGGATGCGAGCAGTAGCCCAGCACGATATCCAGCAAGATCACCGCTACACCTGGATCGCTGGCCTCTTCCTGGAAGCGCTTCAGGCGCAAACTCGGATCGATCATGGGATGCGGGCGCCCGCGTGTGTATTCGTCGGCGCCGAAATCGATGGCGCTATGCCCTGACGTCTGCTGCCCCTCGCTCAGCCGCCACGCGGGTTCCAGCGGGATATTGGAATACACCGGCCCAACGCGCTCCGCCCAGATGTGCATGGCCTCGTCGCACAACGTCCCCCCCGAAAAGAGCGCCACAATCCTCCCCTGCCCCAACGTTCGCTCCTGATATGTACGGGTATCCCTTGCGGGTACCCTGTCGCCGGTACCGGCAGGTGTCTGGGTATTGGATGGTGAATCGTTGGCTGTCGCGCCACTCGCTTCCAGGCTCACGGCCCTCGTGCCATCAATTTCCACTGGCGGGATCACCACTGGCGGGGGCGCGATTGTGATCGTTCCCATGCTCTCTGGTCCCAGGGGAGCCGGGATCGTCCCTGGTTCATCCTGGCTCTTACATAACGCCACAGCCTTCTGTGCTGCCTCCGTGAGCGTACGGGTGATCGTCACGCGGTCCCCATAGCGGTTTTGCAGCGCATCATGATCGGCGCCCACGAAGATCACGACCACGGGCTTCGAGGTTTTGCAGGCCTCCTCAAGGACGCGCTGCGCCACGCTGGACGCGGGCGGCTTGGAGATCAGCACTATGACTTCCGTCTGCTCGTCGGCTTGCAGGAGGTGGATGCCCTGGATCGTGGTGATCGCTCCCACCGCCTCCGAGAGGTCGCGCCCGCCGCAGCCGATGACCTGCGAGACGCCGCTACCCTCCTGCGCGATAAGCGACATCACCTGCTGGATGCCGGTGCCGGAGGCGCCAACGATGCCGATAGGCCCGCGCGGCACCACATTGACAAAGCCCAGCCCCACGCCGTTGAGCATCGCCGTGCCACAATCGGGTCCCATCAGCAGCAGGCCATGTTCGTGTGCCAGGTGCTTCAGCGCGATCTCGTCGTCAAGCGCCACATTGTCGCTGAAGAGGAAGACGTGCAGCCCGGCGCGCAGCGCCTGCTCGCTCTCCAGGGCGGCATAGGGACCCGGCACCGAGATCACTGCCAGCCTGGCATCTGGCTGGAGGCGCGCGGCCTGCTCCAGCGAGCGCGGCTGCTCTCGTTCGCCAGTGACCCCATCGCTGGCGCCAGGGGTGGAGCGCCGCGCCAGTTGCTCCTGGGCAGCCTCAAGCGCGGCCTGCGCGCTCTCTTCGTCGCTGGCCCGCACCACCAGCAGGACATCGCCGGGTCCCGCCTGCGCGTCAATCGGCCCCAGCCCGGCCTCGGCGAGCAGTTGTACGTTAGGTGGAGTGGCCATCACCGCCGCTGCATCCTCAACCCCTGGCATGCCTGTGAGCGTGCGCGCGATCTTCATCAGCGTAATCGAGTCGAAATAGGTGTTGCGCTGTGTGCGTGCTTTAATAATCATACATGTATCCTTATATACAAAGGCGCCTCTGTTAGTACTAGCGTTTGGGTCCTCTCTGCGCCTCCTGTATTATATACTCATTGCGATCAATCGGCACGGGGTTTTAGAGAGAGGAGAATGTGATGGGATATACTGAGACGTGCTCAGACATATTGCACGGTGGGGGAGCGGACTTTGATTTACCGGCATGATACGTTTGATCGGCGCATTCGACTTGGCGCCTCACGGAGGAGACGCGAGGACGCTAAAGCTCTTCAAGAAGCTGGCCGCTGGGCCGGGGCTATGTATGTGGCAGGGTATGCGATTGAGTGTTCTTTATGACACAAGTAGATTTGCCACAAAAGATCAAACAACAGTTAGAGGCTGCCATAACAAGAGAAGACGTGGATGCTCAAATCAATGTGAGGCGTACCTCTTTAGGCTGGTTGCATCTCTCGGTGACTTCGACGGAATTTGCTGGGAAAGCGCCGGATGAACGTGAGCGATTCGTTGATGATATCTTAGAACCAATGGATTTAAGTCTGAGTGAATACCCCTTCGTCGGTTACCAACTGCTCACTCCGCAAGAGGCTGATGAAGCAGGCACAGTCCAGCCTATCCAACTACCACTCTGGTCGGAAATACTGATGGCACCAGAGCCTGACAGCGCTTTTCCCTTAGACAATGATACTTCCAGGCGTCCCCTTGTGGTGACTTTTTACTCATTCAAAGGAGGCGTAGGCCGCAGTACTGCCCTGGGGTTTGTCGCTAATATACTGGCAACACGTGGGCATAAAGTTGTCATGATGGATTTCGATCTTGAGGCGCCCGGTCTTTCTTTCATGTATCCTACAGAAGAATCTACTCCTAAATTGTATGGAGTTCTTGATTATATTTATCAGAGGTATTTAACCCCCGATGAGAATCAGCCCACAATCGAAGAGTGCATTCGTCAGATCGATATTCCCGTACGAGGTGAACTCTATCTGGTTCCTGCTGGTGAATATAATGAGGGGTACATACATCGCCTGGCAGATCTAGATATACGCGTATTTTACCAGCGTGAAACGAATCCAATTCATCAATTACTAAATGACGTGAAAACCTATCTTGATCCAGATATTATTCTCATAGATGCACGCACTGGTTTCACAGAGATGGGTGCCATTGCCCTTTTTGATCAAGCTGATCTGGGAATCATCTGTTTTTCGCCCACTCCTCAAAGCTTTTCAGGTCTAGAATGGGTAGTGAAGGCTGCAAGCAAACAACGCAGTTACCGGGGCATTCCTGATCTAAGATTTTTGCTCACACCAATGCCACCCGTGGCCCAGAGCCAGCAACAGATTTGGGCCTCGTACACGTCTGAATGGATCGTGGATCATTGGGAGGTACCACCATCGCTTACGGTAGAGGAACTGTATTATCAGGTTCCTTACAATCCAACTATCACAACACTTGAGAAGCTTTTCGGCGATCTCGTCCCAGGTGTACTTGAACCTTATATACAAGTTGCCGATGCAATTGCTGCCGGTTTGCCGGAGACGCCTCCAGATAAGATAAAGCTAGCTGAAGAGCGTCCGAAAATTCTTGAAGAGCTTCTGTTCCACGCTGCGACTGCCCAAGAAATGAATCCTGCTGATATACCTGAAATATTCCAGCGCACAGGTGATTTCTCTAAGTTCTTGCACGACCGAACCTGGCTTGTGCGTGGGGCCAAAGGTACCGGTAAAACCCTCCTGTTTCGCCTGTTCGTTGAACTCCCAAATGACGCCCGCTCTCTTGCTCAAAAATATATCGATTTAACCAAAGTTGACTTTATTCCGGGACACGGGCAGGCAAACTTACGTAATACGCTCTTAACAAGCACGGATCTGACCAGTTATGAGCAACAAGCTGGCGAAAGCTCCTGGCCATTGTTCTGGCTAAACTACGTACTCTTACAGCTAGTTTCATCGATTCCTAAGCTACAATCATTACCTGATCTTGATCCAGAGCTGGTAAAATTGGGATCAGAGGGAAGGCCGCAACATGCGGCTATCGTGGACTGGCTTGTCCAGCGGGCAAAGGTTCCGCAGCATGCTCCCAGGGCAAATGATGAACTTTTGGCGATAGACGAATGGCTTAAAGAGCAGGACAAGAGAGTATGGGTGTTATATGATGAATTGGATGTTGGCTTTGGACAAAGTAAGATTCGTCGCAATGCACTTGAAGCTCTCGCGGGATGGTGGGTGGAAAATGGTTCTAGATTGACCAGGATCGTCCCTAAAATTCTGTTGCGCGAAGATATCTGGACTGACCTCAATTTCACCAATAAAACCTACTTTTCCTCGTGCTCTGTCCAGTTGCGTTGGGAGGAGAGCGATTTATGGCGTCTCGTTTTGAGACAGTCTCTGGGCAAATCGCCTACATTGGCTAATCTGATACAACAAGAGTACGGCATTGATAGAAAGCAATTGGACAATACCCCGGAGCAACAATTACGAAGGAGCCTGTATCTTTTATGGGGTGAACGCATGGGTCGTAGTCGCAAGGCTTACACCTATAACTGGATACGTAACCGCATTAGCGATAGTAAAAACAATCGTTTCCCCCGGAGTTTAATCCAGCTCCTTCAGCGTGCTGTCGATCTCGAAAAACAGAATAATGAGCGCAGCGTATATCAGGCGGTACTTCGCCCTCGTACATTAATTGAAGCTTTGCCTTTTGTCTCACGAGAGCGCGTGGCTGAGGTACGTAACGAGTATCCTGAGTTCGCCGATTATCTTGGCAAACTTGCCGGTCAACGCTCACCGATTACACTTGAGAAACTTGGTCAAAACTGGCGTCTGAGCAACGATGAGCTAAACGTTGTTGTCACAGGGCTTATTGAAGCCGGCGTTCTACAAGAGTACACACGCTCACCAGATAGTGAGATACAGCGCTACTCGGTCGCTGAGCTATACCTGTATGGGCTTGGCATGACACGACAGGGACAGAGATGAAGGTATATAACGTAGTAAGTAAGGAAGTTAGTGTCCCTTCGATGTCAACAGTGAATAACCAGGAGAAGGGTGTGCGTTGGGCGAAGGATTATGAGTTATAGTGACCGCGGTGGGGCTCGAACCCACGGCCAATCGGTTAAAAGCCGATTGCTCTACCACTGAGCTACGCGGTCTCGTTTCTAGTATCACTATAGAGAGGTGATGCTGGCTCACCTGAGCTACACCAGTCCAGACGTATGATACCATACATGTCAAGAAGAGCGCGCCCGACAGGGATCAGGGTGTGCCTTGATGTCTCATATATGGCCCTTTCGCTGGTGTTTGTAGCCTCCTGTGGTCCTGTTACGTGTCTATGCTAAGATGGTAATAGCGAGGTCAGCAATTTTCATAGCTATGCGGTCTTGTTTGTTGCCGGGTGACGTGGTACACTACGGCATGTTACTGGCTATGGCAGACGTTACTCCATAAATCTAGCCATAGATGGTTGCACGAACCACGCGTGACAGGTAAAGCTATGCGCTGCGGCTCAGCCTTGAGCGAGTGTTATAGCTGGTGTATAGCGAAACGACAGATGGCGATGATCAGGAGGCGGTGCTTCCCCGTATCGACTGAGCGGGCAGGGCACTGGTAAAATGTGACAAAACGAATACTTGTTGTTGACGACAAGAACGAGTTGCTGCATCTCATGCGCCGGGTTCTGGAAGACGAGCAGTACCAGGTCTCTATTTTACAACAGGGTAGAGACGCTTTTACGCACGTCAGGACCCAGTTGCCGGATCTGCTCATTCTTGATTTGCGCCTGGGCGATATTTCCGGTCAGGATATCTTAAAGCAGTTAAAAGGTGACCCCGTAACGCGGGAGATCCCCGTCATCGTCTATACTGCGGCCGTGCTTGAAGCTGAGGAGGTGAGCCGGCTGGTAACATCCGATCCTGTCAGGTACCAGGCGGTACACGTTGTACAGAAGCCCTTCGAGTTGGCGAGCCTGCTGGCCCTGGTGCAGCAGATGCTCAATGAACCTGTACGCTAGCGAGTGCAACATCACTTTGTGACGTAGCCGGAGATTGCCGGTCTTTTTTGTATCACACTGTCCATAAAATTTTTTACCAGAAAGGATGAGGTAAAATGAAGTTAGCTGTTGGATTACTGATTGGTTTTGGTCTGGGCGTAGCAGTAGGCTTGTTGCTGGCCCCACAGTCAGGCGAGGCCACGCGCTCGCAACTCGGCGAGCAGGGCCTGATGCTGCGCGACCGCTCTTTCGGCATGAGCGATGAATTGCGCACGCGCGCCAACGACGCTCTGGGTCAGGGGCGCGAAATGTATGTGCGCACAAAAGATGATTTGTCCGATCGCTATAGCCGGGCCAAGTCAGGCGACCTATAACTCAATCCGTCGCCGAGCGCTTGCGCATTTGGCAGGCGTGCCGTGATCCGATCCGTAGGGGCGAGGCACGCCACATTGGTTGATACTCAATAGAGGAAGAGATGTCGTGTTGGAACAGGGCGCAGGCCAGCGGCGCCTGTACACGACATGCTGATCTCTTGCGT
>JALYTT010000232.1 GCA_030854145.1 Chloroflexota bacterium | reverse complement strand
CAACGATGGTGTGCATATTAGGGGGGCGTTGCGGCAAATTCTCATTTATGTCACGAATGAAGGCCTCGCGGGCGCGGGGCGCGACGGCCAGGTTGTGCTTGCGCTCGAAACCAATGGTCGAGCTTGTTCTGGCGTTCATGCCGCGCCCGCATAACGAGCCGGCGACGTGCGCCGGGTAGACCTCTACCCCATCATCCAGCTTCAAGATCCGCTCAAAGAGGCTATCGTAGAGCGCGCTGGCGCCTTCCTCTCCCGGCACCGCCAGATCGGGCCTGGCGACATCACCAATGAAGAGCGAGTCGCCCGTCAGCACGAACCACGGCTCCTCGCTACGGCTGGTATCCGCGACCGCCAGCGCGATATGCTCCGGCCGGTGGCCAGGCGTATGCATGACGCGTATGCACGTCACCCCGAAGCGCAGTTCATCCCCATCTTTAAGATCCTCATGCGCATACCCGGCTTCCGCCTGCTCGTGAATGTAGAGCCTGGCGCCGGTACGCCGCGCGATCTCCCCGTGGCCGGAGATATGATCGGCATGGTTATGCGTCTCAATCACCGCCGTCACGCGCATGCCCTTGCCGGCGGCAAGATGCAGGATCTCGTCTACCATGTCCAGGCGCGGATCAACTACAGCACACACACCGGCATCGGTGCAGCCAACGATATAGCTGGCACAGCCCAGGTCCTCTTTGACGATCTGCTTGAAGTACATCGTTGTCCTTCCTCCCTTCTGTTAGCAGGAACACCTCTATGCTTTTTCCCTGACTATACGAAATGCCTCCGGCGCTGGCCGGTACGGTCGCAGCATCCAGAGCGGGCGCCGCAGCCCGTCTGCGCGCTCTTCCTGCGAGCGCGTCATGGCGAGCCAGTTCCGGTAGACCTCGTGTGCTTTACGCGTATCAACATACACATCGCCGTAACGGTCCTCTCCGCGCGCGCGCTCAACGGTGACCTTCTGGTGCCAGCAGTGCATCCCACTTACCGGGTCGGGGTGGACCCCGAACACCAGGTTTTGATGCACGCCGCCCTCGCGCCAGAAGATGCGCGCCGAGTCGGGGTCCGCGCTCTCGAAGGGACGCACGCCCTCCAGGTGACGCAGGCGCCACTCTCCCTCCTGCGTTCTTCCCAGTTCCACCAGTGCCGAGGCCCAGCGATCCGTCCCCTGGCCTGTTTCCAGCCGCCAGCGCCCAAGGTGATGCGAGCAGGCAACTATCCCTGGACGGATGCCATCGGTGACCCAGGCACGATTGACGTAATACCCGATCTCGGTGGTGACGCGCAGCAGGTCGCCCGACTCCACGCCAATACGCTCAGCATCCTGTGGATGGAGCCACACCGGGTTGGCGTTCGATATCTCGTAGAGCCACTTGGCATTGCCTGAGCGCGTGTGAACCAGCGTGGGCAGGCGAAAGGTCGGCACAAGCAGGTACTCGCCGCGTTGATGGTCGATGGTAGACGCGTGAACATGGCTGCGAATGTAGCCAGGCAGCGTATACTCAGGCCAGCCCCACTCTTTGAGGGTGGCTGAGTAGAACTCCAGCTTCCGCGAGGGTGTAGGGAAGCCCTCATAGGCCTTGCCGCCGACCAGCACCCCGATGGGCGTCCCCTCGCGCGTGATCTTGCCCGTTCCCGCGTCAACCTGCGTGCCCTCCAGGGCAGCGCTGCCCAGTTCGCGCTCGTTTAAGGTGAAGACGGGCGCCTGCTCCTGGGGGATGGCGAATGCGCCATATGTCTGCATGTACTCCAGAGGCGAGTAGCCCTGCCGGGCCGCGGCTTCCGGCAGGCCTGGAACGCTGTTCTCGAAGATCCAACGGTAGTATTCCTCGATGCTGAGCTTTTCACCGGGCCGGTAGGGCGACTCGAAGTATTTGCGAATGCCCAGGCTGCCATCGGGATCGATGCGCCACGACAGCTCAATCCAGAACTCGTCCTCTTCCCAGACCTCGCCGGGGTTGGCCTCGTAGGTGTAACGCACCGGCTGGCCGTGCCGCTCCTGGTAGACGCGCAGCACCGGCTGGCGAAACCCGATCCAGCGCCCGGCATGTGTCTCCTGGCTCATCAGGTCATGACGCTCGCTGGCGAGACCCATCGGCAACACATAGTCCGCGTACCAGGCCGTCTCGCTCCACATCGGCGTCAGGGCGGCGTGCAGCTCGATCTGCTGCTCGTTGGTGAGCGCCTCGATCCAACTGGTGCCATCCGGATTGGTCCAGACCGGATTATAGACGCGCGTGAAGTAGGCTGCCAGCTTGCCCCGGCCCTCTTTCAAAAAGTATGGCAGCAGGATGCTCATCTCGTAGTTCGCCAGGGGATACTCCGGCGGGAAGAGCAGCTCGTTCCAGATATCGGTCGGCCGGGGCTTGAGAAAGGGCGCGGGCACAAACTTGTTCCAGGTATTGAGCGCCGTCCCGCCCGGCGTGCCGATGCTCCCCGTCAGCACCGAGAGAAACCAGAGGGCGCGCGCGACCTGCCAGCCACCCAGGTTTCCGGCACAGGCGGCGCGCCAGGTATGTGCGGCGAAAGCGCTCCCCGCCCGTCCTACCTGGCGCGCGAGGTCAACGATGACCTCCTCCTGTAGCCCGCTCTCCTGCGCGGCAAAGGCTGGCGTGTATTCCGCGTAGAGATCAATGAGCAGTTCGATGAAGCGCTCAAAGGTCTGCGGCTCCCCGGCGTGCTCGGCGGCCATGTACTCCTGCCAGTTGACCCAGCGCCGCATATATTCACAATTGTGCAGCTTCTCTACCAGGATCACGCGCGCCATCGCCAGCAGCACCGCCGTCTCCGATCCCGGCCACGTCGGCAGCCAGTAATCGGCCATGCTGGCAGTGTTCGAGAGGCGTGGATCCATGACGGCCAGTTTGGCCCCCTTCATCTTGCCTTCGATGATGCGCTGGGCCTGTGGATTGAAATAATGCCCCGTCTCCAGGTGCGAACTGATGAGCAGGATGAAGCGTGCATTGGTGTAATCGGGCGATGGGCGGTCGGCCCCGCACCAGATCTGGTAGCCGAAGCGCGCGGCAGACGAGCAGACATTGGTATGGCTGTTGTGGCCATCAACGCCCCAGGCGCCCAGCACACGTTCCATGTAGCCATCGTGCCCCGGTCGCCCCACATGATACATGACTTCATCGCGCCTCCCCTCGACAATCGCCGTTCGGATCTTGCTGGCAAAGGTCTCCAGCACCTCGTCCCAGGTGGTGCGCTCCCACTGGCCCTCGCCGCGCCTGCCCGCTCGCTTGAGCGGATAGAGGATGCGCTCAGGATCATTGACCTGGTTGATCGTCGCCGGCCCCTTGGCACAGTTGCGGCCCCGGCTCCCTGGATGATAGGGATTGCCCTCGAACTTCTTGACCTGCCCTGTCTCCTTATCGATATAGGCCAGCAGGCCACAGGCGGCCTCGCAGTTGAAGCAGATCGTTGGGAGGATCTGGTAGTGGCGCTCGACTTTGCGCGGCCAGGCCTTCGCGTCGTACTCGACCCAATCCCGCCACTTCTCAGGCGGGGGGCACGATGCCAGGTCGCGCACACTCATCGTCTCGCCGTTGGGCGCCCTATGCTCTTGTAACGGTATCTCTGTCATGAAGGTCTCCACCGCGTTCAGGGACGCGCGCTAGCTAAGGGGAACCGACTGTCCGGCCACCACAAAACAATGCTCATAAGCAAAAAGCCCCGCCAACGCAAATAGCCCCGCCAACCCCCGTAGCGCGTGGCTTGCCTCGCCGGGCACCAACAACGCGATGCAGAGCAGCACAAGCGGGATGAGCGAGCCAACCGCGATACACGGCCCCCAGAAGGTGTCTCGCAACGGTCCCCGGCTCATGTATCGCGCCGCCGCCGCCACGTGGCTATTGCTGTGCGGTCCGAACACTTCAAAGAGCACAAGCAGCATATGCAGTGCGACAGCCGCCAGCAGGACAGCCGCCAGCAGGGTGCCAACATTGCTCTCAGAGCCGAGCGCCCACGCGAGCAGCCCCAGCGTCGCCGCGCCCGCCATGACAGCCTGCACGATGAGGATAGGCAGCAGCAGCGGACTCTGCCAGAAGTCGCGTCCCTCGGCCTGCCCAAAAAGAAAGGCGCTGTAGCCGGCTGCCGCTATACCCAGCAGCGCGCCCGGCAGCAGCAGCCAGCGCAGGCCAGCGGCGAAGCCAAGCAACCCCAGAGCAAACCAGGCCGCCTCAATCAGACCAAATAATGCCAGGATATAGCCGCCCCACACCAGCCAGGAGGTGGGATTCCCTTTGGTGAGCAAGAACAGCGCGCGATCGGGCCGTTTCAGGTCAGCGATCAAGAGCACAAGCGTGATGCTTGTGAACAGACCAGCAATCACGGGCGCTCCTATCCCCAGCAGCGCGTTCGTGGTCCCACTCAATCCATAGAGCGCCACGACCAGTGCCGCCACCATCATCACGCCCGCGGCCACAGCTTTCGTACCCAGGTAGGCCGAGACCCGCCAGCCCCACGGCGCCGTGTTCCTGGGCGCGTCATACACGATATGCGCCTCGGCCGTTTCGCGCCGCCCCGCCTCAAGAGGCCGGTACGCCTGCAACGCGCGCAGGTGCGCGGGTCCGCGCAGCGACTTGCCCATATCTATGGCTGCCTCGTCCTCGTGGTGCGGCTTCAGGATCGTGGACCACATGCTCATATGGGGCAGATCTTCAACCGCCGCCTCTGGATTAATGGCGGCTTCATCGGCGCCCAGGTAGTACACATTCGGTCCCGTGCCCTGCTCCGGCTTGCGCACGCGCACCGGCTCGCGCGCGATGATCCTGGCAATCTGGGTAGTGGGGTTGTGCATATCGCCTGCGATGATCGCCTGCTCCGGACACACAACGACGCATGCAGGTTCCAGGCCAATCTCGGTGCGATGCGCGCAATAGTTGCACTTCGCGGCGGTGTTGCTGCTGGGGTCTATATACAGCGCATCATAGGGACATGCCTGCATGCACGATTTGCAGCCGATGCAGCGCGCGGCATCGAAGTCAACAATGCCATCCCCGCGCTTGTACAGCGCCTTTGTGGGACAGATAGCCACGCAGGGCGCATCATCGCAGTGGTTGCAGCGATTAACAAGAAAATAACGCCGCGTGTTGGGAAAAACGCCCTTCTCGATGTACTTAACCCAGGTGCGATTCACCCCGATGGGTACATCATGCTCGGCCTTGCACGCAACGGTGCAGGCATGGCAACCAATGCACTTGCGCTGGTCAATCACAAATGCGTACTTCATTGGACCCTCTTTCCAGGAATGCTCCTATGCATTCCACCTCACCTCTAAGTCTACGAGGAAAATGGCCGTCTGTCTAGTTACCGCCTTCAACGCACCGTTCAAATCGTCCCTTCTTCGTAGCTGCGCGCTTTAGCGCGCGTGGTTCCCATGACGACCGGCTTGCCACAAGGGACGACTTTTCAGTCGCCCTGTTTCAGCATCCAGAACACAGAAGTCGCGCGAAAACTGTTCGTTAGGACAGGCCTCCATACATTTTATTAGCATAGAATAGAATGATAGTACAGTAGAGCCATGCGGCCGAACGGATGTAATAGTAAACTAGAAAGAGCGAATGATGAGCAAATTTACGCCCGAAGAAATTGCCTATCTCCAGAGTCAGCGCCTCGGCAGGCTGGCGACCGTCAGCGAGAAGGGTGAGCCTCACGTGGTGCCGGTGAGCTTTCGCTATAACCCTGAGCAAGAGAGCATCGATATTGGTGGGCATGACATTGTGCCGACGAAGAAATATCGTGACGCGGTGCGCTATGGGCGTGTAGCTTTTGTGGTAGATGACGTGTTGCCACCCTGGAAACCACGTATGCTTGAAGTACGCGGGACTGTGGAGGGGCTGCCGGAGGGCGGGAAAGAGATTGTGAAAGCCTTCGCGCCGGAGATCTTGCGCATTACGCCTACGCGCATCCTTTCCTTTGGCTTAAATGACGACAGCGTTCAGCCTGGCCCGGCAGGAGTAGTTTTTTCCAGTCGCAAGGTGGGATAAGCCGCTGTCATAAACCAGCCACAGTGCGCTTCGGCTCTCTTTGCCCGTCAGCAAGCCCATAGGCGTTCACATAAGGGGTACGCGTCGCGTACCCGTAGCGCGTGGCAAGCCACGCGCTACGGATCGACGGGCGAGGCAAGCCCCCTACACATACTGTCCTCGGCTCATCCGATGTGTGGCTCATTCACAGTCGCGACATCATCCATGTAGAACGAGCCAGACATGGATGCTGTGGAGGACAACGTATCACCAGCTATAATCGTGTTTACTGGCAGGTTGCCTGTATCTATATTGCTCTGGGAGACGACCTGCGTTCTGTTCAACCAGAGCGACCAGGAGCCGGCGGCCGGATCGTTGACCTGGTCTAACTCGATGGTATACCACTGGCCGGTCGCCAGCTTCGTTGACGTACCCTGGTGATGCTGGCTACCGCTGCTATCATACCAGATGATTTGCAGCGCGCGTCCCCCGCTCAGCCATACAGAGACAGAGCCATTGGTGACCTTCGACACGTTCCTGGCCGTAAACAGGGCAATTGTCTGGTTATTCAGGGTCAATTGAGGATCTATGTACACGTTGAAGCGCGCCGCATGCGTGGTATAGCTCGCGGTATACTTTGCCTGCGCCCATGCGTGTCCCTTTGTGCCGCTGCCCAGAGTAAACTGGAGCGAGTTGGGCGCGCTGTGTGCCTGTGTATTCGATACATTCACTCCAAAGCCCGTCCCCGTGCTACTCACGGCGCTCCACTGGTTCTGATTAGGACCCGTTGGCAAGGCTCCAGGCACGTAGCTATCAAAGCTATCCTGGAAAATGGACGAGCCCATAGGCACCGGTGTAGGCACGACCGGGACACTGAAGGCGTATATGGAGAAATCGGCCGAGGGCGTATAGAGCACCCCGTTAGAGATGATCGAGGGACCCCGGACAGACTTCAGGGTGGCATAATGAAACAGCAGTGCGCCACTTGAGGCATCGCGCACCTCGACTGTATTGCCCTGGTTATCAACTACCAGGCCATTGGCGGTACAGGTGACAGGCGCGACCAGCGCACCGGGCGTATTCACGCTCCACAGAATCTGGCCTGTGACGGCATTGAACGCGCGCACCGAACCACCATACTGCTGCCCATTGATGGTTCCACCCGCCGAGCCTGCGTAGATCACACCATTGTTATAGCAGGAGGCAGAGATATTATCGCCTTCCACCAGTTGGGAGTTACCAGACATCACCTGCTCCCACACGGGTCCGGCCGCGAGGTTCGTACGATCCAGCACATAGTAGATCCCGTTTTTATTGAGCGCACCGATGTAATGATGGGCATTGGCATCAAAGAGAACCGGGCTGGCCCCAAAATCACTATCAGAGACCTGCTCAGCCGCTGGAATCTGCCAGGAATCTTTGGGGGCTAACGTATTCCCATCCAACGCCACGATGGCCTCTGCCAGTGGTTGCTTGCTAATCACCTGCGATCCATTATTGCCCGTCGTCACATAGATCGTGTTGGTAGTCACATCCAGGGCGGGGGTACTCCATACAGTCGCGCCCGTCTGACCAGCAGGCACAAGAGATTCGCTCGCCACCACAGAGCCGCTGGCAGTATCCAGTGCCAGGACCTTCCCCTGCGTAAAGGGCGGATCGCAAAAAGACGCCAGGCCTACATAGACCTTTCCGTTAGCAACCAGGGGCGAAGAGAAATTGTAGTAGGGTGGAGCGCCCAATAATGTATGCCAGATGACAGAGCCATGGGTGGCATTCAGGGCATACATATACCCGTCTCCCCCCCCCACGTACACAACGCCTTGATCCACAGTCGCGCTGGAGGTCACGCCCACGCTCTTCGCATAGCACGACTTGCTCTGAACGGTTACACCTACATACTGCTTCCATATTTGCATATGCGTTGTTGTATCAATGGCATATTCGTATCCATCCCAGGAGCCAACATACATCACACCGCTCACAATCGTGGGCGACGCAACAACGATACCGCCGGTGGTAAACTTCCATGCATAGCGCAAACTTGCGGCCGTCGCCGGGGTGATGCTTGTCTCGCTCGTATTTGTGCCTGTATGCGCTACATCACCCAAAAACATAGGCCAGTCACCCGCGCCTGATGCGCGTACATTGCGCGGCGACCTGGCCAGCATACCAAAAGTGCCTACCATCCCCACCAGGATGAGCAGAACAAGACATACAAAAAAGAGCTGCCTCTTCATGATATCCATACCCTTCACTACAACATTATTGTTATTCTCAATACATACTACTCATAGTTCCAAAAAATGTGGCATCCGTGGACACCACACGTTTTGTTTGATTTAAACGGTTAGCGATAACCGCAGGGGCTGAACTACATAGGCCGCCAGTCCCTTTGCAGCTCCATGAGCACATGCATCAGGCTTACGTTTCCGTACAACAGTTTTTCCATGCCTCCGCGTTCACGCGGGGGTCTTGCCTTCTAAAGAAACATTCTCATATATATTATAGGATGAAGCTGAAAACATGCCAGTCCATCTGGCCTGAGACCTTCGCCATTGATCTGCGTCACATCAACCGGCAGTCAGTCTTACATAGGTGATCTCCGGCTCACACCCGAAACGCAGGGGGATATGACTGGTACCGATGCCACGATTAACATATAATTGCGCGGGTCCGACACGATAGAAACCGGCCGGGTAGATCTGGCTGGCTGGCGAATGATCCAGCGCCGGGGGTATCAAGGGCAAGCGGATCTGACCACCATGCGTGTGACCAACCAGCGCCAATGAGATCTGAGCCATCTCATCATACGTCGCGATATCAGGCGAATGCGCCAGTAAAATGCGCGGCGCGTGTGCTGGCAATCCCTGGAGCGCGGCCCCGATATCCGCGAAGTTATGGACAGGATCGTCTACACCAAGCAGGGAGAGCTGCTCCCCGCCGCGCTGCACCACACTACCGTGCTCATTGAGCAGAAGACGCACTCCGGCCCGGCGCAACCGCGCGAAGATGGGCGGGCGATTGCTATCATCATACTCACCATAATAGTCAACATTGCCCGGCACTGCCCACACGCCAAACTCCGCCCGCAACGCGTTGACCACACGCATGGCCGCATCTATACCGCTGTCGTCATCGACGAAATCGCCGGTGATTGCTATCAGTTGTTGAGGCTGGCTCTGGAGCATGTGGACCAGGCGGCGCTCTACATCACCGAACGCGTGAATGTGCAGGTCTGAAATCTGCGTGATTGTGAAGCCCTCAAACGCCGGTGCCAGGTTCGGCACACGCAACGTAATATGCGTCTCCTGGATAGCGCTCGTCTCATAGACTGCATCAGCCAACGCTCCGCCACCTACTACCACCCCGGCCGCCAGTGTCCAACCACAACAACCTAACACCTGGCGGCGAGAGAGCTTTAACCGTGATCTCTCCGTTGTCACTCCTGGTTCATCCTCTAGTACACTATTTCCTTGAAGGGCACTTCATAGGAATATAACTATGTATCAAGCGCCTCCCTTCCACTTTGCTACCACATCCGTTGCCGCCCTACCAGGTTGCAAAGGCCGCCTGCACCTTCTGTCCATTCGTGTTGAGTTGACCGCCTATCTCATCATTCACTACCATTCCTGTCTCATCATAATAGACAAGGATGATATGGTGTGTACGCGCATAGGAGGTGATAGCCTGATTGTACTGATCGAAGTCGTTGCACCCACCCCACTCGCTGAACGCCACTGCCTTCCCGTGGGTTTGTGCAAAACCTACCTGTTCATCGGCAACGCCAGGCCATCCTGACCACAGGGGACTTTGCGGTTCGTTGCAATCCTTTCCATCAAACACGCCCTGAAAACCATTATAGACGTGAAAGTCATAGATAAGATTGGGCTGGCTGAAATCTGGAATATCGTGCCGGAGAAGTGGGTTGATACTTGCTTTGTAGTTAGGCCCTCCTAAAAAGATCAGCGACCGCGGGTTCTGCGCGCGGATAGCCCCTATCAATGTATTCTCGCTCTGCCGCCACATCGCCGGATCGATATTGTGCATCTCGTTCCAGCTATCATAGAGGACCGCTGGATCGTTGGCATAAAGCCTGGCTATACTCGTCCACATGGCGACGCCGGAATCAATATATTGGCCTGTCGTTACCTCTTGCTGGTAAAGAGCTGGATTAATAACTATATTTTTCTTAGCCTGGTTTTGTGAAGGGCAGAAGCTCTCGCTGCCCCCGCAGGGTGGATTATGAAATTGCGGCCCCTTCGTGAGTATCACATAGTCGCCGTGCATTTCTGCCCACTTCACGACCTGCTGGATCCACTTTTGATAAGTCATCCCTGCCAGTGGTACATTCACATTTTGATCCCACCAGACACTGTTTACAGGGATACGCCACACATTCATGTGAAAGATCTGATTATACCAGGCGATGTGCTGCTCGTTGATGCGCGTTTTCGGTCCCCCACCCACACCATTGCCAAACTCAGTTTGCGACCAGTTGAACCCCTTGAGGTCAACTATACAGTTGGTATCCGCCAGAACATTGCCATTCGAGACATGCAGCCAGGAAAAGGTATATCCCGAGCCACTCTTCT
>JALYTT010000231.1 GCA_030854145.1 Chloroflexota bacterium | reverse complement strand
GCTCTTTCGCTTCTCTCTTCCGTTTGCTTGACTTGTATAACATTATAGTAAATATAAAATATATAATTTCATCAATATATGTTGTTTTCTTAACCATGTACATATATTCATAGTCATATCTTAACTTGTTTTACACCGGAAGCACCGGCCTCTAGACTATCCTCTGATTTAGAACAAATACATCTCAATGTGCATATAGCAAAGATGGGTGCTGCAAACGGAGACGCATCGCGCAAGATGCTGCGACGCTAGAGCTTCGTTGCCAGCAATCCATATAAAGTAAGGAAACACCAACATATAAAGTAAGGAAACATAACGATGAGAATCCTGATGATTGCGCCTCAGCCGTTTATGGAGCCACGTGGAGTTCCATTCAGCGTCTATTATCACATAAAGGTGCTCACGACCCTGGGCCATACCGTGGATCTTGTCACCTATCCCCAGGGCAAGAGCATCACCCTGCCAGGGTTACATATCTACCGTATTCCGCGCCTGCCTTTTATTCGCGAAGTCAAAGTTGGACCCTCGCTGGCCAAGCTTGTGCTCGATGGGCCTGTCTTCTTGCTGGCCATCTGGCGGCTCTGCCTGAGGCGCTACCGCTACCTGCATACGCACGAGGAGGCCGGCCTCATGGGTACACTGCTCGCGCCGGTCTTTGGTTGCAAGCACATGTATTATATGCACTCCGACCTGGCTCAGCAGACAGTGAGTTCCGGCTTCACAAAGAACGCGCTGTTGCTGGCCTGCGTCGCTACCGTCCAGAGACTGATCGCGCGCAAAGCAGATGCCATCGTCGCCATCTGTCCCGATATTGAGACTACCGCCAGGCGACTTGCGCCGGAGCGGCCGATCTATATGATCGAGAATGTGGCCGTCGACGAGGCCCTGCCGGCGGTGGAGGAGGGTGAGGCGGCTCGGTGGCGCACACAGTTGCGCCTTGGCGCTGGTCCCATTGTGCTCTACACGGGTACTCTGGAAAGCTACCAGGGAATAGACCTGCTCCTGCACAGCGTTGCGGCTGTACGCACGGAATTTTCCAATGTGCGCTATGTCATCGTGGGAGGGCAGCACGAGCAGGTCGCGAAGCTGTGGCTGCTCGCCGAACACCTGGGGATCGCGGAGACGGTGCGCTTTGTGGGACAGCGTCCGCTGGAAGAGATGCCCAGCTACATGGCCATGGCGGATGTCCTTGTGAGTCCGCGCAGCAAGGGCACAAATACGCCGCTCAAGTTGTACACGTACCTGCGCTCAGGCAAGCCAGTCCTCGCCACGGATATTCTCTCGCACACACAAATTCTCTCTTCCGACGTGACGAAGCTGGTACCCGCGACCCCCGAAGGGCTGGCGGAGGGCGCGCTGGCACTGCTGCGGGACCCGGAGCAGGCGCGGACACTGGGAGCGCGCGGGCAACGACTTGCTCAGATGCGCTATAGCTGGCCCGTCTTCTTTGAGAAAAGTAGCCAGGCGTACAACGAGTTTCTGTAATCGAAGCCAGGCATCTCCTGGTGGGGACTGGTAGCCAGAACCGCCCTCCATCACTACGATATGGTGGGTCCACTGCACTTTACGTCGCAAGAACAGCAGCTTGTGTCCCTGTTGACGAATCAGTTTTATCAGGGAACCTATCATGGGTTCTTTTATCGTGTCACATCAGATTTCCAGATCTATGTCTCCCCTCCCGGCCAGGGCATAGGACGAGAGGATTACTTTACCACTGAGGCTATGGGTACTGTACTGGATGGCTTGCAACAGTTCGAGCAGGGCTAACAGGAGTGAGGAGCGCGCGATGGCTTCCTGGACGTGATGGGCGTCTATGAGCGGCTCCTTGCGCTCTTTGGGAAAGGCAAAAGCGCTCTCCGGCAACTTCTCTCGCTCTTTCTCTGTCAGTTTCGCCATAAATTTTCTCCTTTGACTTACGCAAGCGACAGAAAAATTATGTCAATTGGACAGCAGGTCTGCTGCCAGGCCGGTCACCGCGCCCCAGACTATATGTGCGCCTATCATGAGGACGTTGCGGCGCAATGGCTGCCTGGGCGCCGATTGAGAGATACCCATGACGGGCAACAGACCCAGATAGCTGCCGAACCACACTACCAGGCCGAAGACGACGCCTTTCAGGATGGCAGGCAGCGCTATCCTGGCCATCAGCAGATTATAGAAGGCCCCCATTGCCGCGCCATAGCCAAGATGGAAGACCAGGCTCAGACCCCGGCGCTCTTTTCTGCTTGCTGGCTTTCCGGGCCTCACGCGTCTGACAAGCTCCTCGGTAATCTTTTCAGGTGGTAGAGAGTAGCGCTGCCAGCGGGGCAGCACGCGCTGCATAGCGAGCATAAAGATAGTCATAGGCACCGTTGCCAGGGAACCGGCCGCCATGCCCTTGAGTGCGGAGAGCATAGAGTCTACGCCCGGCGTAGACGCCGATATGGATCGCCCTGTTGCAAGGGTGTTCTCTCTTCGAGTGTATACCATCTATGTTTCCTTCCATGCAGGTTAGCTGGCTGGACAACTTATAATACATACAGTGTACACGCATGCGCGTGTAAAAGAGGTTCCATTATCCGGTCCTCCAGCCGCGTAGCGTGTGCGGGCCAGGGGAGCCGAAGCAGCGCCCGTACATGGAAATCTAGAGCGGCGCGAGTGGTTAAGGCGTTTCTCAAGCGTTACAGGTACAACCTTTCCCGATCCACCACGTAATAAATGGTATGGAGTCAAATCCGTGTTATAATGCTTCCTCGATCTGTATAGAGACATCATCCCTACGTGGATCGAGACAGATAGAGACAAACCGGCCAGGAAGGTGGTACGTCATGAGTTGGAATCCTAATCAGGGGCAGACGCCCGATTCGCAGGGGCAGTATGGCGGCTATACTGGCTCCACGCCCCCAACGCAGCCGCAGCCAGACCCGTATTCTTATGGCAGCCAGCAGTCCGGTGGCTACCAGCCACCTCTCTCTTCCGGCGGGCAGCAGCAGCAGTACCAGTCAACCTACCAGCCACCACTCAGCGCGCAGGCCCGGACCGCAAGAGCAACAGGCGCGTCCGACCCGGCCTCGCTCAAGATGGACCCGAAAAACCAGGCGCTACTGAGTTACCTGTTCCTGTTCCTGGGTGGTCTCGTCTTCTTCATCCTTGAGCGCAAGAATCGCTTTGTGCGCTTCCATGCCGCGCAGTCGTTCATCTTCTCCGGGGGTGTCACTGTGCTGTATGTGCTGCTCAGGCTGCTGACGCTCATCCCGGTTGTGGGCTTCTTGCTGAGTCCAGTGCTATCCTGCGCCCTCTTCGTCCTGCTCATCCCGTCGCTTATCATCTGGCTCTTCCTCATGATTACGGCCTACCGTGGCAGCACTATCAAGCTACCTGTGATCGGCAATTACGCCGAGGCGCTCGTCGAGAAATTCACCAGGAAACCACGGACTATATAAGCTTGCGCGGACGAGGCAGGCTTCGCCTTCACAAGGGTAATTTTTTGCAGATCCATAGAAGAAAGATGCAGGAGGCGTAGGGGCGCCGTTTACAAGCCCGCGCGCACCCGACGACATCACGATTACGCCCGCCGCGCGGGCTTGTAAACGGCGCCCCTACGGCATAGAGGGTAGGCCGTGTTGCCGTTGCAGGCGTTCAATGATGTCCTTTAAGCGGCGCGTCTCGTTTTCGTGTTGCGAGCGCAGCAGTTCCATCTCGTGTTCCATCTCCTGCTGCATCTGCTCCATACGGTCCTTCATGCGCAGGATAGCCTCGACCCCCGCCAGGTTCACACCGAGGTCACGCATCAGGCGGCGAATGTGGATCACGCGCTCGATGTCCTGATCTGAGTACAGCCGTGGGCTATGTGGGCTTTTGCCCTTGCGCGCGGGCGAGATCAGCCCCTGGCGTTCATAGTGACGCAGGGTTTGTTCGTGTACCTCGGCCCTGGTGGCCGCGACACTGATGATGTACCACGCGCCATCGTTATTGTCCGGCACGCTGCATGCCTCCTTTCACAGTAGGACACGATCAACCGGCCAGCAGGCATGATCGATCGGGTCTCTACCATCAAGAATGGACCTCGGCACTGCGGCTACGGGCGAGCTGCTCGAATATCTCGCGCTCCTGGCTGGAGAGGCGCATTGGCAGCATGACCTTGACGCGTGCGAAGAGGTTGCCGTTGCCCTCGGCGCGCAGGCGTGGCATGCCCTTGCCCGCCAGCCGGAACATACGCCCGTTCTGTGTCTCAGGGGGGACGGTCAGCATGAGCTTGCGACCATCAGGGAGCGGGACCGGAACTTCGCCGCCCAGCAGCGCCTTGAAGAGGTCCACCTCGATATCCAGGTACAGGTCGTCTCCCCTGCGCTCGAAGAGCGCGTCTGGTCGCACAGTGATGACCAGGAAGAGGTCGCCTCGCGGGCCGCCGCCAGGACCAGGCTGGCCCTCCCCCGCGACACGAATGCGGGAGCCGTTATCGACTCCGGCAGGGATCTTCACCTGGAGTTTCTTATTGCGCGGCACCATACCCTGGCCGTCGCAGTTTGCGCAGGCTTTGCCAGCTACCTGGCCCGTCCCCTGACAGATGGCGCAGACCTCCGTCGATTGAATATTGAAGGTGCGCGCGCCCCCATTGTAGGCCTCCTGGAAGGTCACTTCAACCGGTTGCTCAATATTGTCGCCCGTGCGCCGCCGCGTGTCCTGGCGCACGGCATTCCCGGCCCCGCCGCGCGCCGCTCCCGGCCCGGCCCGGCCGAAAAGCGTTTCAAAGAAGTCGGAGAAGCCGCTGCCGGCGGGATCAAAATCGTAGTTTGGACTGCGGCCGCCATAGCCATAATTACGCCTGCTCCCCGCACCGGAGAAGCCAAATTGCTCCTGCCAGTTCGGCCCCAGCGTATCGTATTTGCGCCGTTTATCGGCGTCGGAGAGCACCTCGTAGGCTTCGTTGATCTCTTTGAAACGCTCTTCCGATCTCTTGTCGCCGGGGTTGACATCGGGATGATGTTTGCGGGCTAGCTTGCGGAAAGCCTTTTTGATTTCATCCGCGCTGGCGCTGCGTGAGACGCCGAGTATTTTATAATAGTCTTTATAGTCCATGCTCATGCGCCCGCCCCTCCCTTCTTTTGCTTACGTGTTTGAGGAAAGCATTTGCATGCCTTCCTGGCCATGTCATCTTTAGCCTTCAGCGTTTTTGTGACCCAGGCTCACCTTGACACGGGCCGGGCGCAGCGTCTCATCGCTCAAGGTATAGCCCTTGCGTAGCTCCTCGACAATCGTGCCTTCCGGCTGGTCAGGACTCTCGATGGCCTCAATAGCTTCATGCATATAGGGATTGAAGGTCTCGCCAATCGTAGGCACGGTGCTGAGTCCCTCGCCGCGTAGCATCTCGCTCATACGCCAGTGAACCATGCGCAGCGCCTGCTGCAAACCCTGGCGGTCCAGCGTCTCCTGGTAGACTAGCGCACGATCAATGTCGTCCATCACGTCGAGCATTTTATGCAGCATCGCCTTCTTCTGCTGCAGGATGCGGTCTGCTACCAGGCGATCCTGGCGCTTGCGGTAATTATCCATGTCGGCCCGCTCGCGCAGATAGCGGTTCCAGTTATCACTGGCCTCCCGGCGCGCCTGTGCAAGCTGTGCCTCCAACTGAGCCACGCGCCCGGCCTCCGCCGCCTGCGCGGCCGCTGACTCAGCGTCCTGCGAGGTGGTCCCCGGCTCCTGAGGTTGTTCTTGTGTTTCTTCCATGGGATTTTCTCCTTTATTATCACCCGTGTAGTGCTCTAACACACTTCAATTAACATGTGAGCCGCCCACATCCGCGTAGGGATTCGGCTTGCCGCATCCGCGTCAGCCATCCCTTGGGGTGCCTGGGGGCCTCCTCCCAGGTCCAAGGGCCAGCCACATGGATGCGGCAAGCCTGAATCCCTACGCGGATGTGGGGCATCGCCCTGATACTCATGCAATGAAGCTTGATGGAGCACTATGATATTTTGCAAGCGAAAGGTTTTATCGTCCTCCTAGTATAAGATTTGAGCCAGTAGCTGTCAAGTTTGTAGGGGCGGCTATGATGCATACACCTCATCCCTGTGTGAGCAGGTGAATATTGCCGATGAGAGAAGCATGTAATCCTGACTATTTTCTATACAGGAGTCTGATCCCTATGAAACATGTTTCCTTTGTGTTCATCGCCATCCTTATTCTGCTTGGGGGCGGCCTGCTGGGATATACTCTGCTGCATGCATCCAGTCCGGTCGCTGCAAGCAGCGGGGGCTGTATCGATATTCCCTCCTCGCCAGATTATCTTGCCAGTGGCAATCCGCTTGATGCGATCACTGCCATCAATAACGCGCGTGCGCTGGAACATGTGCGCCCACTGCGCCTGGATAGCAACTTTCACCGGCGCAACCCGGCGGAGCAGCAGTTTATCCTGTTAAACCTGGAGCGCACCGATCGGGGACTATTACCGCTGCACCTGGATAGAAATCTTTCGTTGGTGGCGACTGCCTATAGCAAGCAGATGCGCAACTTAGGTTTTTTCTCGCACACCAGTCCGATCGCGGGTACATTTCAGGTACGCGTCGACAGCAACCCTGCCGTTGTCAATCATTATGCCCTGGTCGCCGAAAACCTGTCAGGCAATCCGGCGCCGGGTGCCGGGTCGATCTACGAGTATATGTATGACGATGCCAGCGAAGCATGCGGCCACCGTTACAATATCCTGGATCCACAGCTCAGAACAGTGGGTATTGGCTGGGTCACGGGCAGTCAGTATGGCAGCATTTCGGCCCAGGAGTTCCTCACCTCCTCTGTCTGGAGCCCATACGAAGATAGCAATGTGGATCAGAGTCCGCCCAGCATCTCCATTGTAGATGCACGGACCATCGTAGCCAGCAGGCAGAGTGGTCCCTCGCTGACCGATCCGTTCTATGCGCACCTGCGCGCCAGGGCGCAGGTTGAAGATCACGTGGGAGGCATCCATATCACTTGGTTCCTTGATCGTTTTGGCAATCAGCCGCAGACAGGACCGCTTACCGACGTTGACCGCGAGCATCTGGCTCCAGGGGTGCATGTCCTGTATGTCTACGTGGTGAATGGGGTGCAGATTTATAGTATGGCGCGCTATACATTTGTGGTAGGCTGAAGCCCGTGGTGGCCGACGCGGGCGAGGCAAGCCGTCGCCCCTACGGATGTGCATCTTCGGCCCACGCGGGGCCGCGTTCCAGCACGATCGGCGCGAAGAGCGCCTCCTGGATTACCGTGATGCGGGCGTGCTTCCACATATCCAGCACGGCCAGGAACGTGACGATAATCACCAGGCGCGAGCTTTCGTTCGCGAGCAGTTCCTCCAGCCCAACGCGCGGGCGCTCGCTCAGCAGCGCCGCGATCTCGGCAATGCGGTCGCTCACGCGGACGCGGGACAGCGGCAGCAGATCGGCGCCGGTGGCCTCGTCTTTTGCGCGCAGATCGAGGAGGCGCTGAAAGGCCTGAGACAGCATGTGTGCCTCCAGCCCAACGAGCGTAGGCGGCGTCCATGCCAGTTGCGCCTCAATGCCGGCGAGCAGGCCTGAGCGCCCATGAGTCTGTAGTCCGGCCTCCTCGCGCTGGCGCAGGTAGGAGGTAATCTCCCGTGCCAGCTTGTACTCGACCAGGTGACGCTTCAGTTCTTCAGCCATCATGGCCGCCTGCTCAGACTCGCGGGCACTCTCTTCCCGCGGACTCGGCGGCAGCAGGCTCTGGGACTTGATAAAGAGCAGGCGCGCGGCGATGGAGATGAACGCTGCCATGTTCGCCAGGGGCAGCGTATCGCTGTCCTGCCAGCGCCGCAAATAGGCCAGATACTGGTCGGTCACAGCCACCAGCGAGATAGTGGTGATCTCCATCTGCCGCTTCTCAATCAGGTGCAGCAGTAGATCAAGCGGCCCCTCGAAGACCGGCAGGTGTACGACGTATTGCGCCTGCCCAATAAGCGCTTCAGCCGCCTCAACCTCATCCTGGTCGGCCTCTGATCCATCGATATGCTTGAGCATGCTATGAAGCCTCATCTACTACATGTAATTCCGCTGCCGGTCCATGAGGCTCATGGTGCGTGCGAATATACAGGACCGCGCGCTCCGACAGGCCGGCCGCCGCCGCCAGGTCCGCCCCAATCTCCGCGTGCCACCAGGCATTGGCTAGCTCTCGCCGCCACCGCCATAAGATAGTGCCCCTCTCACCCGGCGTTTCATGTACGGGCGCCGCTAGCCAGCGCCCCGTCTGCTCGCCCCCTGTCTCCCCGTGCCCCGCTCCTGGCATACGTCCTGGCGCCAGACGTTTACCGATCACGATCACGGGGCGCGTCCAGAACGGCACGCGTCCCTGCGCTTTACCGACATCGTGCAGCAAGGCCGCCGCCAGCATGTCATGTTCGGCGCAGCCGCGCGCCAGCAGGCCGCGATAGACGCGCAGGCTATGGCGCTGGTCGGCGGCCGACATCGTCTCAAAGAGCGTCATGGCGCTGTCTGGCAGCACGCGCGCGACCTCCTGCCGCTCTGCGGCTGAGAGCGGGGTCACGAAGCCCAGTTGCTGCCACACTTGCCACAGGCGATAGACACTTGTCTGTAACCACGAACTCATAGTGCGTCCCGGATCGATCACAATGTATAGAGACTGAGATAGTCGATAGACCGCGTCAGCAGGCCGATCAGGGCAAGCGCACCGTCCAGAATGAGGCCAGGGATATGGAAGAGGAAAAATCCACCTATCCCTGAGAATTGCGCAATGAAGGGTAGGAGAAAGAAGAGTAGCAGGATAATGATCGGTCCGAAGCGGCCAGATTTGGCGAATTGCACCGCCTGGCGACTGGGCAGCAGCATATACACAATCTGGTAGCCGTCGAGCGGGTAGATGGGCAGCAGGTTAAAGAAAGCCAGGGCGATGTTGACGGTGGCAAACACCAGTACAAACTGGGGAACGCGTTCAACGACAGGGTTTTGGGGAAGGATCTGAAACAGCAAGTTTCCAAGCACGCCCGCCAGCAAGCCAACAATCAGGCTAAAGAGCAGCCCGGCCGCCGCTACCATGATCGGACCGGCATTGCGCCCACCGCGCAGCTTCCAGGGGTCCACCTTGACGGGCTGGCCCCAGCCCAGCCCCACAGGACCGGCCGCTATCGGGAAGAAAGCCAGGATGATGCAGAGCAGCAATCCCAGCGCGTCCAGGTGACTGCTCAGACCCAATCTCTGACGTCCTTCGGCCCTCGGCGTGGGATCGCCGAGCCACGTGGCGACCTGCGCGTGCGCGTATTCGTGCAATGGGAGCGCCAATAAGAATGCGCCGATAATCATCAATGCCAGCAGAACATTTATTGCCATAACTACCCTCAAATGTAAGGGGCGGATCTTAGAGCCGCCTGCCTGACTGACTAGAAGGTCGGATACCCGCGAAGGGAATGCTTGCTTCTATCTACACTGCGAGAAGATCGATCTCCATGCCTTCACACGCCGAGCGTGTGCGAGCGAAGCGTTTGCGCGCCTCTGCCTCAATACCATCGAGTGTGTTATCATCATAGGTTGGTTCATGGTGAAAAAGCACTAATTCGTCGACGCCCGCCGCCAGCGCCACCTCCGTCGCCATCTCAAAGGTGCTGTGTCCAAAGCCGTCTTTGTTGCGTCTATAGTCATCCGGCGTATATTGTGCATCGTGGATCAGCAGGTTCGCGCCCTGGATAAAGCCAATGATGTCCGCGTCGCACCCCCGCGCCCATTCGACATCTGTGGCGAAAACCAGACAGCGCCCGGCATACTCGATGCGATAGATGAACGAGCCGTTTTGCGGGTGGTTGTGCGTAAACTTCGCAGTGATGCGAATCTCGGCCTCCCGCGCCTCCTTATGATCGTTCGCCACCATCTCCGGTCTGCCCGCCCCTCGCTCCCAGATGATCGAGGAGGCATCGTCGGGCAGCGTGTGAAACGCGCGCTGCGACGGCAGTTTACGGATGTCTACTGGAAAATACGGAGGAGACATAGGCGGGGTTACAAGTTGCTCGATATCATAGCCATCAAGGCGGGGACCGAAGAAATCGATACAGGTGTCGGGTTCATACAGCGGGGTAAAAAATGGCAGGCCGTTCAAGTGGTCGCTATGCCCATGAGTGATGAGCAGTGAGATGTTGAGCGGTTTTGTGTGCGGTCGTTGCAGCAGATCTTCACCGAGGCGAATGATGCCGCTACCAGCATCCAGAATGAGGGTATGCGCTCCAGCCTGCACTTCAACGCAGGAGGTATTGCCGCCGTGACGCATCGTATCTGCCCCTGGCATAGGGTAGCTGCCCCGTACCCCCCAGAAACGAACCAGGAAACGCTGCCTATCGATCATGTCTCTCTTGCTCCTATGTGCGCGGTTGCACCTATTATAGCCCGTGGTAGAGACATTGAAAAGGCCCTTGCTTTCTGACAGGGCGCAGGCCAGCGCATGCGTTGATACTAAGTAGGGGAGCGCGCGTTGGAACAGGGCGCAGGCCAGCGGTGCCCCTACACAAAATGGCGTGGCTCGCTCCTACTTACAATTTTGTCGCTGACCTGTTACAATCGCTTTAATAGACAAGATAGTACCATCAGGAGGAATACATGCGTA
>JALYTT010000679.1 GCA_030854145.1 Chloroflexota bacterium | reverse complement strand
GCGGGGAGGAGGCCGTATTTCGTGTAGGGGCGCCGCTGGCCTGCGCCCCGGTCCTGTGCCGGGTCTAAAAAGTATCAAAGAGATCGCCACTCCATAATGAAGGGCCTGGATGATACCTGGTGGGAGACTACCAGCGTGGTCGCCGCTCGTTTGAGCGACCGACGCCCTGGGAGTAGCACTCGCGGCAGTACACCGGCCGGTCGTCACGTGGCTGGAAGGGGACGAGGGCCTCGTTGCCACAATTCGCGCAGGTAGCCGAATACATCTGACGCTGCTCGCGTTCCCGGTCGCGGTAACCGCCGCCACCGCCACCGCCGCCGCCACCACCACCGTAGTTCCCCTGTCCTCCGGAGCGCTTGCGGGCGGCCCGGCAATCGGGACAACGGCTGGGTGCATTGGTCAGGCCCCGGCTCGCGTAAAACTCTTGCTCGCCTGTGGTGAAGGTGAATTCCTGATTGCAATCGCGACAAGTCAGGACCTGGTCATTCATTGACATCTGTGTTCTCAACTCTGGGGGGCTTCTATCCCCCTAAACTATCCTGTATTGCGCCGCTTTCAATAGCCGTCTATTCTGAGCAACAATGCACTATACAGTCTTCTGCAAGTATACCATAGAAATCCTCATAAGCACTATTTTGTGCGACCGATAGTCCTAAAAGCATTCTTGATTCGATAGCGCGGCTTATGGAGGATATCTTCTCCATGCCAAAGAGTTTTTATACTCTCAGAGTCCTAGCGCTTGGAACAGGCGATCTGCCAGGGCGATAGAGTAGTTCTGACCGCGATCATGCGGGTAGATCTGGAACATATTCGCAACCCATAAGCCCTTGAGGGGCGTGTGCAAGGGCGGGATATGCTGGCGGTACTCGGTGGTGACGATGGGCTGCGCGAAGGGCGCCTGGAATATCCAGCTCTCGCGCACCCATGACGGATCGAAGTCCGGCCGGATGCGCTTGAGGTGCGGCAGGAACTCATCGAGCACCTCTTGCTTGCTCATTTTGAAGAGCGCGTCGTTCATCGGGCGATAGTTGCCCAGGTAGACAAGGTGACGGCCGCCGTACTCGGAGGGTGGGCGGAAATTGGTGTGCTCGAACAGGCCCAGGAAGGGGTAGCCGGGGTCGCAGATGTTGATCCAGTAGCTATCGGTCAACTGGCGGTCCAGCGAGAGCACCAGGCAGTGCGCGCCATAGGCCTGCCCCCAATCGTACTTCGCGCGGTAGTCGGCGGGCAGCGCGGGGATCAGGCGACAGGTGAGGCGCGTTGCCAGCGTCGAGATAACGCGGTCCACGGTCCAGGCTCCCTGGCTGGTCTCCACGCGCCAGCGGCCATCTTCAAGTGGCTCGGCGCGCTCGATGCGCGTACCCAGCAGCACCTTCCCGCCCAGCTCGGTGATACGCTGCACCAGGCGCTCATATAACTGCTGGAAGCCGCCGCGCAGGTAGCCCAGGCTGGTCGTGCGGTCGTGAAAGCGCGCCCAGAACCACGGCAGGGCCACCTGGTCGTGCAGGGCCCCAAACTTGCCCTCGAACATCGGCTCAAACACCATCTTGTACGGCCGCTTGCCCATCCAGCGCGAGAGCCAGGCGGCAGCGGTCTTGCCCTCGAAAGGCCACGCCGGCGCCAGCTTAAGCACGGCACCGACGGCGGCCACGCGCAGGCGCTCGTCGAGGCGCCAGGGCGCAAAGCGCAGCAGTGTCAGCGGGGAATCCAACTGCTGGATCTCGCCGCCCACCAGGGTGACGGTGCGCGGGCGCGACCACATCAGTTGCTCCCCCAGGCCGAGTTCGTTGATGAGCTTGATGGCGTTGGTATCGGTACGAAACAGGTGATGATAGAACTTCTCAAGCCAGGCATCATCTATCTGAAAACCGGCCGCCAACCCGCCCGCCACCGGCTCCTGCTCGAAGACGATCACGCTCTGCCCTGCCTGCACCAGGCGATAGGCCGCCACCAGGCCTAGCGCCCCTCCACCAAATACCGCGTATTCCATCAGTTATATCCTCTGCTCTGTTTAATGGGTCGCCTCCTGCCCTGATCGCCAGCGCAGATTCGGCTTACGGGCCGCCAGCGCCTGGTCGAGCCGGCCTACAGGCGTGGTATGGGGGGCCGTCTTAACGATCTCTGGATTGCTGCGCGACTCTTCGGCGATCTGGTGCATCACGCTCACGAAGGCATCGAGGGTCTCGCGTGTCTCCGTCTCCGTTGGCTCGATCATCATGGCCTCGTGGACGATCAGCGGGAAGTAGATGGTCGGCGCGTACATGCCGAAGTCGAGCAGGCGCTTGGCGACATCCAGGGCTGTGACGCCGCTCTCTTTCTTCTGACGCTCGGCTGTGGCCACGAACTCGTGCTGGCAGGTCTGCGGGTAGGCAATGTCGTAGTCGGAGGCCAGTTCGTGCTTGAGATAATTGGCGTTGAGGATGGCGCTCTGCGAAACGTGCAATAAGCCATCGGGGCCATACGTGCGAATGTAGGTATATGCGCGCACGAGTACGCCGAAGTTCCCTTTGTTGGCGCGCATCTTGCCGATGGACTGCGGTCCCGCCTCCTCCCAGTAGTAGCCGTTCTCACCTTTGGCAGGCAGCGGACCAGGCAGGAAGGGTACGAGGTGCGCTTTGACGCCGATGGGTCCCGCGCCGGGACCGCCGCCGCCATGCGGCGTGCTACAGGTCTTGTGCAGATTGAAATGCACTACATCGAAGCCCATATCGCCGGGACGCGTGATGCCCAGCACGGCGTTAGCGTTGGCGCCGTCATAGTACAACTGCCCACCAGCCTCGTGTACCAGTTGCGCGATCTCCACGATCTTGCTATCGAAGAGGCCCAGCGTGTTCGGGTTGGTCATCATGATGGCGGCCACGTCGGCGGCATGCGCATCCAGCAGCGTCTTCAGGTGCTCCATCTCGATGCCACCCGTGCGCGGGTCGGACCTGACCTCGACGGCCCTGTAGTCGGCCAGCGTGGCGCTGGCCGGGTTGGTGCCGTGCGCGTTGTCAGGGATCAGCACAAGGTTGCGGTGACCCTGGCTCTGGCTCTCGTGATAGGCCTTGATAAGCATCAGAC
>JALYTT010000678.1 GCA_030854145.1 Chloroflexota bacterium | reverse complement strand
TCCTGTCACCACCAGGACGGCGAGGCAAGCCACGCACTACGCAACGCTCGCCCCTCCTGACATGGCAGGTACTGAGCAATTACGGTGTCGGAGGCGACATCTTCCAGGTACCCGTCCCTCCGGCGGTCGCGGTATAGGTACCACTCAACGAGCCATCAATATTGACCGTCCCATTGAATTTGATCTGGCCCCCTTTGCCATCAGAGATAGCAAACTGAATGCTATTATCGCTGCCAACAGTGCCATTCACGGGATCTACACCCAAGAAAGTTCCGGTGAAGTTCTTCTGATCCTGCGTTATAATTTCCAGCGTTATGTTATCGCTCTTGCCTGTTGAGTTATTATGGAACGAGCCTGCATACTTCTGCCTCAGAACAGGATAGACCACAGGGGAGGTGGCTGGCTCCGCCTTCCAGGTACCATGCTGGCCGTTACCCACAGTATAGGTTCCCTGCATGGGACCATGTGAAACAAGCGTACCGGTAAATGTCAGCGTGACACTGCCATTATCCCTGCTGGTCACCGTAAAGTGAACGGCACCATTGCTCGAAACGGTTCCCGTGAATGTCCCAGAGCCAATCAGCGGCAGACCGAACTTGATGTCGCCATTGATCTTGTCTTGATCCTGCACAACCGAGGTCAGCGCCATATTGGCATCCTGATTGAACGAGAGATTATGCACGGAGCCGCTATACGCGCTGGCGGCTGCGGGATAGTGAACCGGGATAGCAGTAGGCGTGGGAGCAGTTCCAGTAGCGCCGCGAATGGCGAAAACGCCAATGGAGCCAATAATGACCAGCGCGGCAACAATAGCCACAATCAAGGGTACCCTATTGCGCTTACCCGGAGGTTGCACCGGCGGGGCATACGGGTTCGCTGGCTGATACAAGGGTGCCGGCGGCGGAGCATACGGATCTGTCTGTGGATAGCGGGTATACTGGTCCGTCGGTGGATACGTGGGTGGCGGGGGGGCATACGGGTTCGCTGGCTGGTACGCTGGCGGCTGCGACGGCGTATACGGATTGCCTGGCTGATATGCCGGCGGCTGCGGCTGTGACGGCGTATATGGATTGCCTGGCTGGTACGCTGGCGGCTGTGACGGCGTATATGGATTGCCTGGCTGATATGCCGGCGGCTGTGGTTGTGACGGCGTATATGGATTGCCTGGCTGGTATGGTCCTTGCGGGGTTTGTTTCCCCGGCTCAAAAGGATAATTATTCATACATACTCCTCTTACCGATGACGGCAGCAATGATTCCTCTGAAAAGTGCCGCTTTGAAAAGCATATATATAATACCTGAATGACACGCTACTCACAATAGTCCATCTGACCAGGGGCCAGCATCCCTACGCGGGCCGCTTCGCCCTCAGCCTTCGCTCTCGCCACACCAGCAAGATAGTCAGCAGTATGATGGCGCCTGCCGCAATGTAATGGGAGGAATTCACAATAACGCTCAGCACCGAGGCCTGCTGCGGCGTTAAGCTCAATGGGGAAGGATAGAGGCCAGTCACGACGAAGCGAGGTGTGCCGCCCACATGGAACGTTGTTACAAACTGCCGCCCCGGAATGTCGAGCATGGCGACGCTGCCATCGCCCAGCGCCACGAAGCCGAGTTGTCCGTCACTGGTGATAGCAATCGATTGCGGCGAGGCGGGCAGGCGCATGATATGCCCAGGCTCGCGCGGGATGCTGGCAGCAGAGTTCAGCGGGGCAAGGACCGCGAGCAGGTTATGCCGCAGGTCAGGTACATAGACCTCTCCTGTGATAGCATCGTAATCCATAGGACCGAATATGCCCCCGCTGAGCAGCGATGATACCACCTGGTGTGACTTCAGATCAACCGCCAGCACAGTTCCCTGGCGAGTCGTGATGTAGACTATAGTGCCCGGTGGGATGCAGAGATATTGTGGGCTGCCCTGGACAGGAATGCTGGCCAGCGCCTTCCCGCTGGAGTCGAAGACGGCCAGCGCATCGTTCTCAGCAGCCCAGATTTGATTCCCGTTCCCGCCTGCGATGCCCGTGCCGACAACGGCCACTGCCAGCCCATAGACAGGTCCACGTGTCTGGAGCACCTGGCGGATGGCGCAATTTGTGGGGTCAAGCGCACTCACTCCGGGCGCATCATTGGCGGCGACATAGAGGAGGTTCGTGCCAGGATCGAGCGTAAGCAGCGTTGGATGCCCGGAAAGATGGACAGAGCAGACGGTTTGTTTCGTCTTCGTCGCGATCACCACCACGCTCCCTGACTGCGGCTGTGTGACATAGAGCGCGCGACCATCGGCGCTGAGGAGAATAGTATGGGGGTCACTAGCAATGGGGACAGCGCCGGTTACCTGCCGCCGCCCAATGTCAATCACGCTGATCCCGTGCGCCGTTCCCGCGATATACGCCAGGTTAGGCGCACCACCATCGGCGTGTACACGCGCGGGGAAGAGCAATACGAGCATGGCAAAGGCGAGTAGTGAAACAAAGAACCTGAGGTACTTTCTTGATTGCATGAACACAGCGACCGCCTCCCTTTCGGTTTTGTTGAACCAAACCGATACTACGAATAGTAGCGCGCCAGCGCGCCTTTTTACAACCACAACCACAAAGGAACACCGCGCCTGACTCATGGAGGATAGCCTGAGATGGGTTTTTCGCGGCTCATTATACTGCTTGTATGATGTTGATAGTTCACAAGATACGCATTTCTCATAAAATGAAACCCATAGCCAGACTCAAAGGAGCGTTTCATGTTACCTCAACGGAGCAGGCTCTTGCGCCTCGGGCTGCTGGTGTTCGTCTTTCTCGCTATTCCCATGCCCGCCTCGGCTCACGAGAAATGGTTCATCGATGGGCGATTGTACCCCCCACATTTTGGATTATTATTCACCCTCCCGGTTCTGCTTATGGTTGGCCTGGCCTGTGGAGGTGTAGCCAGTCTGGCTCTCCTACGCCACCTGGCCGGGGGCGATAATCGGTTTTTACAGTTGGGCTTTCTGCGCTACTATGATCGTTCGAACCGCGTGATTCTGGCGGTGGAGGCCGCGATTAGCCTCGTCGCCATTGCCGTCGGGCTGCAT
>JALYTT010000230.1 GCA_030854145.1 Chloroflexota bacterium | reverse complement strand
CCGTTTACAAGCCCGCGTGGCATACCGATATTTACCTGTTCCACGGGCTTGTAAACGGCGCCCCTACGCCGCTTTGCCATTTCATCTCATAGCCCTGTCAAGGCTGTGGTTCGGGTTGCGTTGCGGGGCCAAGTTTGGTAGACTACCTTTAAGAGGGGCATATACGTTGCCGTATACAATGTTAGAAGTATACACACGAGAACAACGTTGTTATCGACGTGCCCGTGAAGGAGTAGCTACAATGACGATGATGATGAGCCGGAAAGCTCTTGAAGAGTATGGGTTGGTGAACCTGGGCGAGGTGAATTGGAACCTCTCGCCGGCGGTGCTGGTCGAGCATGCGCTGGCGCGCAAAGAGGGCGAGCTGGCCGCCAATGGCGCTTTTGCTGCCACCACAGGCAAGCATACGGGGCGTTCCCCCAAAGATAAGTTTATCGTGGCCAGCGAGGATTCCGCCGTCAGGATCTGGTGGGGCGAAACCAATCACCCGATGTCTCCGGAGACCTTTGAGGGCATACGACGTAGCCTGGCGGCGTATTTACAGGGGCGCGATGTGTATGTGCTGGACGCGGCGGCGGCGGCTGACCCCCAGTATCGCATGCCGATCCAGGTGATCACGGAACTGGCCTGGCATAACCTCTTTGCGCGCCAGCTCTTCCTGCGCGCCAATGAGGTCGACATGGCGGCTGAGCACCCTGGCTTCACGATCCTTTGCGTGCCAAATTTCAAGACAGACCCGCGCATTCACGGCACGCGCTCGGAGGCTGCGATCATTATCGACTTTGAAGAGCGGCTGGTGCTGATTGCCGGCACGCACTACGCCGGCGAGATGAAAAAATCGATCTTCACCGTCCTGAATTTCATCCTGCCCGCCAGGGGTGTGCTGCCAATGCACTGCTCGGCGAATGTCGGCCCTGATGGCGATGTAGCGCTCTTCTTTGGCCTCTCCGGCACGGGCAAGACCAGCCTTTCAGCGGACCCCAGTCGCCACCTGATCGGCGATGACGAGCATGGCTGGGGCGATAACGGCGTCTTCAACTTCGAGGGCGGCTGTTACGCGAAGTGCATCAATCTGTCGAAAAAATATGAGCCGCAGATCTGGAACGCCATCCGCTTCGGCGCCGTCTACGAAAACGTGGTGCTGCGTGAAGGCTCGCGCGAGCCTGATTACGCCGATGACTCGCTCACCGAGAACACGCGCGCGGCCTATCCCGTCGATTTCATCGATGATGTGGTCGAATCGGGCATGGGCGGCCAGCCCAAGGCGGTCATCTTCCTCTCGGCCGATTCCTTTGGCATCCTGCCGCCGATCTCACTATTGACCACCGAGCAGGCGATGTACTACTTTCTCTCCGGCTATACCAGTAAGCTGGCAGGCACCGAAGCGGGCGTCACTACACCGGAGGCAACCTTCAGTTCCTGTTTCGGGGCAGCCTTCCTGCCGCTGCAACCTGGCGAGTATGCGAACCTGCTGCGCGAGCGCATTGAGAAGTATCATGTGCGCTGCTACCTGATCAACACAGGCTGGATCGGTGGACCCTACGGCATTGGCGAGCGCATCAATATCAACTATACGCGCGCGATGGTCCGCGCCGCGATTGGTGGGCAACTGGACAACGTCGAGATGGTGCTTGACCCGATCTTTGGCTTGCGCTCCCCCACCTCCTGCCCGGATGTTCCCGCCGAAGTGCTCATCCCCCGCAATACCTGGCAGGACCAGCAGGCGTACGACCAGCAATCGGCTTCTCTGGCTGAGCGCTTCAAGAAAAACTTTGCCCAGTTCACGCTCCCCAGCGATGAAGTGCGCCTCGCCGGACCGCACTAGGGCATAGCCAATTGCTCATCGAGAATGGCACCACCTGGGACATCGCAGGTGGTGCCATTCTCGATGAGCAATTGTTGAGGATCTGCAATAGTTTTGGGCTTTTCGCGTCTCTATCTGTAGGGAACGATGTGTACGTATCCTGTATAATCTATGAGACTACCTGTAACTGCCTGTTCTACTTCGCTCCTGTTCACTCTGCAGAGAAAGAGGACACGATGGCTCGTTCGACGACAACGGCCCCCCTGCCGCTACCAGACACGACGTTGGGCCGCACTCGTAACCGTAAAGGGAAACTGTTGCCCTCAACCATCACCCTGGCCTTCTGGCGTGTGCGCCGCACCTGGGGCCTGCTCTTTGTGACGGGCCTGGGCATGATTGCTGCCGTGATGATCGTCTGTACCGTGCCGCTCTATTCGGAGGTGGCGATGACGGCCGGCCTGCGCGGAGTACTCAGCGCGACCCCGCAAAACGCGGATATCGTTGTCCAGAGTACCGCTGAACAGCTATCGACGCGCACGATCAACAGCGTTACCAATACGCTCAACCAGGAATTTCAGACGCATCTCGGCCCCTATCTTGGACCCTCGCACTTCTCTATCGAAACGCCGGTCTCATCTGTCTATACACTCCAGGCGAACAACTCCCTGAAGGCCAGCGATGACCAGGTGCAATTCGTCTCGGCCCCCATCGACCAGGCGACGCAGCATGCGACCCTCGTGAAGGGCAAATTCCCGCGTGAGCTGAGCAGCGCGGACCTCACAGGGAGGACGCTCCCGGCTATCGATGTGGCCATAACCCCGCAGGAGGCTGCGCAGTTGCATGTAGGCGTCGGCTCGTTGATCGCCACGAAACTGGCCTACGTGCAGATCCCTGTGAAGCGTGTGGAGAAGACGCTCTCCCTGCACGTCGTGGGTATTTTTACCCCTGAGACGCAGAGCACGTCGTTCTGGCATGCACACGATTTCTTACCGCTCTCGCGTGGGGAGGGAGTGCGCGGCTCTATCTATACATTGCTGGTCTCCAGCAATACCATGCTCTATGTTTTCAACCAGTTCAATACTGATGCGCAGACCCAGGGCATGGTCCTTGAAGAGCCTTTTACCCTCTACTGGTTCTACCGTTTTGATGCCTCGCATGTCACCATCGATGATCTGGATGCGATGGTGGCCGGAGTCAATACGATCCAGGTTGATCTGCCCAATAATCCCGCCCTCGACCAGAGCCCCTACATCGAGAAGACCCAGGCGGCCCTCCCATCGGATGTCCTGACACAATACCTTAACCGCGTGCCTATAGCGCGCGTGCCTGTCTTCTCGCTGCTGGCACTCGTGGTGGCCCTGGTGTTGTTCTTTGTCAGCATGATGGCGGACCTGCTGGTGGATCGCCAGTCGGATGCCGTCTCGATTCTACGCAGCCGGGGAGCCAGCCGCAGCCAGGTCTTTGGCGCCTTTGTGACGCAGAGCTTCGGTCTGGGGCTGGTGGCGTTTATCGTGGGGCCGCTGCTGGCGCTCTTGCTGGTGAGCCTGATCGCCAGGCAGTTGCTACCCGCCAGCGATCAGGGCGCGCTCAGCATTATCACCAGCAACCCTGTCTCCGTGGCTCTCGGCCTGCGCTGGTTCGCGCTGGGAACCGCCGCGATTGCCATTATCGCGATGGTTATCTCGATCAACCGCGCGACGCGTTCCGACGTGCTGGCCATGCGCCGGGAGGCGGCGCGCTCGGCGCACCGTCCCCTGTGGCTGCGGCTGAATCTGGACCTGGTGGCAGCCACCGTCATGGTTGTAGGCTATGGCTTCTCGGTCTACCTGACAAGTTCCGGCATCCTGGATGTGCAGACGCGCCTGCTGCTTCTGTCGCCCCTGACCCTGCTGGGTTCGGTCTTCTTACTGATCGCCTGCATTCTGCTCTTCCTGCGCGTGTTCCCCTCCCTGCTGAATTTCGGCGCGCGCCTGGCTGGACGCAACCGGGGGGCGGCGCCAATGCTGGCGCTGGCGCAGATGGCCCGCGCTCCCCGCCAGTCGATCCGCATGACCCTGCTGCTGGCCTTCGCGACGGCCTTTGCGATCTTCAGCCTGGTCTTCATCAGTTCGCAGTCCCAGCGCGTCCTCGATGTGTCGGCCTTCCAGGGGGGAGCCGACTTCAGCGGTCCACTGGCAAGTACCTCAGCCTTGCGCGACCTGGGCCGGCAGACGAGAGCGTATGACAACATTCGCGGTGTGCTCTCTACCTCGCTAGGCTACACTGCCTCTCTGCAAGCGGGAGACGTGCTGGCGATCCCCATCGAGTTGCGGGCCGTGGATGCTGGTACCTTTGCCCGCAGCGCCATCTGGACCTCGCAGGACTCCTCCCAGTCGCTGGATGCGCTCATGAACCAGCTCATCTCAGGGCGCGAAGAGGCGCTGGCACGCAATGCCGTTCCCGCGATTGTGGATAGCGCGACCGTGCAAGCGCTGCATCTATCGCCCGGCGCGACCTTCACGCTGGGGGCCACAGGCTCTACCGGGGTGATTGTGACCTTTGTCGTTATGGCAGAAGTGCAGCACATTCCGACGGTGAGTTCGAGCGGCCAGAATGGTTCTGGAAGTGATTATGTGCCTGCCGGTGGGGTGCTGGTGGACTATCCTACCTATGCGACGATCTATACTCAGACCTCGAAGGCCCAGGGTGGTAGCGATACCATTCCGCTGAACTATGCCTGGCTGCGCACCAGGAGCGATGGTGCCTCCCTGGAGAGCGTGCGCGGTGCGCTCAGCAGGGGGAATTTGCAGATCACCTCCCTCTATGATCGACGCGAGGTGCTGGATGCGCTTGGCCATGAACCGCTCTACCTGGATCTGCTCGGCGTCCTGGCGATAGGCGCGACCACCGCCCTGTTCCTGGCGCTGATGGGGAACCTGATCGCCTCCTGGCTGAGCGCGCGCGGCCGCCTCACTAACTTCGCGGTGATGCGCGCCTTAGGGACGACGCCGCGCCAGGTTGCCAGCGTGCTGACCTGGGAGCAGAGCATCATCTACACGGCGGCTATCCTGTTAGGGGTTGTCTTCGGCGCCCTGCTCTCGGCGCTGATGGTGCCGGTGTTAGTTTTCACCGGAGTTCCGGCCAGCGGGAGCGCGAGTGCCACCTCCAACGGGGCTTTTTATGTCTCGCAGAGTGTCCCGCCGATCCAGATCATTGTCTCGCCCTGGGTAGGCCTGGCGTTGGTGGCCGTGGTTATCATCTGCGTTGTGGCGCTTGGATGGATGGTGCGTATCGTCTCGCGACCATCGATCGGCCAGACGCTTCGACTGAACGAGGATTAAGCTATGTCGGGACGCCATGCAGAGCGTCCGGGGGGATAGTATGCCGGGACCACTCATTATGTGCGAAAATCTGGTGAAGATCTATAAGGTAGCCGACCTCGAAGTCGTGGCGCTGCAGGGGCTTGACCTGGAGTTGGCCCCCGGCGAGATGATCGCCATCGTCGGCGCCTCCGGGTCGGGCAAAACAACGCTGCTCAATATCCTGGGTGGGCTGGATGTGCCGAGCGCCGGGCGCTGCCTGGTCGATGGAAACGATCTCACGCACCTGTCGGAGAAGCAGCGCCTGGCGTATCGCCGCTTCATTGTTGGCCACCTCTGGCAGCAGAGCGGGCGCAACCTGCTGCCAGAGCTAACCGTGCAGGAGAACATCGAATTGCCGCAGATGCTCAGCGGCGTGAACCCCCAGCAGCGCACGCGTCATGCCAGCGATCTGCTCAATCTGGTGGGCCTGGCTGGTATGGGCAAGAAGATGCCATACCAGTTGTCGGGCGGCGAGCAGCAGCGCGTTGGGATCGCTGTGGCCCTGGCCAATGAGCCAAAGCTGCTGCTCGCCGATGAGCCAACCGGAGAACTCGATTCGGTCACAGCAGGGGAGATCCTTGCCTTGCTCCGCTCGCTGAATACGCGCCTGGGGTTGACGATCATCACGGTGACGCACGATCCGGCGATTGCCGCCACCGTTGATCGCACGATCGCCATCCGCGATGGGCGTACCAGCACCGAGACCGTGCGCCGCGAGGCGCCGCTGACGAGCACGCACGAATTCTCGCCCAACGCCAGCGCCGTGATCGGCCTGCCCAGTGAGACGCATCATGAGTCGATTCTCATCGACCGCGTCGGTCGCCTGCAACTGCCCAAGGAGGCGCTTGAGAAGATTCTGTTCAACGGGCGCGCCGAGGTGCTGATTGCCGGCGACCACGTAGAGTTATGGCCCATTGGCCGGGCACCCGCCGAAAACGGGAATGGCGGAACGCACTCCATGGTCTCCCCGGAGGCCATGGACGAGTGAGACGGCTCTGTTCCGCGTAGGGATTCGGCTTGCCGCATCCGCGCGCGGCCAGGGAGGAGGCCACACAGGCACCCCAAGGGATGCCTCACACGGATGCGGCAAGCCGAATCCCTACGCGAGAGGGAGCGCCCTGGTGCCGTTGATTGAAGCTTGACGGCGTCGTTAGGACCGGCATTTCATTAGCAGGATATGGAGGGATGCACTTATAGTGTGTCCACGAGGAGAGAGATGATGGAGACGATTACAGCGGTTGCAATCGCTGATGTGCAGGGTGTGAAACGCGATTTTCGCGGTGGTAGCGGCATGGTGCATGCCCTGCGCGGCGTGGATCTGCGCCTGGAACCAGGGGAGTTCGTGGCGCTGCGCGGGCGCTCCGGCTCCGGCAAGACGACCCTGCTCAATATCCTGGTCGGGTTGGATGATCCCACCGGGGGCAAGGTCATCATTCTGGGCCGCGACCTGGCAAAGCTGGGAGAGACGGCCCGCGCGCAACTGAGGCGCGAGAGTATTGGCATGATCTTCCAGAATGCTCACCTCTTCCCCTCGCTGACGGCGCAGGAGAACGTCGAGATCCCCCTGCGGCTGATCCGTATGGGTCACGAGGAACGCACCAGGCGCTCGGTCCAGGCGCTGGAGCGCGTTGGCCTCGGTCCCCGTGTGCGCCATCGCGGCCTGGAGCTTTCGGGCGGCGAGCAGCAGCGCGTGGCTCTGGCACGCGCGCTCGTGCATGAACCCCGCTTCATTGTCGCCGATGAGCCTACCGGCAACCTCGACACGATGACGGGCCGCGATATCGTCAACCTCCTGCGTGATATCGCCCACGAACGCGGCATCGGCCTGCTGATGGCCACCCACGATCCCGCCGCCGTCGCCGCCGCCGACCGCGTGCTACAGATCGCCGATGGGCTTGTTCTCCCCCAGGCACGATGAATTCTCTCGCGGACGCAATTCATTGCGTCCCTACGAAAGGCCGATGGACACATGAATGTGCGCGAATTGATCACACGTGGGGCGGTCTACTATCCAGATCACCTGGCGGTTATCTACGGCGAGCAGGGCGTCCGCGAGGGGACGCCCCACCATACATTGACCTTTAAGACGGTGTATGAGAATACCAACGCGCTCGCGAATGCACTCTTGCAGCTTGGTTTGAGCAAGGGGAACCGTGTGGCTTTCTTGCTGGCGAATTCCGCGCAAAGCATCGAGATCGACTTCGCCATCCTGCAGAGCGGCCTGGTGCGTGTCCCGCTGAATACACGCCTCTCCGAGGCTGAGCAGCGCCATATGATCGAGGAGACCGGGACAAAGGCCGTCCTTTTTACTGAAGAGTTTGCCGAGCGTGTGGCGGCTTTACGCCCGCAGTTGAGCACGGTGCGCTATTTTTGCCAGATGAACGGGCAGCCGCGCTTCCCCTGGGCGCTCTCTATGTCCGACCTGGTCTCCACTGCCAGCCGCGATGAGCCGCCGGTGCAGTTACACGAGTACGACTACGCCACTATCCAGTACACATCGGGAACAACGGGCACGCTCAAGGCAGCCATTCATACGCAGGGGACCTGGGTGGCCATCGCCACCAATATCCTGACTGCGCTACGTATCGAAGAGGGCGACATCATGTTGCACGCGGCCCCCCTGACGCATGCTTCGGGGACACTGGTGCTGCCGCATTGGATTCGCGGCGCGACGAACGCCGTCCTGCCCGGTTTCCAGCCCGAAGAGTATCTCGCCGCCGTGAGCAGCCTGCGCGCGACCACTCTCAACCTCGTCCCAACGATGATCGTGATGCTGCTCAACCATCCCAAAGTGGCGGACTACTCCTTCGACTCGGTGCGCAGCCTTATTTATGGCGCCTCACCTATGCCGCGCGAAGCCTTGCGCCGGGGTCTGGCATTGTGGGGGCCGAAATTCATCCAATATTATGGGCAGACGGAGGCCCCGCTGATCCTCACGCTGCTCGACGCCAAAGATCATGTCGGTGAGAGTCAGGAGGCCCAGGAGCGCCTGCTCTCCTGCGGGCGCCCGGTCCCGACGGCCGCTGTGCGCATCCTCAATGAGGAGGGCCACCCGCTGTCGGTGGGGGAGATTGGCGAGATCGCGGTCTCGTCGAACCAGGCGATGATCGGTTACTGGATGGCTCCTGAGCTGACCAGCGCCACCATTCGCGATAAGTGGGTGCGCACCCGCGATATGGGCTACATCGATGAGCATGGCTATCTCTTCCTGGTTGACCGCAAATCGGACATGATTATCAGCGGCGGCTTCAACATCTACCCCCGCGAAGTGGAGGAGGTGCTCTACCAGCATCCCGCCGTGCTGGAGGCGGCCGTGATCGGCGTTCCCGACGAGGTATGGGTGGAGTCGGTCAAGGCCTGTGTGGTCCTGAGGCCGGAGCACAGCGCTAGCGAGGAGGAACTCATCGAGTTCTGTAAAGACCGCCTGGCTTCATACAAGAAACCCCGCTCCATCGCGTTTCTGGAGTCGTTGCCGAAAAATCCCACCGGCAAGGTTGTGCGCCGCGTGCTGCGTGATCCGTACTGGCAGGGGCGCGAACGCAAGATATAGACACGAGGAGATAGCTTCATGAGTTCCGATTCTGAGCCGCTCACGAGTGGCCAGCAAGCAACCGGAATTGTTCTCACTGAGACAAGGGACACAACCTTTATCGTGACAATCAACCGGCCAGAGGTGCGCAATGCCATTGATGGGCCAACTGCCGCGGCGCTGGTACGAGCCTTTCGCGCCTTCGAGGCGGACGATGCGCTCGCGATCGCCATCCTGACCGGAGCCGGCGGGACATTCTGTTCGGGCGCCGACCTCACGAGCCTCGCGGACAACACGCGCATGCCACGTGTCGCCGAGGATGGTGCTGGCCCGCTGGGCGTGACGCGCATGCTGCTTAACAAGCCGGTGCTGGCTGCCGTGGAAGGGTACGCGGTTGCGGGTGGCCTCGAACTCGCGCTGTGGTGCGACTTGCGCGTCGCCGCAGAGGATGCCGTCTTTGGCGTCTACTGTCGCCGCTGGGGCGTCCCGCTGGTTGACGGAGGCACGATCAGGCTGCCGCGCCTGATAGGTCACAGCCATGCGCTAGATATGATTCTCACTGGCCGGGGTGTCTCGGGCCAGGAAGCGCTGATGATGGGCCTCGCCAATCGCATTGTCCCCCGTGGAGGCGCGCTGGAGGCCGCGCTGGCCATTGCCAATGATCTTGCGCACTTCCCGCAGCAGTGCCTGCGCTCCGATCGCCTCTCAGCATACGAGCAGTGGTCTCTCAACATGCAGGATGCGCTGCGCAACGAGACGCGCCGGGGGCTGGAGGTCATCAACTCGGGCGAGACCGCACAGGGTGCCCGGCGCTTCGCTGCCGGCTATGGACGGCATGGGAGCGCGAGCGATATTTATAGCGATGAGCAAAAAGATTGAGCCGCCTTATTTCTGGGAGGAGTCTCACCTGATGTCATCTGAGCCAGCACCCCTGGAAATTCTCCATACGCTTGGGATCAGTGGAAAGCCCCTCGTCACGCCGATGCAAGGTGGGTTTGACATGGTCATGTGGAAGGTTGAGCACGAAGGCCAGACCTCTGCTCTGCGCGTGTTTCGAGCGGGGGCACATGAGGATTGCTAGCATGAACGGAGAGTGATGGAAGCAGCGTGGGCTACGGGTCTGCCGGTGCCAGAGGTGCAGAAAGCCGGTGTCTGGCAGGATCGTCTGGCGCTTCTTATTAGTTGGCTCCCCGGACGCACGCTAGAAGACGAGTTGCGGGCACGACCATGGCGGATGTGGCCGTTAGGGATCGCCTTTGGTCGCATGCAAGCCAGGATGCATGCGCTCCCCGCCCCTGCTCTGCTCCGTCAGCGGTCAGATGCGTGGATCTCCTGGCAATGCGCAGGAGAACAGGCCCTGCAAGATCGCTTGCGCCAGCTCTATTCTGGCCGGATGGCCTTGCTGCATCTGGACTATCATCTGCGCAACGTTCTGACTGATGGCAAGCATATCATCGGGATTGTGGATTGGACGAATGTGCTTGCAGGTGACCCACGGGCTGATGCTGCGCGCACAGTCTCTATCCTGCATGTCGATCCCCTGGCGCGTAAGCCAGTGTTGGTGTGGCCTGGCTTGCACATCTTTGAACACTCCTGGCGCATCGGCTATCAACGCGAGGGCGGGCGCCTCAAAGACATGGCTCTCTTCTATGCCTGGGCGGGGACCGTCATCCAGCACGATCTGGCACCGCGCTACAAACACACCCCGAACGAACTGGCTTCTGCGCGTCGCTGGACCGACAAATAGAAGGCACATGCTGGATATAAGCGTTGAATATAGAAGCGTACTTCTCTTCAGGGCTTTGGAGTGTACCCGAAATACAGGATTTGCAGTAATAGAGAGGATCGCGATCCTTTGTCCTGAAGTGAGGAAACGCCCAGCTTTATGCCCTCTCTTCGGTACTGCTGAAAAGCGAGTAAA
>JALYTT010000229.1 GCA_030854145.1 Chloroflexota bacterium | reverse complement strand
ACCCTCATCGCGCACCTGCACCGCGAGCATGGCATCCTCACACTCCAATTGCAGCCGCTCACCGACGAGCAGATCGGCGCGCTGGTTGGACACGTCCCCGAGAACATGATGCGCACCATTCAAACACGGGCCGCGGGCAACCCCTTCTTCGCCGAAGAACTGGCGCGCAGCATCGAAGCGCAGGTTGCCGCGCCCGCTCAGACGGCCCAGGCTGACACAGCAACCTACCCACTGCCGGACACCATTGCCGCTGTGCTGGGTCTGCGCATCAGCAGGCTCAGCAGTGCCTGCCAGCGCCTGCTGGGCAACGCCGCCGTGCTGGGTGGCTCCTTCGAGTTCAACGTCATCCGCGAGATGGAGGCCAGCGGCAACGCTCCGGCCGATGAAGACACCGTGCTCGATCTGCTGGACGAGGCGCTGCAGGCCGGCGTGCTGACAGAGGAGGGCCGGGGGACGCGCATCAGCTACCATTTCTGGCACCCCCTGCTCGTCAGCCTCCTCTACGAAGGTCTGTCCGGCGCGAAACGCGTGCTGCTGCACAGGCGGGCGGCCGCTGTCCTGCAGCGCATGTACGCCGCGCGCGAGGAGGCGGTCGCGGCCACCATCACGCACCATCTCGTGACGGGCGGCGGGGAGGCCGAGCAGATCGTCCACTACGCCACGCTGGCCGGCAACTCCGCCTACGCCCTCTCGGCCTACCCTGATGCCGAACGCTACTACCGCCTCGCCGTCGAGAACACCGGCGCGCAGGCCGCGTTCCAATCCGCCGCTAAGCGGCTGCACCTGGCCTATCTCCTGGAACAGTTGGCTGAATGCCTCAGAGTACGAGGCAACTTCGAGGAGGCCCGCGCCCTTTACGAACGCACCCTGGATACGCGTCGTTTCCCGCGCCCCTTTACTTCAGCAGCGGAGGAGCAATACGAGGCGCAGATTCAGGCCCTGCTCTGGAGCGAGATCGGCTGGACGTGGTACTATACGGGAGACAATGCGCGAGCACAGGAATATCTTGATCGCGGCGAGCAGACTCTGCGCGAGGTGGAGGTCAAAGCAGGCGCGGCCTGGGCCAGGCTGCATTACCAGCGTAGCTACATCTACTGGGTGGAGGGTCGCCACGAGGAGGCCAGTCAGGAAGCTCACGAGGCATTGCGGCTTTTTGACGAGGTAATGCAACGAGAGAGGCCGCTAGCAGGGCGACCGCAAGGGATCGCCCTTACATATATCGCCCACGAGGTCTCGCCTGCCACGCATACGCGGCGTACACTTGAGGGTGACCCGGTTGACCTGGCACGCATTCACAGGCTTCTGGGAGCACTCGCTAACAGCGTCGGCCGGCCGGCCGAGGCGCTGGCCCATATGAATACAGCGCTACAGCTTCTGGACCAGCAAGTCCACAAACGTGAAGCTGGCCATCTCTATAACAATATAGGCTATACCCATCTGGAGAGGGCGGAACACGAACTCGCCATGACCTTCTTCCAGCGCTCGCTCAGGCTGGCGGAACAGCTCGGCGATGCCCCGCTTGAAGGCCTGGTTTTTAGCAACCTGGGGGAACTGGCGGCGCGCACGGGGAAGCTGGAAGAGGCCGAAAACTGGTTCAACCGGGCTATCGCGCAGGCGGAACAGATCAACGACCAGGCATATGTGAGCATGTGGCACGCCTATCTGGCCCCCGTTCTACAGGATCTGGATAGGCTCGCCGATGCCGATGCCTGCATATTCCGTGCCCTGACCGTCGGCCGCGCGATCAACAACACGCCATGCGTCGGCCTGGCCCTGGTCGCGCTTGGCCACATGCGTATCGCGCAGATGATGCTCGCCAATGAGAGTCAGGATAGCACACTGGCGGAGCGTGCAACACAAGCAGGCGGGCGAACTCCTGGCGCGTTGGCGAGCAAGCGGCCGGCTACGGGGGAGCAAGAGCGTCTGCTGCGGCGCGCGAGGACGACGTTGCAACACGCGCTTGCCCTGCTGGGATTGGAGGCGGAGACGAGGACCAGGGGCGAGCTAGCACTGGCGCAGGTCTCGCTGCTGGCCGGTGACCTGGACGCGGCACGCCAGCAGGCCAGCCACGCGCTGCAAGAGGCCGACCAGTACGAGATGACGCGCCTCAGGGCACGTGCCCAGGCGCTACTAGGCAGCATCCTGGCCGCGCAGGGTCTACACGAGCGGGCGGCACAGCACTTCGAGCAGGCCATCAACACGGGCCGCGAGCGTGGCCTGCGCCTGGACTATGCCCGCGCCCTGCACAGCTACGCTCAAGCCCTGTTATCCACAGGCGAGGAAGGCCCCCACCGGCAAGCCCTGACTTACCTGCGCGAGGCCCGCCAGATCTTCAGCGAATGCCATGCCACGCTCGATCTCACATTCGCCGAACAGACGAACGCGCGCTATGCTCTGCTGGATTCTGACAATCGGACGCGCTAAGGGCTATAACGGCAAACGTGAGGAAAGAGAAAGAGGGGACCTGAACGCGATGCAACAGATCAACGAGCAGCATCCACATGGGGGAGATTGGCTGCGCGAGATCGTCTTTGGCATGAACGATGGCCTGGTGACGACGCTCGTCTTCATTATGGCGGTCAGCGGAGCCGCGCCCACCCACTTGATTGTGATTGTACTGGGCGAGGTGCTGGCCGGGGGCATATCCATGGCCCTGGGGGGCTATCTCTCTGCCCGCACCGAGCAGGAGATTCTTGAGTACCGCATTGCGACCGAACTCTATGAGATCGAGCACGAGCCAGATGAGGAACGGGCCGAACTACGCGCCATCTATCGCCGCAAAGGTTTTCAAGGGCCGCTCCTCGACCGCGTGGTAGGCTACTTGACCGCTGACGAGAAACGCTGGCACCAGGCAATGATCCATGACGAGCTGGGGGTAATCGAAGATCGGTCCATCAACCCCTGGTTACGCGGACTACAGATCGGCCTCTCCTTTGCCATCGGCGGCCTGATTCCAACCGTGCCCCTGCTCCTCTCTCTCCCGCAAGCCCGCTGGTGGGCCTACGGACTCACGGCCTTGACGGCCATGAGCCTTGGTGCAGTGAAGGCCCGCTACACACGCAAAGGCCCAGTTCGCGCAGGTCTGGAATTTCTGGTAATTGTCACCATTGGAACCGCCGCCGGCATAGGCCTCGGCCTGCTCCTGACGCATTCGTAGGGGCGCGGTTTACAAGCCCGCCTGTTCGCCGATGAGATCGTGATGCCGTCAGCGAACAGGCGGGCTTGTAAACGCATGCGTTGATACGAAATAGACGCGATCTCGCCCCTATTTCGTATCAACGCATGGTTTGTCAACCGCGCCCCTACGAATGAACCTGCTCTTGCGAGGATAGATTGGGGCATCGCAACACATCGCCCCCTCCCCAATACTGCCCGTCCGGTATATATGATATACTGATGCAAAGAGCAAGAATACAAAGCGTTCTCCGGGCGAGAACAACCCCCGATAGAGAGAGTCATCACGTCAATGACCTTCCCACAGAGTGGGGAGGCTTGTGAGGGGTTTACCCCTCGCAAGCCGGATTGACCAGACGACACCTCTGAGCTAGGCGCGCCGAGAAAGCGAGCGTCGCGGCTGGTGTTGAAAAGGTGAGCGATAGCACCAAGCGTTGAAGTTCGGACCCAGGAATGCTGCCTCAGTTCCTGGCTCTCCAACCTCTGGCTTAAAGAACTGCGGTCGAGGAACGGTGGCGAGAGGAAAGTACCGAGTGCTATCAGCGTCGAGGGGATCGTTTTTACTCCGAAAGGAGCCTTACCTGATGAAGGTGTTTGTGCTATCACAAGAAGGAAAGCCCTTGATGCCTACGACGCCACGACGCGCACGGTTGTGGCTCAAAGCAAAGCGTGCCCGTGTCGTGCGCCAGGAACCCTTCACCATTCGGTTGCGCTTTGCTGCACAAGCATATGTGCAACCGGCGAAGGTCGGTGTGGATACCGGCTCAAAAGCTGTAGGAATCGCTGCGACGAGCAACGGCGAAGTGGTCTTCCAAGCCGAGGTCCATCTGCGAGATGACATCACGGACAAGCTGACCCGCCGTCGGCAATACCGACGCACTCGGCGTACTCGGAAGATCCGCTATCGGAAGCCGAGATGGCTCAATCGGCGCAGAAAAGCGGGGTGGCTCCCGCCGTCGATCTCCTCGAAAGCCGAGGCGACCGTGAAGGCGGTATGCTTGATTGCCTCGTTCTTGCCTGTTGGCCAGGTGCATGTCGAGGTTGGGAGTTTCGACACCCAGAAAATGCAAAACGCGGACATCGCTCACCTGGACTACCAACAAGGCGAACTGCATGGGTACTTCCTACGTGCGTATGTCTTAGAAAAGTGGCAGAGGAAATGCGCGTACTGTGACGCGCGTGAGGTGCCACTGGAAATCGAACATATTGTCCCGAAGTCAAGGGGAGGAAGCAATCGAACCAGCAATCTCACGCTGGCCTGCCATCCCTGCAATAAGCGCAAAGGTCAGCAAACAGCGGCGGAGTTTGGCTTCCCTGAAGTGCAGGCGAAGGCGCGTGTTCCCTTGAAAGATGCAGCGCATGTGTCTGCCCTGAAAACCAGGGTGGTCGATGACCTTCAAGCGATCTTCGGAGAGAGTCGGGTGAGCATCACGTACGGCTACGAGACCACATACAAGCGCATCCAGGTGCTTGACCTTCCGAAGTCCCACGCCAACGACGCCGTGGCCATTGCCTGCGAGATCGGCGAAGTGGTCAAGCCAACAACGCTGGTCCATTATCTCCGTTGCTTGGCGCGAGGCCAGTACCAACGCTTCAATGGTCTGCACAGTGAGCACAAATGTTGGGCACCGCACAAAGTGCGAGGGTTCAAGCTCTACGAACTGGTCAAGGCCAAAGGAGAGGTGGGCTACATCGCAGGAAGGCGAGAGAAGGGAGCCTTCGTCATCAAAGACGTGACCAGTGGGAAGAAACTGTTGGAGGTCACACCACGCAAACTGGTACGAGTCGCACGTCCCACCCAGGGCTGGATGATGATACGACAGCCAGTCCCGGGGAGCATCAGAAAGGAGGGCGGCGCTTCCTCCCCCAGTTGAAACGTGGGGATACCCGCGCCGCCGTTATCATGGATACATCCTTAAAGGGCCTGGCAGTGCTGCGGGTGCTGCGACACCCGGCTCTGTTTCGTCTCTGGTTGGCCCAGGTCATCTATCTCAGTGTACAATTCACGGCCAGCTATGCCATGATCGTCTTGATTACCAACGAGACGCATTCTGCCATCATGGTCGGGCTGGTGATCATCGCGCTCAGCCTGCCCCTGGTGTTGTTTGGCGCGCCGGCCGGCGCCCTGGTGGATCGCATGGACCGGCGCGCGGTGCTGTGGATCAGTAACGCGGTGCGCGCTGTAGCGACGGCCCTGTTTGTGGTCGCGCTGCTGCTTTTCCCGCACCAGTTTCTCTTTATCTATGTCCTGGCCTTCTTTTTCTCGCTCGTGGGTCTCTTTTTTAGTCCCGCTGAGGGTGCGATTATTCCCACCCTGGTCAGCGAGGATGAGCTGCTGCCGGCGTTATCGCTGTATAACCTGACGCTGAATCTGAGCCAGGCGGTAGGTCTGCTTTTGCTTGGTCCGCTGGCTCTGACCCTGCTGCCCACCTTTGTCGTGCCTGTTGGTGGACAGCACATCGCCTTTGCACCCGTTGAGAGCCTCTTTATCGGGGTCACCGTGCTCTATCTTATCGCCACGGCTCTGACCGCCAGCCTGCCACGCACGCCAGTTGCTGCCAGGGCAGGGAAACAGAGGGCGGAGGTGGCGGTCACCGGGGCAGATGCCATGGTGGAGGCGCGGGCAAATGCAGATCAAGAGGAGGATGACGATCAGATCGCGCTCGTCGCCGAGTCAGTGCCGCTGGGCAAGGTCGAGAAACCGACGGGCGAGGTCGAGGACCCGGTTGGCAACTGGCAACGCATGATCGTGGACCTGACCGACGGCTGGCGACTGGTGCGTAGAGACGGGGTCTTGCTGGATGCTCTCTTCCAGTCCTGTTTCGGTGGCCTGATCATGCTGACCATTGCCGAACTGGCGACGATCTTCGTGCAGAAACTGCTGAATCTGCCCACCAGCGATACGGCCCTGATCTTTGCCCCGGCCGGTGTGGGCCTACTGGTAGGCTCGCTGCTGGTGCCCGCAGCGGTGGCGCGCATTGGCTCGACGCGCACGATGGTGGCCGGGATGCTGGGCACCGCTGTGGGGCTAGGCCTGATCCCCATCGCCCAAATGTTCGCAAACACCATCCACTGGGCCGGCACGATCCCATTCCTGCTGGTCATCGCCGTGCTCACCGCCATGGTAGGCTTTAGCCTGGACTTTGTCATCGTGCCCGCGCAGACGCTGATGCAGAAGCACTCGCCCAACGAGATGCGCGGGCGTGTCCTGGCCCTCTACCAGGCGCTTTTCAACGGCGGCGCCATCCCTGTGATGCTGTTTATGGGCGGCTTTGCCGACCTGCTGGGCATCGTGCCGGTGATCTTCTTCATCTCCGTCGCCAGTATCGCCGCCGCCATTGCCACCATCCTGCGAGCGCTCTCAAGAAGGCCGCGCCCCCCTACCTACAATGCGCCGGACGACGGCCCCTCCCAGACATCGCAAGACCATGCAAGCAAGGACGTGCAGGCGCGAGTCCCGTAGGGTGGGGCTTGCCTCATAGGCATGAACATATGCCAAAAAGGAGGCTCCGCGTGTCCTGGGGGCGACGGCTTCGGCTCCTCTTGCCCACCGACAATGCCCGCCTACTTTAACACATTCCCTCTCGTAAGGAGCGCTCTCCCCTGTGACTGCGCTCCCCGCTTTCAAGCTTTCAAAAACCGCTTGCTTGCTTCCCACATATATGTTATACTTCTTAAAAGCAAGAGTGTACCTGCCTGCTTGCTTCCCCCACCACTCTCACCGGCAAGAAAGGCTCCCCTTCCATGCTTCCCCTCATCATTACATCCGTCACATCCGTCACATCCGTCACACTTCCACCATTCACCCAACGATACGCTCTTCTATCACCTGTCACATCCGTCACACCTTCCACCCCACAACGACCATAGGGCAAGTCATATACACAAAGGTTCACTTCCAAAACAAGATCATCCCTGGTCCATAATCTGGGTCTGGGCGTTCCACAAAGCCGTACTTCAGATAAAAGCTAGAGGCTCCTTTAGCAGCCATAAGGCCCACAAAACCGCCTTGATGAGCGTTTGCCTGCAAATAGTCCATGATCTTCTCCATCATACATCGCCCAAGCCCTTGCCCCTGATAACTGGGCAGAACAATGAGATCTTGCACATAAAAACAGAGGCCACCATCTCCAATGACTCGACCACATCCAATCACATGCTTCTGCTTGAGAGTACAGACCCAATATAAGCTGTTTTGCACACTTTTCTGGGTGGCACCTGCATCCGCTTCACCCCAGCCCACAGCAATGCGTAACGCTTGATACTCCTCCACTGTTGGCGCTCGTTCAACAAGACTGTAATCATCCATGAAACTGTTTCTCCTACGTAAATACTAAGACGGCTAAACCTCATCCTTTGTCTTGCTTTTCTTCCCTTCGGCGAATGAGAGGCCTCTGGCGGCGAGAGCGCGACGGATCAGATCCATTGCTTTGGGTCCCATACCATGCAACTGCAGGACCTCAGCCTCACTGAGGCTGGTGAACTGCTCAAGTCGCGCGTACCCGGCCCCGGCAAGTGCCCGTTGTGCCGGCCTGGATAATCCCGGCGGAAGGTCGCTTTCCTGCTGATCGTTTGGTTTCGTCTCCATGAATAATACTCCTCTCATCTTCGTTCTCTTTGCACTGCTCACGTGGCCATTATAGCAGACGGAAAAGCCCAAAAACTTCTCCAATCTTGCCCTTCACATGCCTTTGGAGAAAGCCTTCGTCATCCAGGAGGCTATGAGAATCTGCAATCTATCTGGGGGTACTCGTATCCTTATAGCGCATTTCTGCGTGCTATAACAGATGGGAGGTCGGGGGCGTAGAACACTTCATTCTTGAGAGCCTCTTCCCCGATATTTTCAAGCGCCAATCAGGAGACGACATGCAGCGCAGCAATAACCAGCAGATTCAGCATTCAGGTGTGCCGTTGGCCTCACAGCACGGGCAGCAGGAGACACCGGAACGGCTGCAATTCCTGGCGAACATCTTGCAAAATGTCAGAGACAGCATCGTGGTGACCGACCTGGCAGGAAAAATCATCTACTGGAACGAGGGGGCCAGGGAGGTCTTCGGCTACACAGCCGAGGAAATGCTGGGCCAGACGCCGGCCGTTCTCTATCCAGATGTTGATATGGCACAGTTCGCGCAGGACCTGGCGACTATTGCCGAGGGGACAGACTTTATAGGCGAATGGCGGGGACGGCGCAAAGATGGGAGCCGTGTGTGGGTCGATATCAAAACAACCCCCCTGCGCGATACAGCAGGAGCTGCCATTGGTTTTATGGGGCTGGCCAAAGATATTGGCGAGCGCAAACACGCTGAGGAGGAGCGCCACCAGCTCTGGCTGCGCGAACAGGCGGCTCTTAAGGAGGCCGAGCAGGCGCACAAAGAGGCCGAGGCTGAGCGCCAGCGCCTGCAGCAACTACTGATGCAGGCTCCGGCGGGCATCGCCATCCTGCGCGGCCCCACGCACGTATACGAGATGACCAATGCCCTCTACCAGCAAATTGTGGGGAGGCCGGCCTCTGAGTTGATTGGGAAACCAGGCCGTACAGCGGTCCCTGAGATCATTTCACAGGGTATCTGGGATATCTTCGACCGCATTTATGCCACGGGCGAACCGTTTATCGGCAACGAATTCCCGGCCGCCCTGGACACCAATGGCGATGGGGGGCTTGAGCAGAAATATTTCAACTTTGTGGGGCAGCCAATACACGACGTACAGGGTCGGAGAGAGGGTATCCTCATCCATGCCGTTGATGTCAGCGGGCAGGTGGAGGCGCGCAGGGATGCGGAGGAACTGGCCCGCCAGCTTGGCAGCGAGCGCGAACTGCTGGCGCTGGCACAGGAGGCAGGTCGTATCGGTACCTTTGAATGGAACATCCAGACCGGCAACATCTCCTGGACGCAGGAATTGGAGGCGCTGTATGGATTACCTCCCGGCGGCTTTGAGGGCAGGCTAGAAGACTGGCTGCAGCTCCTGCATCCTGAGGATCGCGAGCAGAGCGTTCTCAAAACTCAGCAGGCCACGACGGTGAGCGGCGAGGTTAACACGGAGTTTCGCATTATCTGGCCCGATCATAGCAGCCGCTGGATTGCCGCGCGTGCGCGTGTCTTCAGGGATGAGCAGGGCCAGCCGCTGCGCATGGTCGGTATCAATATGGACATCTCGGAGCACAAAGCCCTGGAGCAGCGCAAGGATGAGTTCATCAGCATGGCAAGCCACGAGCTTAAGACGCCTGTCACCAGTATTAAGGGCTTCACTCAGGTGCTGCAACGCCGCCTCAATGAGCGCAACGACGAACAGGTCCGGCGCTTCCTGGCCCGCATGGATAAGCAACTGAACAAGCTCACCCAACTGATCAATGACTTGCTCGACATTTCCAGAATGGAGACCGGCAAGCTCTTCTTCCGGGAAGAGCCTTTTGAGATCGACGAGGTGCTCCACGAGGTGCTAGAAAGCCTTCAGGAAATCGCTCAGGATCACCAGTTGTCCCTTGAGGGCAACACGCAAGCCCAGGTATTTGGCGATAAAGATCGTATCGAGCAGGTGCTGATCAATCTGCTCACGAACGCTATCAAATACTCTCCTCAGGCGAACAAGGTGGTTATTCGCACGTCAATCGCTGATGGCAGGGTAGTGGTGAGCATTCAGGACTTCGGCATCGGTATCGCCGAGGCACATCAGCAGCACATTTTCGAGCGCTTCTATCAGGTCAGCGATCCGATGGAGAAGACATTCCCCGGACTGGGCATCGGCCTCTACATCTCAAACGAGATTATTAGGCGGCATCATGGTAAAATATGGGTTGAGAGCCACAAAGGCGAGGGCGCAACCTTTAGCTTTTCTCTGCCTTTGAGCAGGCAACAGGGTGCGACCGGGTTCCCAGACGCAGCCAACATTTGATAGAAAGGGTGAGCGGTGTATGCAAAGTGGCAAGAAAAGGGTGCTCGTTGTCGACGATGACCCGGATATTCTCGAATTCCTGCAAGCGATGTTAGAAGATGCCGGGTACGAGGTCGCGATCACCGAGAAGGGTGACCACCTGGAGCAGATAGAGAAGCATACGCTCCCCGATGTGATTATCCTCGATATGCTGATCTCCGGCAAGGATGGGCGCGAGATCGCCCGCTACTTGAAAAGTCAGGAACACACGCGCGCCATCCCCATCATTATGATTTCAGCTCACCCCAGCGCCGAACGCGCCGCGCGAGCCTGCGGCGCCGATGATTTTCTGGCCAAGCCGTTTGACATGGATGACCTGCTGGCTAAGGTGGCCTCTCACATGTAACCTTTCGCTTTGACACCCGCCATTCGCTATGGCGGCATCGTGCCCAATCAGGACGAGGTGGAGCACATTCGCCAGGTGTGGCTGGAACTCGAAAAGAAATGGCAGGAGATATAAGGGGAGAGAGTGTGCGGAAGGGGCGAAATGGCC
>JALYTT010000677.1 GCA_030854145.1 Chloroflexota bacterium | reverse complement strand
CAACTGCGCAGGACGGCGAGGCAAGCCACGCGCTACGGAGACGCCGCCTACGAAAAAGATGGCTTTACCCTCGCAGGGCGGGAATCACCTTCTCGCCATAGGCGCGAATGAAGCTGCTCTGGTCGCGACCGACATTGTGAACATGCACCTCGTCGAAGCCCAGATCGAAGAAGCTCTGGAGGTGCTGGCGGTGCTCGTCGAGGTCGGTTGAGATCAGGACGCGTCCTTTGAAATCTTCCGGGCGCACCATCTGGGCCAGGGCCTCGAAGTCTTCCGGGGCGCGCACATCCTGCTTGGGGAACTTCATGCCGCCGTTGGGCCATTCCTGCACGGCGTTCTTAAGGGCCTCTTCCTGCGAACTGGCCCAGGAGACATGCAACTGGAGCAGCTTGGGCATGCTGGCGGGATCTTTGCCGGCCTCGTGTGCGCCCTTCTCGAAACGTTCAAGCAGCATCTTGAGCTTATCCGGCGGCGCGGCGGGCGTGATAAAGCCCTCGGCGATGCGCCCGGCGCTCTCGGCGGTCTTGGGACCGGAGGCGGCGATATAGATAGGTACGGGTTTCTCTGGACGCGTATACAGGCGCGCGCTCTCCATGGTGATGTGCTTGCCGGCGTGGCGCACCTTCTTGCCAGTAAAGAGTTGTTTGATGACCTCGATAGATTCGAGCATGCGCTCTAGGCGCACAGGGGCATCGGGCCACTCGCCGCCGACGATATGCTCGCTGAGGGCCTCGCCGGTGCCGATGCCCAGCCAGAAGCGGCCGGGGTACATGGCGCCGAGGGTGGCCGCGGCCTGGGCGATGATGGCTGGATGGTAGCGATAGGAGGCGCAGGTGACGCCCGGCCCGAAGGCCATATGCTGCGTCTGGCTACCAAGCGCGCCCATCCAGGACCACACAAAGGGACTCTGGCCCTGCTGTGGCACCCAGGGATGAAAGTGGTCGGCGGCCATCACCGCGCCGAACCCGGCCTGCTCTGCCTCCTGGCACCAGCGCGACAGGTCGGTGGGATGGAACTGCTCCAATGCCGCCGAATATCCAACGATAGGCATGTTGAAAATCTCCTTTGGTACAGTTAGTACACTATAGCTATGTTCATGTAAATGTTGTGGTGGCTCCCCTTCGGCTCTCTTTGCCTGCCGACAATGTGGGGCCATAGTTACACCAGGTCAAGCTCCATTTCTTGCATGTAGATGCGTAACAGGTGCAGATCATCGCTGGTATCGATATCCAGCGCTAGCCCGGCGCTGTGGTAGAGCGTGCTGCCCAACCCCTGCTGCCGGGCGGCTTCGAGGTAGCGCTGCAAGCTGTGGGGGCCGAAAAGGTATGGTAGGACCAGCGGCGGGCGCAGCAACAGCGCATTCGTCCCCGTGCCGTCGCGCGCGGCCGCCAGCACCACAGGGTAGCTTGCCAACTGCGCGATAAGCGCACTGAGATCATTGACATCCAGCAGCGGCAGGTCGGCCGAGATCGTGAGCAGGGCGTCTGTTTCATCAGCCAGCATGCGCAGCGCCGCCGCGTGCAGCGCGGGATTATGCCCATGTTGCTCCTCAACGAACGCCTCAACGCCCCAGGCCTGTGCCTGCTCTAGCACGCGTCTATCCGGGCTGACTACCGCGATCTGGGCCAGCAGCGCGCTTTCGCGCAGGACTGTCACGACATGGTGCAGCATATCCAGTACCAGTGTCTCGCGCTCTCGCGCTGGCATATGTGCCGCCAGGCGACTTTTGGCGAGAGCAAGTGTTTTTACTGGCACCAGAGCTTTATATATTGTCATATCTCTCTGTATCTTCTGCATAGTGTTGGTACGATTGGCTCGCTTCTCTCTATGATACCTGTACGCCGGCTGCTTGCAAAACGCTGCGGGCCAGGTTGGCTTTGGCAGCGCCGTCGCGCATGATGGTCTCGGTGACCAGCGTCGGGATGCCCAGATCCTCGATGGCACCTGCCAGGTGCGCGTCCTGGGTATCGATGACCATCACATCCAGGAAGTCGCGGTAACAGCGCGCCACGCCGAGCGCCGAGACATCCATGCCCAGCCCACGCATCAGCTTATCGGCCGGCCCCTTGATGGGAGCGCCGCCCACAATCGGGCTGACCGCGACCACCATGCCGCTGGCTTCGTGAAGCGTATCATGGATGCCCGGCACCGCCAGGATACTGCCGATGCTGACAATGGGATTGCTTGGCGCGATCAGGATCGCCTCGGCCTCTTTGAGGATGTCGAGCAGTCCTGGCGCGGGTCGAGCCTCGCTCATGCCTACAAAGACCACGTCCTGCACTTCGTCCTCACAGCGGCGTTTGACCATATATTCCTGGAAGTGTAGCAGCCCGGCGGGCGTCTGAATATGCGTGGCCACGCGCTGGTCGGTCATGGGGAGGATGCGCAGCCCCAGGCCAAATCGCTGGCGCAGGTTATCACTCACCTGGCTCAGCGTCTGTCCCTGGCGCAGCAGGTTGGTGCGCTGGATATGTGTCGCCAGGTCGCGGTCACCCAACTGGAACCAGTCCTCGTTCCCATACCGTGTCAACTGCTGCATGACGTGATAGGTATCGTCGCGAATGCCCCAGCCGTGTGCCTCATCCACCAGCCCCGCGAGGGTATACATCACGATATCCAGGTCCGGCGACACGTGCAGTCCGTAGAAATCCCGGTCATCGCCGGTGTTGACAATGGCTGTGATCTGCTCCTGGGGAACGAGTTGGACCAGGCCCTGCAAGAAACGCGCCGCGCCTACGCCGCCGGCAAGCACTACAATCATACAATCTCCTCTGCATCTTGCAAATCGTCAAGACAGATAACCAGTTCGCTCAAAGGCAAGCGCTCGCGACGGCGCGGGTCGGCGGCCGCGTATCCCAGGGTGATCAGCGCCTGAGGCCTCAGTCCCGTCGCCAGATTGAGCGCAGCGCGGACGATGTCGGGACAGAAGAGCGGGGCGCACATCCAGCCGCTATCGAGTCCCAACTCGTAGGCCATGAGCAGCATGTTTTGAATGGCCGCGCCCAGGCTCTGGATGGCCATGGTCTCTTCGTCGGCCTGGCGCTGCGCATCGGGGTAGCGATCCATCTCCTCCAGGT
>JALYTT010000676.1 GCA_030854145.1 Chloroflexota bacterium | reverse complement strand
GGTAAGGTTCACTCCAGCTATTCCCTGCCTTTATAGGTGATTTATGCTTTTCCTATTCTAGCAAGGAGTAGCCTCCTTTTCCATTTTTCGGGACTTTCGGGTACACTCCAAAGCCCTGAGCTTATGCATTGTATGGTAGTTAGCCAGCACACTTGCAAGACACCCAACACGCCAGATATACTGAAACAGAACAGCATCCACCGAGTCAGCATAGCAGCCCAGGAGTCACGCATTCATGTATCGTCTCATCGCCATCGACCTCGACGGCACCTTGCTCACACCGGCTCCCCATAAAATGATTACCCCGCGCACATACAAGGCCCTGCATGACGCGGCGGCGGCTGGGATCAAGATCGTGATCACTACAGGGCAGACGCTGGCCGTGCTCCAGCATGTGTGCGCGGGGCTACCGCTGGCGGGGCCGCAGATCATCGAGAACGGAGCCATCGTCGCGGACTTCCACACGGGGGAGATCCTGCATGAGCAGTTGTTCCCAGAGGCCTATATCTTGCCGGCGCTGGATGCCATGCGCGCGCTGTTGCTGTACCGCGTCTATCATACACACGAGGGGGTATATGCTGATAGAGGCGCCCCGCGTGTCCGTACCTGGTATCGCCCGCCCGTTCCGCCAGCCATCGAGGTGGAGGATGTCGCCAGGCTATATCCCAGGACGTGCATCAAGCTGGCCGGGGTGGGAGAGGCGGCGACCCTGGTGATGAAACGCAAGGCACTTGAGCGCATCTTCGCCGGCCAGTTATATGTGACGCAATCCGCCTACGATCTGCTGGAGTTTCTGCACCCCCAGGTCTCGAAGGGCCAGGCGCTACGCGAGATCGCCGCCGACCTGGGAATCGCGCCTCAGGAGATCATGGCCATTGGCGATAACTATAACGATATCAGCATGCTGCGCTTCGCGGGCCTGGGCGTGGCAATGGCCAATGCCTCCGACGAGGTTAAAGAGGTAGCGGACCACGTGACGCTGAGCAACAGCCAGGAGGGCGTGGCTACGGTGATTGAGGAGATGGTGCTGAACGAAGCAGGGTAAATTAATCTTTAGACAACAATAAACTAACAGAAGGTCCATTTCCTTATTGTTCAGATCACCTCCTGCATGAGCAGGAGATGATCGCCCTCTTTCGTATACGAAACTTCTCCCGCCCCATATGCGTATCAACAAGCAGAGAGCCATCCCTATGATGGGGAAAGGAATGAGCCAATGCTTGCGGCTGATCGTACAGGACAGATGGTCAGAAATTACCGTGTGGTGCGTTTACTGCGCAACGGGCGTCTGGCGGACGTGTATCTCGCACACCATAGCGATCTGAAGACGCAGGTGGTGCTGAAAGTATTTCATACTCCGCTCTCACAGCAGGACCAGCCCCTTTTCCTTGCCCAGGCCCAGGCTATCGCGCATCTCACCCAGCCCAACATCGTCCAGATGCTAGATTTTGATGTAGAAAACGCGCTTGGCTTTCTTGTGATGACCTATGTCCCTGAGAAGACGCTGCGGCAGCTCTATCCACCCCGCTCACGGCTCTCTGTTTCGCAGGTTGTCCCTCTGGTCACCCAGCTCGCCGCCGCGCTCTCGTATGCTCACAGCCGAAATGTGGTCCACCAGGATATCAGGCCTGAGAATATGTTCCTGAGGCGCAACGGGAAGCTGCTCCTCACGGATTTTGCCATTCCCATCGTCTTCTCACAGGCTTCTGCTCACGGGAAGGCCGGAAATTCTACGGCGCCAGAGCAGGCCGGGAGCGAGGCCAGTCCGGCCGGTGACCAGTATGCCTTAGCCGGTGTGGTCTATGAATGGCTCACCGGTCAGCGCTTCGTTCCACCCGAAATGGGCGATCAGCCCACCGCAGCTTCACCTGTTTCGGCACAAAAAAACCCTGTCGCGCTCCCTCCACTGGTGGCAGATGTGCTCCAGACAGCGCTCAGCAGTGATCCCCAGCGGCGTTTCAAAAGTGTTGCCGCCTTTGCCACGGCATTGGAACAGGCGAATGCCGAGCACCAAGGACTCCCTGTTGTGCCAGCCAGACCCGACGCTATTACACAGACTCAGCCCCCTAGCCCGCATACAGAAAGTACTCCAGGAGCACAGGAGCCTATATACCTTCCTCCGGTTCCTGAGCCACAGAAAGAGCCTGAACCATTGGCATCGCTGGGACAACCAGCGGCAACACCAGAGCCAGTAGAGAAAAGCTCACCAGCAAAAAGCCCACAACGGGTCCTTGTGCCTGTCTTGCTTGCGCTCTTGCTCTTGCTTGGCCTGCTTGCAGGTGGACTTTTTCTTGCTACCCACACTGCCCATACGCCAGCGGGAAGCGTTGGCACAAAGCAACAGCAGCAGGCCACTCCTGTTGCACCTTCTACCTTGACCCCAGTCCCAACGGCTACCCCTCTGCCAACTGCCACGCCAACACCGCTAGTTGGTGTGGTGTACCAGGCAGATTGGACCAGAGGCTGGCCCGGCCGGGGGTCACACGATTGGTCGGTGTCGAACAATGAGCTTGTCAACAATGGGTCATCCTATAGTGGGAAGCCTGATCCAACAATTGTAGCCCCCTATACGATGACGGCGACACCTGATTACGCTGTAGAGACGCGGGTTCGCGCGATCGCTACATGGCCATGTTTCGATATATCCCTGCGCGGGACAACTACGCCCGCTGGCTGGCAGGGCTACAAAGCCGCGGTATGCGACCAAAAAATACGCCTCCAGGCCGGAAATACTATTCTGGCAACGGTACCATTCACTCCTGGCACTCCATGGCATACTTATCGCTTTGCAGTCAAAGGCTCCCATCTCACATTCTCCGTTGATGGACAGCCTCTTGCCCAAACAGATGATACCCGCTATCGCTCCGGTGGCCAGGTCGGCCTCAAAAGCTACGGGACACGGCTGGAAATAAGCAGTTTAAAGGTGCTGGCATTGTAGTGTTTCTCTCCGGCTTCATTCAGCAGGATGCAGGGCAATCCCCCAACAGGCACCCCTCTTCTCGCGTAGGGACCCGGCTTGCCGCGTCCGTGTGAAGCCTCGCTTGCGCGGCCAGGGAGGAGGACACAGGCTTCCCAAGGGC
>JALYTT010000001.1 GCA_030854145.1 Chloroflexota bacterium | reverse complement strand
AGCCACGCCCTACGGACACGCGAGGCGGCCAGCCTTTTTGGCTTGCGTGTATGCCTATGTGGCAGTCCACTCACTCTGTTCTCACAACGGCGCTTTCCTCGTCGCTCCACGTACAGGGCAGGCGCAAGGCCGCGCGCAGGCGTTGCTCGTATGTCCGGCGTGGGATTTCGGTCGCGCCCAGTGTTGCCAGGTGGGGAGTGAGAAACTGTGTATCATGCAGTGCATAGCCGCGCGCCTTCAGGTGCTCAACGAGGGTGACGAGGCAGACCTTGGAGGCGTCAGTAGCAGACGAGAACATGCTCTCACCCATAAAAGCTCCGCCCAGGGCCACTCCATACAGCCCGCCCACAAGTACACCGGCGCGCCATGCCTCGACGCTGTGCGCCAGCCCCGCGTAGTGCAGTTGGGTGTACGCGGCAATGAATGCCTCGCTGATCCAGGTCTCCTGGCGGTATGCACAGCAGCGCATGACCTGCTCGAAGGCGCTATCCATGCGTACCATGTAGCACCCCTTGCGCATTGTGGCCCGGAGCGAACGTGAGACACGCAGGTTGTCGTGCTCCAGGATAGCGCGCGGGTCCGGCGCATACCACTGAATGCGGCCCCGGTGATCCGCCATCGGGAAGATCCCCTGAGCATAGGCGTTGATGACCAGAACCGGGTCGAGCGCCTGAGGTGTCCTTCCTATCATAACCATTTTTGCTTGTATCGTTTTGTATGGTGAAATTACGCCCTGTATGTGAACGTTTCTCAGCATATTATAAACCGGTATATTATTGATGACAATCACCCATTGTAGGGGTAGAATAATAGACGAGCAGTCGCTCTATTTGGAGGGATGCAAGCGTGCTACGTTTGTATCCATGAGTGCTGTTACCTATTCATTACAGTGGAGGTATTGAAAACATGGCTATGACATTGGATCACAGTTTGGTGACGACAAGCAATGACCTGGCGGGTTTTCGTGTTGCCAGGCATTTTGGCGTTGTGCGCGGTATCGTTGTGCGCTCGCGCAGCATCGTAGGCAACATCGGGGCCGCATTCCAGCAGCTTGCGGGCGGCAACATCACGCTCTATACCAATCTCTGCGAGCAGGCCCGTAGCGAGGCCTATGAACTGATGATCCAGCACGCACAGCAGATGGGCGCCAATGCCCTGATCGGCGTACGCTACGATGCCACCGAGATCGCGCAAGGCGTCAGCGAGGTATTGTGCTACGGCACAGCGGTCTACGTTGTGCCCTTGCAATAAAACCACATTGAGTTATGTAGGGGACGCAGGGGCACCAGGCGCTCCTATGCCAGGTGCCCCTTTACGTTCACGAGTCTCCACCATCTGTGTAGGCCAGCGTGCCCTTGTCATTCAGGATTGCACGTGCTTTTTCGACAGAGATTTCACCTGAAGCTTTAAAAACAGATTGCCATTCAGGAGGATTATTAACCATGCTTGTTCACATTTCCTTTCCATATAGAGAAGGGCTTTATGTATACATGTGGCTCTATTCTAAACAGGATTAGAACGTCTATCAACAAGCAAGTGTCAGTCATAAACCAGGATTGGCAATGAAGTGGTGGTCTTATAGATGAGCAACTTGACCAAGGCATTCTTTCTCGTTAGAAACGATCAAACCCGGTGATTTTCCAGGTATCACCCCGCTTCAATAAAAAGAGATGGACGATATACGGTCCCGTGCCGCGCCTCATCTTGATCGTGTACCTTGCACTCCACGGGTTCAGGCTAAACCCTCTCAGGGCGTAGTCGCTAATTCTTCCTTGTTCATCATATGCCTGGGCACGCTGGGTGAACCTGGTCTGGGCGTCCAGTTCGTTTTGCTGTGTCATCATCCCCGGATCGAGATACTGAAACGCCGCCGGGTAATCCTGGTTGATCAGGGCCATGAAGTAGTGATCGACGACGACGGCGGACCTGACATTGCGAAAAAACAGGAGTAGGACCAGCCCCAGCAGCAGAAAGAGCAGGCCCGTTCCCCATACACCCGCCAGGATCGCGAAGAAGAAGCCAAACCCGCGAGGCTCAAAGCTTCCAAGGAAAGACGCAACCAGCACTCCAATCACGACAAGGATGGCTCCTAGACTGGCGAAGATTTTCCCCATCATTCCCATGGGATCGATTTTTCTCTGCCGAGAAGTCAAAGCACTGGTCGTGCTCTGTGGCTGTTCGGATCGATATAACTCGTATTCATGTCCAGAAAATGGTCCTTGAAATTCTGATGGCATGCGCATCCTCCGCTCTTGTTTTAATTTAAAAACGGCTTCTTCCATTTTACGAATGAGTGCTGCTAAAGTTCGTTTCGTTCTCCAATTTTTGGAAAAGTGCGAATGAGCGAGACAGGATCAGTTTTGCTATCTACTGTCAATGTGGATACTGCCATACGCCAAAGTGTTCACACTCACATCTAATCATAGTTCTCTTATGACTTCTGTAAACTATACTTCCTTTGAAGTGATACTTCAAAAGATGAGTTATGTCACAGGTCGGTTACGTGCATGCTGGTGTGGCCTGACTCTTTCATCGCGTTGCACCTTTTTGTGGATTATTGAAAGGAGCATCAATGCAAGTACCCATTGTATTGACCCCTCGCAAGGGTAAAGATAGTTGCGAAGCAGAGAGCACTGAGAACACAGGGCAGTATCCGCTACGTGCCAGCAGCTATACGATTTTCGTGGATCTTCCTGATAACAGCGAGGAGATGCTCCTGGTGCATGGTTACACCGGGGCATACGACCTTGTTTCACAGAAGGTCGCTACGTATATCCGCTCTTTAGAGAGCAGGAACCCACCCAGGCCGCTCTATGGTGTCTGGACACCCGCCCCTCTTGTAGATGGAGAAGTCGCGCGTCCCTCAGAACCAACGATCGACCTGCTCAAACGGCGTGGCTATCTGACAGAGAAAACGCTCGAAGAAGAGGAAGCCTTCTTTGTCAAAATTGCCAATGCCTATCATGCAAAGATGCTCCGTGCGACCCCAAGCTACGTCTTGATGCCCACGTACGATTGCAACCTGCGTTGCGCATACTGTTTTCAGGATCACATGCGCACGGATCCCACCTATAGTCATCTTCTCCACGCGATGAGCAAACCGATTATCGATCGTATCGTTAATGGCATGCTTGACATTGAGACAAAGCATGATCTGCCGCCAGCGGATGACTATGTGCGTAACATCGGATTTTTCGGCGGAGAACCATTTCTGGCGCGTAATCGCCGTGTTATTGATTATATCATTGACAAGGTGCATAGCATAGGTAAAGCCAGTTTCTGGGGAGTTTCAAATTTCACTGATCTTGATGCCTACGAGGATTTGCTCGGCCCCGATTGTATCAAGATGCTTCAGGTCACGGTGGATGGTCCCGCGCTCGAACATAATAAACGTCGTATCTATGCCGATGGGAGTGGCTCATTCGATCGCATTGCGAGAAACGTGTCGATGGCGCTTGAGCGGGGCGTACAAATCAACATGCGCATGAACATCGACCGCATCAACATTGAGTTTCTGCCGGAACTGGCAGAAGAGATTATCGCTAGAGGCTGGAACAAGTACCCGCATTTCTCAGCCTATACCGCGCCCATTCACGCCGCGAATAAAAATGTCAGTGTCAAAACGACGTTCGATTCGTGGTCGCTCGACAAAGCACTCAATCAGAAGCGTCTTGAATATCCGGCGATGCACGTGATACACCGTCCAGATGATCCGCTCAAGGACACGGCCCAGCGCTTGATTGAGCAGCAGGGCCAGCCGTTTTTGCATGCGCAGTTCTGTGGTGCGCATGCCAGTATGTATGTCATCGATCCATTCGCCAGTGTCTATGCTTGCTGGGAGCGCACTGGCGATGCGAAGGTCAGAATGGGACATATTACTCCTCAAGGGAAGTATGAGGTTGAGGAGAACCTGAGCAAGATGTGGCGCAGTCGAAATGTGACGACCAATAAGATCTGCCGCCAGTGCCGGTATGCCCTGAATTGCGGAGGTGGGTGCGCAGTGCGGGGAAAAGGCGGAAGTGAAAATATATTCACCAACCACTGTGATGGGTATGCCGCTCGCTATCGTGCCAGCGTTGCCGAAGCCTATGTGGCTCATCGAGCTGGTATTAAGGTGGCAAATCAGATAGAGAACCTCTGCGATCTCTAATGGCCACCCGTTTGAGCGTGAGCGTTCTCGCCGCCTCATTTCTTTGACATTTTTTGCGAACAGCGTGCGGCATGCTTTGCCGCAAGATGAAGAAAGGAAAAATGGATGACGTACTCCAGGCTTGACCTTGGAGGGAAAGCAGAGGGTCAGCAAGAGGTTCAGATGTTAACTCTGTACGATCTGGATATCGCCGAGTTGGAGGAACGCCTGGAACTGGCCAGCGTGCTGCCAGCCGATTGCTGGGTAGATAGCTGTGGCGCGCAAGCCTGTGCAGGGAATGGCTGTCCAGCCAATGCTAGCTAAGCAGGTGTTTGGAGAAAGTACATACGTTCTCCAAACGTTGGCACATTGTGCCAGGTGACCTTGGAGCAAAGTTGGCCGGGATCATGTGTTCCGTGAAAGAGCGTGCGGCACGCTTTGCCGCGAGATAAAAAAGAAAGGGAAAACAGATGACGTATTCCAATTATGACCCACTAGGGAAAGGTGAGGACCAGCAAGAGATCCAGATGTTAGTCCTGTACGATCTGGATATCGCCGAGTTGGAAGAACGCCTGGAACTGGCCAGCATGCTACCAGCCGATTGTTGGACGAATGGTTGTGGCGGGAATGCCTGTGCAGGAAATGGCTGTGCAGCTAACGCTTGCAGCAGCAACGGGTAATTTTGTGCATATAATAGGCATTTCGATGGGACGATGAGAGCTTGTAAATCACATCATACATTGACAGGAAGAAAGAGAGAAAAGAACGATGTCAACATTCAACTCTGGGAGGGAAGAGATCCTGAGTATTAACGGCTTCGACTTAAACGTTGATGAACTGGAGCGTCGCCTGGAGCTAGCTGCTGCTGTTAGTCCAGATTACGCTTGCGGGGCCAACGCTTGCGCTGGGAATGGCTGGCCGCTTTGCGGAGCCAACGCTTGCCTCGGTGACGTTCTTCCTTGCTTAGCAAACATAGGTTAGGTGCTGGCCAGGAGAGTTTGATTCTCAGCGTCTTCGCCCTAACACGTGAGGAATTCGCGTGACCTTATTGTGTAAAAGTGTTGGAGGCGCTGCAAAACTTGCAAATTTTGCAACGCCTCCAACACTGAATTGAAAGGAGACGCTTTTTGCTTCTGTGTAGGGTATACCAGATGCGTTGGCTAGGTGAAGCTGCACAGAGGTGGAGAAATATTACATGCAGATGGACTGCCTGGAGGGTCAAGGAGTTATGCGCAAAGCAGCAATTAAGCTCGGTTCTGTTTCTTTTAGTGAAGATCTCTTTCCGCCGAGGGTCTGGCAAGGAGCGATGCAAACGAGACAGCGCGCTGGTCTCTTAAACCAGCATTGGCACGATCTCAACTTAAACGAGAATGCCCCGGTCAACATTTACGACTGCTACCCTTATCTCTTTGTTGATGCCTTCTTTCCCAGGATAGAATCTGCTCCCCTCGCCGATTTTAGCCTGGCGACCAAGCTCCTGGCCTTTTCCCTTCTCTATGCCGATAAGCTTATGGATCTCAATCTCTCACCATACGATACTACCCTGCTTCTGGAACATATTTTTGCCTTTCAGCTAGAGGGCTATACACTCCTGCATCAGCTATTTCCGCCTGATTCTCCTTTTTGGCCACGCTACCGCTCATATTTTGCTCGTTACCAGCGCGTGTGTTTGTTAGAAAAGAAGTTTGCCAATGGGTCGGTTTCCTGGAAAGAATTTGATGAGGAAACCGCCATGGATATTGCGATCGGGAAAACGGGATTGAGTCGTGGCGTACCTGCTGGCCTGGCAGCTTTAAGCGGCGATGAACGGTATATGGAAGTGTTCAATGAGTCATTAGACCTCTACAATTTTGCCCATCAGATGTTTGATGATCTCTCTGACTGGAAAGAAGATTATTTGCATCAATCGCCATCGCTCCTGCTCAGCCGCTGGCTACCAGAACGCCCGGACAAACCAAGTACGGATGATCTGGATGTACTGGCCCATGAATTATATTATGATGGGCATGCCTGCGTCGTTCTCCAGTTAGCCATTGATGCGCTCACACAGGCCCGCACTTTGCTCTGCGATATCCCAGATATCACGTGGCCCATTGTCGCGGACGATTTGCACGAGCGTTGTGAGAGCTTGCTGAGTGATATTCTCAGAATTACCGAGACGAACCGCCGCCGCGCCTCCAGGCGTGTCGTGTTTCATTTAGAGCTTCCTGCGGCCCGGTCAGATTGTGAGTGCCTTGCCTGGCAGGCGTTACGCTATCTCATTCGGCAGTGGCAGCTTGGCTTTGGAGAGGCGTCTCATATCATGCGTTTCCCTTATGCAGGAGGGTTTAGTGGCACAAGCGAGTATCAGTCAGGCGATGTCTTTCAACGCGCGATTCTTGCTGATATTTTGTGGCAAGCCTCACAAGCTTTCCAGCTTGATTTACAACCAGTTCTTGATTACGAGATCAATTATCTGCTAGAACGTCGTTGCCGTGACGGTATCGGCGGCTGGAGTTATTTCCCTGATTTACCGGAACTATCGCCCGACGCCGACGACCTGGCTCAGGTCATCCAGGCGTTACTCCATACCGGACACCGCGCGGCTATTCAGGAGTACGCGGAACCGGCACTCACCACGTTACTCACAGACAACTCTTATGAGGATGGTTCTTTCGAAACATGGATTATTCCCCAGGAACGCCGCACACCGAAGCAAGAGAGACAACTGGCTTGTGCTCAAGCTCTCTGGGGGATAGGCGCGGATGTGGATGTGATGGCCAATCTCCTCTATGCTCTCGCATTATACGATGATGACCGCTTTGCCCCGGTTATCCAGGCAGGGGTCGCGTACATCGAGGCACATCAACAACCGGACGGAAGCTGGTCAAGCACCTGGTATCATGGTCCTTACTACGGCACATTTATGTGTATACGCCTCTTAGCAAAGGTCAAAGCCGATTCCCCTGCCCTGGACCGCGCAGGGGCATTTCTGCGCACAAGTCAACTACCCGATGGGCACTGGTCATTGGAGATCGGCGGCGAAGGCGACGTATTAAGCACTGCATTAGCATTGTCAGGTTTATCTTTCCTTGAGTCGAGTGAACACCTGTCACCTATGGTAGAGCAGGCTCTGCTTTTTCTCAAACAGAACTATGACGCGGAAGAACAAGCCTGGCCATACTGTAAGTTTATCCGCATGGAGTTGGGAAGACCTACAGGCCAGGTGAGCGCGGTTTTGGAATACGGGAGTCAGACCATCACTACTGCCTTTGTCCTGCAAGCGATGATCGCCTGGCATAGGTTACAGCGTGACTAAGCATTCTCCGTTCGCTTCAATTTCAGGGTATACTCCAAATTGAAGCGAACAGAGGACTGATCAGGCAAAATAAGCATGAATCAATCGGAGAGAGGGGACTTCAAATGAGAGCCGCTTTGAAGAATACAGGATATGTCCTGTTCCTCTTCCTTTTCCCGCTGGTAGTCGCAGGCCTTTTTGCTGTGCCCGCGTATTTGCTCCATGCATATGCCTGGCTCTCGGTCCTGATCTATCTTGGCGAAATAGCAGGCACTCTCTACCTTATGCAGCGCAAGCGTTCAACGATTGATTTTGGAGTATCTCCTAAAGGTTCCTGGCCAGATGGCGTGTGGTGTGTGCTCTACATCCTCTTAAGAACTGCCGTCTGGGTGGTACTCATTCCTATTGTAGCAATTCAAACAAACTGGCTCATCCTGCTGCCACAGGCCCTCTCTTTCTTCCTCCTGACAGCGCCTGCTGAGGAACTTCACTTTAGGGGGCTCTTGTTTAGCTCGATCGAGCAACTGCCCTCGCGCAAAAAGATGGCGCTGAGCAGTGTACTGGTAGCGGCTTGCGTCTCTTCATTCTTGTTTGCCGTTCTGCATATGGCAACTCATTTCTCCGCCGGTTGGCTGTGGTTGGTCGTTTTTATGGGGGATGGCCTGGCTTTCTGCGCATTGCGGATCAAGTCAGGAAGTCTCCTCACTCCATTCATAGCCCATGCTGTTGTGAATATCCTTACGGGAGAACTGCTGATAAGTGCCACTACCGTAGCGGATAACATTGCATTGCTGTATCAAGTCACGGTCATTCTCATTGACCTCTTATTCTTTGTTGTTGTCCTCAGTCAATCAAAGCTACAGGCACAGGTGAGAGAGAAACCAGAGCCAGCGATGGCTTCACAACACGGAGGAATAGTATGAGTCAGGTGGAAACCTTACCTGGCATTGTCCAGTCCGATATCATTGAACGCATTGTTGTTGATGACTCCCAGAGCACCCCGCGTTATATTGTTATCAGCCACAATGAGAAATATGTTCAGATTTCTGCCAGCGTGTATGGTTTGCTGGAAAAAGTGCGCGGAGGGTATTCTTATGCTGCTATTGCGCAAGCGATGCACGATGAGCAGCAGGTCACGGTGACAGCCGACGATGTTGAACGCGCCTACTGCCATGTGATGAATAAAATCCAGAAGATAGATAGCGATAGGCGAAGTCCCAAAAATTTTTGGCTCAAATTCCGGCTTTTACCGGCCAGTTGGGTTGTGCCTGTTGCCTCCAGGCTGACTTTCGTTTTCCACCCCGTTGCCGTTTTGCTTGGGCTTAGCAGTTTCTTCATTCTCTCTATGTATGCGTTTGAACATAACCTTCTGCGTAACCTCACTACACCAGGGTTAGCCACTGCTGTTTTAACCTACCTCTTATTTCTGCTTTCTCTGGCATTTCATGAGTTCGGACACGCCAGTGCTTGTGCGCGTGGAAAAGTCAAGCCAAGTGAGATTGGTTTTGCGATCTACCTGTTCTTCCCTGTCTTTTACAGCAACGTCAGTTCATCCTGGCAGCTCAGCCGTTGGAAGAGGATCAGGGTGGATATCGGCGGTATTTATCTGCAACTCTGGGTTGGGGTAATCTATCTGCTGATTTATCTCCTCTCGGGTATACCACTCTTTGAAATAGCCTACCTCTCAGTCCTCGCGAGCTGCTTCGTCTCCTTTAATCCCTTGTTGAAATTCGATGGGTACTGGATCTTAACAGATGTGCTCAATATCTCTAATCTTTCTAAGCAGCCGAGCAATCTGCTCAAACAGTGTTACCTTACCATACGCAGAAAGCCGAGAGTTCCGCTCACATGGCCTCCACTGATCAGGATACTCATCGGGATCTATGGTCTCTTAAGAGGGGCCATGTGGGTAGGTTTTTTCGTCTTTTTTTCGCCATTTATCGTGAGGTCTTTACAGGCTTACCCCTCCTTCATCATACATATAACTAATGATCTCCACGGGCGCTATGCTCCTCAGTTACTTATAGATACGCAAAATTTAGTGTATACCAGCGCCATGCTTCTCATATTTACTGTACAGCTTGGTATGCTCTGCCGGCCCATATTCTCAAAAGTATTCCACTCTATCGCTCCTCGTGCCATAAACTAGGCCAGCCAGCGCTATCTTGTTACCTTGCTAAACATCGTGCTTAAAATTTCAGCGGCTCTTTCAGGACCTCCATATCTTTGAAATGCATTTTGAAGCGATTTGGAGGCCAGAGCCATGTGAGAATCTGTGAGTACTTTTTGTAGCGCTTCCTTTAATGTATACGAAATAACCTCATCAGGCGATAAACAAAGAGCGATCCCTGCGTGTTGGCAACGTTCAGAGAGATCGAACTGCTCACCGCCTGTAGGTATTAAGAGACTCGGAAGCCCGTGAGTAATCGCTCCGAGTACAACCGTTGTATTTCCACTCGCCACGACAGCCTGTGCATGTCTCAGCACAAACCCCTGTGAAACATGGTCGCGTATAAAAAAATTTCCCGGAGCAGCCGGAGCCTTGCTTCTCATCCGGCCAACCGAGACAGCCACTCTGATTGGCCAGCCTTTGAGTGCATGGAGCAGAGCAGGTAAAAAGCTGGGGTACCTGAAGGCAGACCCATGCTGGACATAGAGGATTGGCTCACGAGAGGCAAGAGATTCAGCCAGCCATTCTTCTAATTCTGGATCGCATTGAGGAGGTTCCCAGAGACAGGAGCCGACGAGATGGACTTTATCAGGAAGTTCCTCAACATGGTCTTGAAGTTCAGGGGCACTCTGTAAGAGAAAAAGATCACCTAACAATGGTGTCGTTGCGGGAGGTCCGTCAACTACCGGTAATTTTGATTGCTGGCGAAGCTGGTTGTAGTACTGCAGCATCTCTTGATGACGCCAGATACGCTGCCGGGCACCTTCTGAGCGAGGTTCTTCAAAATCACTGGAGAAAGGCCAGAGGTATGTAGTAAGACCGAGAATGGCTACCGGCAAGGAGAACAGTTCCCCTGCAACCAGCGGTCCAATTGTAAGAGGATGACCTACCAATACGTCAGGAGCAAAACGATCGACCGCATATTTGATATGTTTAATCTGTATCGCTCCTGCGATGGGATGGGCCCACTGTGCCACTTGAAAACTCTGGTCATCCCATTCCCCAAAGGGAATACGTTCAAGCCCTGCCAGAGCAATCGTTTCACGGAACGCAGGACCTGTGACCAGCGCAACCTCGTGACCCTGCCTTTGTAAGACTTGAGCGATGCCAATTGCAGGATAGACAAATCCATGACTTGCGAGAGAACAGAAAAGAAATCGCATACGCTAAAAGGGCAAAGGTTCTGGCTATTGGAGGACAGAACCAGCGCCCTACTCCTTGATCTTAAAAATTGGCAAAGCTTCTACCTCATCGGTACCTTTTCGATACGATAATGGTATTTTATCGATTTATCCGATCTCTGAGTATCAGTATAAGCTCCAAATATCACAAGAAAGCTATGAATGCTTGTGAGTTTAAGCGTATTTGTTCCTAATCAAGTCACTGACATTGGGAAGACATTTAAGAGGTTACTCAATTGGATACCACTTTCCCTATATTTTCCAAAAATATCGCGATTATGATTTACATTCGGGAATCTTCGTATATACTAAAGGTATGAATTTATCGATCAATCATGTGTAGGGGGACACACTCCATGCAAAAAAACCTGGGAGAGTCACGTCAACTTTTCGTGACCAAATTTCTTGTTCCTCGGCAACCCCCCATCCTCTTCTGTTGCCTGAATTTCCTTTTTTTCTTTGGATTGCGAAATCGGTAGAAAGGTGATACTGCTGATGACAGATCAGTATTTTACATCTTTTGGTGAAACGCTCAAAACGTATCGCAAACAACAAAAAGTCACACAACGGCAGCTTGCTGATCGCCTGGGCGTCCATTATAATACTATTTGGGCCTGGGAACGCGGCGACTATCTCCCCAACACACGCAACATGGTGCTTGAGGTTGCCATGCATCTTCATCTTGATGAGTCACAAACACGACGGCTGCTCGATGCTAGTCTGATGGATTTTCCCCTGTATTGGTCTATTCCTTATCAACATAACCCTTGCTTTACAGGTCGCGAAGAGCTTTTGCTCTGGTTACATGAAGTGTTCACGCAAAAAAAACAGGGATACCTTACGCAATCTTGTGCCCTCAGCGGTCTAGGGGGAATAGGCAAAACGCAAGTTGCTATCGAATATGCCTATCGCTACTCCTTGAAGCATTCTGCCGTTCTCTGGATCAATGCCTCGACCGCTGAGGCTATGATAAGCAATCTCATGGCTATCGCAAACGCGTTGCAACTTTCCAGCGGACATCGGCAAGATCATGCCAAAACCATTGCAGCGATTGGTTATTGGCTCAATCAGCATCACAACTGGCTCCTCATCGTGGATAATGTTGAGGATATCGAGCTTACGAAACATTTTTTGCCTATTGCCCACAACGGTGCCTACCTCTTTACCACACGGCTCCCAACGCTGGGTACGCTGGCTTCTTGCGTTGAATTGGGACCTCCCTCTTTAGAGGAAAGCGTTCATTTCCTCCTGCGACGTGCGGGTTTGCTCTCTCCTCAAGCGTCTCTGGAAAGTCTCTCTTCCAAAGAACTGACCATCGCCCGAACACTGGCGACAGCTCTTGACGGATTACCACTGGCGCTTGATCAAGCGGGTGCCTATATTGAGGAAACCCACAGCGGTCTCTCAGACTTTCTCGATCTTTTCCATTCTCACCCCGCACAGGTGCTGAACAAGCGGCATACCTATGCTGAGCATTCTTTGTCTGTAGTGGAAACGTTTACCCTGGCTGTTGAACATCTGCGGGAAAAAGACAGTATCGCGGCTGATCTTTTGATCCGCTGTTGCTTTCTTGCGCCTGACGCGATTCCTGCAAAACTCATGCTGGCTCTTCTGTCCTATGCCGATGAACAGCAACAGAAAGTGGCGACTGATCCCTTACAATTTGATGCTGTCCTGATGGATTTACTTTCATACGCCCTGATCCAGCGTCATGCCCAAAGTCGCACGTTTACCATTCATCACCTGGTCCGAACTATTCTCCAGGCATGTCAGAGCTACGAATGTTCGCAGGCTATCACTACTTATCTGCTCCACGTGATGAATCAGGTTTTTCCTGCTCCTCAGCCCAATGAAGAGGATTGGTCCTGGTACAAGCAAATTTGCCCTCATACTCTCCACGTGATTACCCAGTATAAACAGTGGAATGAGGCAATCTCACCCGATTATCTTTCCCTTCAGCTCAAATTGGCGCGGTCTTTTTTCATGCGCGCTCAATTTGCTGAGGCTGAGGAGCTGTTACAACAAGCCCTCCCTCTTGCAGAGCAAGTTTCTGGACCAGAACACCCAGACAGCGCGAACCTCCTGAGTAATCTTGCTCTCGTGTATGCGCAACAGGAAAAGATGAAAGAAGCGGAAGCGGCTACCTTACGGGCCATCTCGCTCTGGGAACGGGCCCGTGGCCATAAGTATTTCCTTCTGATCGAGCCTTTGATGACCCTTGGCTGGCTCTGCTCAACCCAAAACAGGCAGGAAGATGCCGATGTCTTGCTTCAACGAGCAATCAGCATTTGGGCGCAAAATCGGTCCTCTCATCAAAGTGAAATGCTCCTTCTCCTTGATGGCGTTATCACCTTATATCGCAAGGACCCGCAGAATGCAAAGGTGGAGGAATTCTCCCATCGCCTTTTTGCTTTCAGAAGTCAGGTAGAAGAGGAGGACCAGACAAAAATCATTTATAGCTAAGAGCAAGAAGTTTTGTTCATGGATGAGCGGCATAAAACTCATAAGCATTCATAGTTCGACTGTGAGTTTTGCCGTCTATACTCTTTCTCATGAAGAATAAAAAGGATAACCACTATGGAGAGCAAAAACGCGATCGTCGTCGTAGAGAACGTCGAGAAATGCTATCAGCAGCAAGGTGTTACTCCTCCTGCTTTGCAAAATATCTCACTCTCAATCGCGCGAGGTGAGTTCGTCGCTATTATCGGAAGATCAGGAAGTGGAAAATCGACCCTCCTTCACCTGTTAGCTGGCATTGATGTACCTTCTCAAGGCACCATTCTGGTAAATGGAAAAGACCTGGCCTCTATGGGAGAAACACAACGAGCGAAGTTCCGGCGACGGGAAATAGGCATAATCTTCCAGTCATTTAACCTGCTTGATAATCTCACTGTCCTACAAAATGTGATGTTACCTGGTTCTTTATTGAAGCATTCACGGCAACAGTTACGCCAACATGCACAACAGTTACTAGAAGAACTGAGTATCGCGCATCTAGAACGGCGTCTCCCATCAGAGCTTTCTGGTGGACAGCAGCAGCGTGTGGCAATTGCGCGCTCCCTCATCAACACTCCATCTCTCTTACTCGCCGATGAGCCAACAGGGAATTTAGACTCCCAGACTGGCGAAGAGGTACTCAAGCTTTTTGAAAGATATCATGCACAGGGGCAAACGATTGCGCTTGTGACACACGCTGGAGACATCGCAGCGCGTGCTTCACATGTTGTTACCATCGCTGATGGACAAATTGTAGAGCCTGCATCTCTTCCCATTCTACCCCCGACGCCCCTGCACTCTCAGATTACGAATCAACGATAGAAGAAGGTGCATATGCAAGCGATCATGTTCAAGATCAGGTTAGATTTGCGCTCTCACAAGCTTCAAAATCTCTCTCTTATCATCCTGGTAGCACTTTCTAGCTTTTTAGTAAGCCTTTCCTTACTTGCTATCATAAACGCAAATGCTCCATTTAATCGGCTCTTCCAGCAGTTGCATGGTGCGGATACCTGGCTCTACGTTTCTTCACCGCGAGTACCTTCCTCGGTTCTGACGATCGTGGGCAAGAATCCCTCAACGACAGAAATATCATCGCCGTTTCCGGCGATCTCGACTGGCATTATTTTTGCGGGGAGTAAACAACAAGTTATGGTCGTTGGTCTTCCGGCAGAACAGCCCTCCATAGGACAACTGTTTCTCGTGCAAGGCCACTATTTAACGACCAATACTCCAGATGGAGTAGTAATTGATGAACAGCTCGCCAGTGAAGATAACCTGCGCGTTGGCAATACCATCACTCTAGTGACGCCTTCAGGTCCCAAAGCCCTTCCAATCATTGGCCTGTCCATCGATGCCAATCATGGGGCTGCTGGTAGCGATCAGCCAAGAATTTATGTGCTTGAGCAACAGTTTTCTGCATTATTTGCCGGATCTGCTCAGCAAATAACCCTGATTGGGATACGCATTGCGAACCCTTCTGTTGTTCACCTCTTTGAATCTCACCTGGGCCAGCAATTGTTGGCAACGGGCGCGCAATTTGGATTTTTCAGTGATTGGGTAGAGATCAGTGATAGTTATACGCAGTATTTCAATATAGAGGTGATATTCTTTCTTGCTTTTGGCTTCGTAGCCATTATTGTCTCTGGCTTCATCATTCTTAATCTTATTACCGGTCTCGTTCTTGCTCAAAGACGTGATATTGGTATTCTGAAGGTGCTCGGCTTTACTCCTGCTCAGATCGTTGGCATTTACCTCTTCCAGTATGTAGCACTGACTTTGGCTGCGGCACTCATTGGGGTTGTAGCAAGTCTCTTCGTGGCTCCGGTGGTTTTAAGCCAGGCGGCGAGCGCGCTCTATACGACTCCTATTTCCAGCTTTAATCCTTTACTTCTTTTCCTGGTTATTCTTGGGATGGGCTTGATTGTGGCGATCTTTGCTGTGTTCCCAGCGTGGCGCGCTGGACACATTTCCTGTGTGAGCGCGATACGCGGCTCGTTTCACGCTGGATCGCGTGGTTTTTCGCGCCTGGCAGATCTCGCAGGTAGATTCCACTTTCCCGAAATCTGGATCATCGGTATGGGGCAGAGCTTTGCGCGTCCCTGGCGAGCCTGGTTAACGATCTTGAGCTTGATTGCCATGATCTGCACGATGATTTTCTCGATTGGCATTTTTAGTACGATAGACGCTTCTTCGACTCCCCCGGCCCAGGGAATTTTTTCGTCAGTGCTGGTCACACCAGGTCTCTTTGGTGAAGAGGCGACGAGACAACTGCTCGCCGCACAGCAAGATACTGTCTCGTATTACACGATTCTGGGTGCCAACTTCTCAGTGAATCATACTTCCAACTATCTCCCAATGCAACTCCTGGGCGGGGATACTTCTCCTATTCGCTCGCATCTTGTGCAGGGGCGTTGGTACAATATTGGAGCAAAAGAGATGGTTCTGCCACTCAGTACCTTAAATAAATTAAATCTACATATAGGTGATTTAGTACAGCTTGGAAAACCATTGAATCTGGCTGTGCGGATTGTAGGTACTTACTCAGCAATATATGCGGGTGCCCCTGCATTAGCCGACCAGACGCTTTTTCCGGCAACGTTTTTGGCACATGTTCAGAATGATACAACCTTCGCGGTAACACTCGCGCCAACCGTTAATACAACAGCCTGGACCCACCATATCCTTGCGGAAAGTGGTGATCGTGTCAATGTAATCGTGCAGAACCCTAATCCTCCCGCACAAATCGAGGCTCTTAAAGTTGCCATGTTTCTGCCTACGGCTATTCTCGCACTGGTTGCTCTCGTCAGTGTCCTCAACACGATGCTGATTACCGTTCGCGAGCGATTCCACGAATTCGGTGTACTGAAAGCGTTAGGCATGACCCCACATGATATTCAGGTGATAATACAAACGAGCACTGCAAACTATGCAATTATTGCCTGCCTGTTAGGATTTCCATTAGGAATCCTGCTGACGTCGTGGATCTTCCAGATCACTGCCAATGCCTTAGGTTACGGTGTGGCGCAAACCAGCATTAACGCACTCTGGCTCTTTTTATTGTTCCCTGCCTCCTTGCTTCTTGTGTTGCTCGGTAGTTATGTGCCTGGCCGCCGAGCGGCGCGCGCTTCAACCGCGGAAATTCTACGGATGGAGTAAGTGCAGAGACCCCTTCCCAATTATGGGAGAGGCGTTTTGGAACCCTTGATATGGTTGTGGGAACAGTGATTGTGCCCGGCTCTACGCCTGTTGCCCCTTTACGTTCACGTTTGTTGTAGCTTAAAGACATAGCGTCCCAGCCAGCCTATGCCACCCAGCAGGGCGAAGAGTTCCAGCACGCCGACGTTGCCCACTACGCGGTCGGAGGCGATCAGGGCAAAGGCCCCGATCCTGGAGGTGGCGGCGATTAAGAAGATCCCCAGCCCAATCCAGGCCGGGATGGTTGCGTAGAGCAGGGCCCGCTGCCATGCCTGGCACATGAAGCCGATCAGCGTGGGTAGCAGGTAGAGCAGCACGGTGATCATCGGTGCAATAGAGGCGGGAAAGGGACCATCGAGGGCCGCATCCGACGCCTGCGGGAGCAGGCGCGTCCACAACTCTGCCGGAACCATGGCCAGCAATACCAGGATCGTTTCCAGTGCCATCAGGCCCAGCACCACCAGGTGCCAGCGCCTCTCTTGTTCAGCCGTCGGTACGCTTAAACGGAGCATCCCCAGATTCTCTTTCTTATATATGTCTCTAAGGGAAACTCGCGCGAGTTCCCACTCAGCATGTCACGACTTTGGAATGGTCAACTGACCCATCTGGTACTTCATCAGCAAAATGCGGCGTACCGAGTCGTCGATGCGTTGCTGGCTAATTTGACCCGAGGTGATGGCCTGCTTCAGTGCAGTGATCGACGCGCCCACTTCCTGCGGGGAAGAGGCTCCCATGATGAGATCTGAACCCGCCTCGACCGCCAGCACCGTGGCCTCTGCCGCTGTGTAGCGATTAGCGATGCTGCCCATAGTCAGACTATCGGTCATGATCACGCCTTGAAAGCCCAGGTGCTCGCGCAAGATGCCCGTCACGATTTTGTATGAGAGCGAGGAAGGCATGCTGCTATCGACCGCCTTGACGATCTCGTGTGTCACCATAATTGCATGCACGTTGCCCTGTTGGATCAAGGCCCGGTATGGCGCCCAGTCCAACGTATCAAGCTGGCTCACTGGACGTACCAGGTACGGCAGGCCGCTGTGGGGATCGGTGCTCACATCCCCCAGTCCGGGGAAGTGTTTGAGCGTGCCGATGACCTTGCCGCTCTGCTGCAAGCCCTGCAGGTACGCGCTCGCCATCCTGGTGACGATAGCCGGATTGTTGCCATAGGTGCGTGTACTCAGTTCCGAGTTATAGACCGAGGTGACATCGACCACCGGGGCCAGGTTCATGTTGATGCCGTAGGACGCCAGGTCCCTGGCATCCAGGATACCGGCAGTGCGCGCTTTGCTGGGATCGTTCGTCGCACCGATCTGCCCGGCGGATGGACGTGAGCCATCCAGGTTGACCAGGCGATCAACCCGCCCGCCCTCCTGATCAATGGCCACCGCCAGGGGGAGTCCGTTGCCCCGGCTGTCCTTCTGCATCTGCTGGATAAGCTCTGTAAGCTGTGTTCTGCTGATGACGTTGCCGTTCACAGTAAAGATCAGCACTCCCCCGACGTTCTGCTGGTTAATCATCTCACTGAGCTGCAATGAGTAGCTGTGACCGGTGAATTGGACAAGCATCATCTGCCCCAACTTCTGGTCAAGCGACATGTTCTGCATCAGCAGATCAACAAATTGCTGTGGCGTGATCTGCTGTGCTCTTTTCCCACCTGGCACGGCTGTGCTCTGTTGGAGCCTCCTGGTGACGCTGGTAATCAGGCCGTTGGAGTGCGTACTACCAGGTCCATTGAGGACATATGCCCATCCCTGTGGTCCGATGAACTGCGCGAAGCCCGCGCTGCTGGCCTGGATGGCGAGCATACAGAGCAGCGCTACCAGCGCCAGCGCTTTGCCGCGCGTTATGCCAGCTCTCTCTGCTGGCCGGGGCGTTTCCGGTGGCCTCTTCATCCCCGCTATCTCTGGCAGCTTTTGAGTGAAGAGAGCCTCTAGCGCATTTCTTTCTGAGAGGGCCGGCGTAGTGGGTAGCGCGGTGCCGGCCGGCTCTTTCTCCAGAGTTTTCGTCTTGCCAGGCACCTTGATAGCGCGCAGCTTTAGCGTATCTTCCAGATCCTCGCCCTCATCCGGCGGCTCGTCTGGCAATCTGGAACTGACTGGCTGCATAGAAATACCCCATTTCAATGAGATGAAAAATTTTTCACAATGAAAGCCCGCAAAGGATCCATATCCATATTGACTATGCAATCATACGAACGGGCTACATAGAAGCGTGTAACTTTACTGAAAAAGGCGACACAGATATCCTATCTTCCGCCTTACAAAATAGTAACATATGCACCCTCAGGAAACTATGTACTCACTGTTAAAAATTGCCATCAATCTGAGAGAAGCGCATGCTCCCTTACTAATAACGTAGGATGGTTCTCTATAGTTTCCCTAACTGCCCGCAAAAACGCGATGCGCCTCCCCTGTAAACCTCCGCGCTTGTTCAAATGGCGGGTCTAGGATATACTGTCACTACCATAAGCATGCACATTCTGCGAAAGGCACCGTAGCGGTATGAAAGATGGGCAACGCCTCGCTACTCCCATGATAATAAACAGAAAAGCGGCGCATAGGATTTCGTCGTCTCGCATTGTAACTGCTGGTATGATAGGGATTGGCGTCTCTCTGATCCTCACCTGTATCGAGATAGGCGCGTTCTGGCTTGTCTCCCTGCATGCGCCGGCCGGCCAGGATCTGCCTCACCTGCTCGCCGCTGTTGTGGCGCTCGTGCGCGCGGTTCCGTTCTGGCTGCTTCTCCCCTTTGTCGAAATCGTGGGTACGATTCTTGTCATCGCGCTGGCGGCTCGTCCCCTGGCGCTCCGCGCGTATGTCCGTGATGCGCAACAGGCGCTGCAGCAATACCGCGCTTCATATACATCGCTTACCAGCTTTTCTGATATCTATGAAACAACGGTTGCCTACTACCAGAATATCACTGCCCCCAATACTCCTGTGCAACGACAGGATATCTCTTTGCTCGATATGACCCGCTTGCGCGCTGGCTCTCTTTGCATTTTGGGTGCGCCAGGCACCGGGAAGACGCTAGCTCTGCTGGCGCAACAGGCCGGCGCCCTGCGTGGGTATGCCGCCGTTGTGCGTGGACAGGGAAGACTGCCCGTCTATGTTCCACTAGAGCGCTATAGTCTCTATCTTACTAGACGTAAATCTGCCGATTTTGTTGCATCCGGCGAGGCAGGGGTGACGAGTCAGGATAGCGATGGTAGCGCGTCAGGAGCGCACTTGCTGGATTTTCTCTACGACTGCGATGTGCCTGCTATCCAGCACCTGCGCCCCTATTTGTACAAACTGGTAATGCGTGGGCAACTGCTGTTCCTCTGCGATGACTTGCACCTGGTTGACCCCGGATACCGCTCTGCTGTGGTTGCCGAATTGCTGGCACTGACGCGCGAGACCGCGAACCAGGTGGTGGTGACCTGCTGTGACCTGGGGAACGAGGCCTTTCCCCAGCTTGAGCAACTGGTGGAGGATGGCGCTATGGCCTGCGCGATGCTCCTGCCGCTGCAATCTGAGCAGATGCGCACCTTCGTCGAGAGTGCCATGAGCACACCCGGCAGTCAGGGGTCGCAGCAGTACACTGCCGGTCAGATTATGCAGGTCATTGAGCGCGGACGCCTGCACTATCTCTGCTCCAATCCTCTGATGCTTTGTGTATTGATTGCCGTCATCGACCGGGTTGATGCCGGGCATATATATGAACTCGATAATCGCGGCCTCCTGCTGCGAGCGTTTGTAGAGCAGTTGATCGAGCAGGCCCAGGATCAGCGCAGGTGGCGTAAAGAGGTGCCATCGGAGGGCGAGGTGCTGCATTTCCTGGGACGACTTGCCACGGGTATGTACTGGGCTTCTGCCTCTAACACTATTCAGTTGCCCGCGACCGAGAATATCATCACCAGGAGCGTTGCGGGCCACATGCTGGCCGGTCCTCTTGATACCTGGCTCCAGCAGCATCCTGCCCCCGGACCGTTCGCGCTGGACGAGAATCTTGAGGCCGCGCCCTCTTACGATCACGCGGCCCTGGCGCTCCTTTTAGAGTTTGTTCAGGAGGCTGGCCTGCTTGAATGCAGCCCGGATGGCGCGCTCAGCTTCCGCCATGCCTGGATCGCCGCCTACCTCGTCGCGGAGTCCTTCTCGACCGCCGGCGCTGACCTGGAGACCCAGGCGCCGCTTCATGAAGGGCTGCTTGCTGATGTGGTTCACTGGAGTGCGCCAGTAGTCATATGGGCCGGCCTGCTTGATGATCCCCTGGTCCTGGCTGGGCGTTTCGCTGCTCTCGCCGGAGAGTTCCCTGCCTACAGCGTGCAGGCTCTGGCATTGAGCCTGCTCTGCCTGGGTGTAGCGTGGACCCCTCCACGCTACACCGCCTCCCCTCCAGTCGCGCTGCCCGCCAGTGTGGAAGAGCTATTCACGACGGTTGTGCGCGATGCGCGCGCGTGCGGGGAACTGGTGCTGCTCCTCACCCATTGCATCGAGGAGGGCATTCAGGAGGTCTACCAGGCGTTGCTGCCGCTGGTGATGGTAGCGGGAGCGGAAGAGCTGCTGCTGCATTTTGAGCGCGCAAACGTTCCTGACTTGCTTTTTGATTACCTGACCGACGCCATTGATAACGCGGCCTATGATAGTCAGGTGAAGCGCTTGATCCCTGTGCTTGGGCGCTTTGGCGAGGCGGCGGTGCCTCTGGCGGCGGAACTGCGTGAGCCGGCTCCAGGCAGGAGTGTGCGCATGCGCGCCGCGGCCATTCGCATCCTGGCGCGCACAGGGACACGTAGCGCCATCGCGCCTTTGATGCTCTGCCTGAGCGATGGCGAGCGTCCTATCGTCGAAGCTGCGATGACTGCCTTGATCCGCTTTGGCCCCCACCTGACCCTTGACGATCTGAGCGAGGCCCTGGCGCCTGCGACATCTGCCTCAGGCCAGATGCACCAGGCGGTGTTGGCCATATTGGAGTATTTTCTTAACGAGCAAGACCCCGCGCGCTGTCTGACAGATGGCGAGCGCCAGCGCGTCCTGACGGCTATCTATCCGCTGCTCAGTTCGCATTATGCGGCGGGGATGCAGCGGCAGGCGCGGGAAGTGCTGGTCGGTCAGATCCAGGAGCAACCCCCTACTCTTGCTGGCGAAGTGCTGGATCTGCTGATGCGCGGACTTTTTAGCGGGGACGAGATGCTGGTTCGCAATGTGGTGCAGGTCCTGCAACAGGCAGGCACGGCCGCGACAGCGTTCTTGCTGGCCCAGTTGGACGGCCAGTCATCCGAGGTGGCGCGTATGCATATCGTTGAGGTGCTCGGCACGGTACGCGACCCCCAGGCCCTGCCTCATCTACTGGAGCAGGTGGCCGACCCCTCGCAGATGGTGCAGCAGCAACTGGCGCTGGCCCTGTACGCCTACCTGCCTGCGAGCATCCCCGGCCTGATCGATCTGGTGCTCTCCAGCCCCAACGAGCCGGTGGCCACCAGGGCGGCGCAACTCCTCTGCGAGATGGACGAGGAGGTCGTGGCGCCCATTATAGAGATCCTCCCCCATCTGGTTTCCGGGCGCACGCACCTGCTGGTGCATGTGCTGGACCAGGTGCATGATCCCCGCGCTCTCCCCGCGCTCATCGACCTGCTGCAAAATCCTCGTGCTGAGCCGCTGCTAATGGTCTCCATCATAGAGACCCTCAGCCAGTTCGCCGCTCCTCAGGTTGTCCCGCCGCTGATTGATGCGACGGCAAACTCCAGCCCGCTGATCTATGAGGAGGCCATTACCGCGCTCAGTCAGCTTGGCGAGGTGGCGCTCCCCGATCTGCTAGTGGCGCTGGATATCGATCCCACGCGCGAATCTGTGCTGACCCAGCGTGCGCGCCGCTCTGTGCTGGGGATGGATCCCTTCCCCGGCGAGCTGTTGCTTGATGCGCTCCTCCAAGGCAGCGACCTGCTAGCCATGCAGATTATGACGATCTTCCGCGAGCGCGGCGCCGATGCCGCTTTGCTGCTGGTCAATTATCTCTTCCACCCGGATCTGCGCCTGCGTGACTATGTGCGCCAGGCGTTCAACGACATGCCGGGGCAGAGTGTCGTTCCGGCCCTGTTAGAGGTGCTGCACCAGGCCTCCTGGCGGCAGCTTATCGCCGAATACCTGCTCAAGCACCCGGACGAGGCGATCCCGCCGCTGGTAAGCCTGCTGGCAGACCCGCAGCGCGGCGAGGCTGCCGTGGCCATCCTGTATCTCTTCGGCCCGGTCATCTTGCCTGCTCTGGTACCGGCCCTGGATGCCCAGGATGAGATAGCCAGGAGCCTGGCCCGTCAGATGATCGTCACGCAGGTACGCACACAGCCGCAGATCCTGCCGGAGGTGGTGCGCCTCTTCGGCCCCTCTCTGCCGCAGCGCGCGCACGAGAGCCTGGTGGAGGTGCTGACCTCAGACCTCGCCGACATCAGCATTCCTACCCTGCTGGCCGGTCTGGACGATGCCTACCTGCTCACCGGGGTCTCCGAATCGCTGGTGCGCCTGGTGCGCCAGCGCCGCGCGCCGCAGAGCGATGCCGCTCTCAAGGGCTTGCTAGATGCTCTGCGCGACGAACAACGCCGCCATGGCGCGGAGATCACCCTGACTGAACTGAGCGGGCAGGCTGTCGCGCGCGTTGGTGACCTGATTACCGACCCCGATCCCCAGGTGGCTCTGGCCGCCCAGCGCGTTCTGCGCGATATCGGCACTCCAGCCTTTTCGTTTATCTGGGCCGCGTGCAGCGATATCAGCAACCGGCCCCGCCGCGATGCCGCCATGGAGATCTTCAGCAGTATGCCGACGGTGGTCATTAAGGACGAACTGGTGGCCTACCTCGCCAGCGACAATCTCCAGGATAGCACGATGGCCACGACGTTGTTGCGCGAGCGCATTCATGACGAGGAGGCCTCGCAGCAGCATTCCCAGCAGGAGATGGCGCCGGCCCTGCTAGAATATGTGTACACTCACGAGGGCGAGGAGCATACCACTCTGCGGATCATCGCCCTGTTACTCCTGATCGGCGGGCATGATGTGGTCAATCACACGGTGCAGGCGCTCTATGACCATCCAGACTATCCCAATCAGCTTGTGCAGGCCTTTCTCTTCCTGGGCCAGGAAGGCGAGAAGGCGCTCTGGACGACGTTCAACGATCCCCTCACGCCCCCAGAACTGCGCGCCCGCGTGGTCAGTGTGCTGGGTCTCATCGCGCCCTCTCCCGATATTCGCGACCTGGCGACCGGTCTGAGCCAGTACGGCCTCTCCCTGGACCAGGCCAACATCACGAATGTCGAGCGTCTGGAGATCGCCCTGCGCGCCCTCGGTGGCCTGCTGGCGGGCGGACACTGGAACCCCACGCATCTGCAAGAGCTGCGCAGCATCAGTCCCCAGGGCAGCAGAGAGCGCGAGTTGTACAATGTCCTGCTGGGCTGGCGCTATGGCGCGCATATCACCCGCCTTGAGAATGACCTCCAGACCGAGCGCACCCTGCGCAGAGAGGACATCCAGAATTATACTATGCAGATCCTGGAGGCTCAGTCCCACGCCCGTGACGCCGAGCAGGAGACGCAGGAGGCGCGCGGCGAGCTGGAGCAGGTACGCCAGGAATTTATGCATCTCCAGCAAGACCTGGCGCTCGCCAGGCGCGAACTGGACCAGTCCCGCCAGACGCACGGTGTCCGCGCCCAGGAACTGGAGCACGAATTAGAGCAGGCTGCCAGGCAAACCCAACGTCTTCAGGGTATTATCAGCCAGACCGTGCAGGAGAAAAAACTTGTCCAGGATCAGGTTGCCCAGTTGCAGGCCTACAACGCCCAGTTAACCCAGCAGATCTCCCTCTTGCAGGGGCAGGGATCACATAGCCCGTGAGAATCCTGCCCAAACGGTTCTGACGCGAAGTTCGTGTTGCCGGGCTCTGGCAGTGAAAGCCCAATGCCCGGCACACCCTGCAGCGATGACTATGGGATGATTTTCTCAGGATGAAGCACGACGAGCACGCGATTTGGATCGTTGGCGATCCCCTGGAGTGCTTCCTCACGCTGGGCTTCTGGCACGTACTTTTCAATGATGGGACGCGCCAACTCCGCGATATCGTGCTCAATGATTTCCGCCTGTCCGTACGCCGTGACCGATACATGGTTGACCGAGTTATCGACGAGGAGTGAGATGGCGGGATTGCGTTTGATGTTCTTATATTTGGCGCGATCCTTCAACGTGGAAAAGAAGAAATCTTTGCCATCCCAGGCATACCAGACGACGGTGAGTTGCGGCGCGCCATTGGCCTGATTGACGCCAATGACTGCCGTGTTTGGTTGCGCGAGCAGGGCCGCTTGTTGTTCAGAGATCATGGATTGTTGTTACCCCTTTTTTGGATAGTGAGATGGAGAAGTGTGTAGAGCTACTCCAGGACGGATCCAGTTCGTTGCTTACCTTGCCTGGTGGGTATGCTGAATCATCAGATCAAGCATGCCTTGAGGCGCATCGGCACGGAAGCTGATGCTGAGGTTGCTATTGGATTCAGCGGCCGCAGTTTCGCTCCGAGGGAATAAGGCTGCTTCATACGACGCGAGAGCGGTTTCCACGTTGTCCGGGTGAGCGAGAAGCGCTTCTGCTAACTCTGTCCCATCCAGCATAGCAAGATTGGCACCCTCGCCAGCAAACGGCGACATCAAGTGAGCGGCATCGCCAAGCAACGTAACTCCTGGGATACGTTCCCAGCGGTGTCCCACGGGCAATGCGTAGATGGAGCGAGGAACAAGCTCGGTATCATCCTCGGTGATCAGCGCACGTAACGGGTCATCCCAGTCAGCAAAGTGGGTGAGCAAGTGCCGCCTGGCTGCCTTCGTATCGCGAAAGTCGATCCCACTGGACGTCACCCATTGCTCAGGGGTCTTGAGCGCAATATAGACGGTGATCCGTCCATCGCCGTCGCGGTGCGTAACCAGACCCTTTTCGTCGGAGAGCGCAAACATCGAGCCGCGACCAACCAGGGCTGCGACCCCAGGATGACGCGTATCGACGTCAAGGAGATGCGTTTCAACCAGCGAGATGCCTAAGTAGATTGGTTGTGCGTCTGAAAGTAGCGGCCTGACTTTTGACCAGGCTCCATCCGCGCCGATCACTACCGCTGTTGTAAACGTCTCTCCATTCGCCAGTCTGACCTCATGTCTTCCCCCTTCCCGTTTGACGACAGTGGTCACTTTGCTTCCCCAATGAATGCAGTTAGCTGGCAGGGATTGAAGCAAGATCTCACGCAGGACACCGCGATCAACCTCCGGTCGCGTATCGTCACCACTATCTTGCCAGCGAACGGTTCCGTTCTTGTCAAGAAGACGCATCTCGTCGCCCGCTGGGATCACCATTTTGCGAAATGCCTCAAACAGTCCAGCCTTCCGTAAGGCACGCTGGCCGGATTCTTCGTGCATGTCCAGAATGCTGCCCTGATGACGGACACTCGGCGATGCCTCAAGTTCGTACAGCGTGGCGTCAATACCGTGCCTGTGCAGGATACTGGCAAGGGTGAGGCCACCAAGGCCAGCACCAATAATCGTCATAGGTTGTTCCAAAAGCATGGGTCCTTTCTGTCATTCACGTGTGAATCGTGAATGATAATGAGAGCGATCTTGCGCTTTTGTATGAAGCCTGTGCGCGTGAGTGAGGTCATGCTTCCTCGTGTTGTGTGAATGCGCGAGGAGCACTGAGTGCCCCGGCGAGGAAAACGTCGATGCCCCACCGGAAACGGGCAGGACCGCTGCCGGACAGAAGCTCGCCGCCGAGTCGTGCGACATGGGGGTATATCCTCACGTCAATAGTAGCAATGATCTCCGCGAGGGCCGAATCCTCAGTAGCAGCCTGGAATGAGGACTCGCGCGTGCTGTGCTCCGCAGCGTTCGCTGTCGCGTACAGCAGCAGCAGATCAACCGCCCACGCAGCCTCCCGGTCCGGCATTCCCCCCTCTTGCAAGAGGGTGAGGATATGCTCAACCAGGGCAAGGTAGTTCGGGCCACTCGGATGGGTCGTTAAGGTCATCCGAGCGATCTCTGGGTATTCAAAGAGAACGAGCGCGTAGTGCTCCAGCAATTGCTTCAATCGGTCGCGCCACGTTCCCCCTGTCGAGGGCGATCCGCTGACCGCAGCCAGGAGGGCATCGAGGATCTGCGCATGTAGATCTGCGGTATTGCGCACATAGACGTACAACGACGCTGGCCCAGTGTCCAACGCGTCCGCGATGCGGCGCATGGTGACCTTGTTGAGACCCTCATCGCGCAAGATTGTCAGCGCGGCATCGATGATACCCTGCCGCGTCAACGCTGGTTTCGCCGGACGTTCGCGGCGGCTCCGAGGAGTCGGATGATGTTTGTGTGTTGTCATGCAGATAGTATATCACGAACATGTTCGTTACGCAAGCGTTCGTCAATTCGTGGTGATGCGATGTCGATGATTTTCCGGGGCCGAAGTGGCACTCCCTTGCGATTGGCCTGCTAGCGCGGTATGATAGAGCCTATGAGCGCACCCGAAGCGCTCATGCAGCAGGCGATGGAGAAAAACCTCATGTATGTATACTATGTCATACGCGGCACGCGCGCGGGCGAGCCGGTAGAGCACGATGGCGAGATCGACGAGGCCGGCTGCCCCGGCGTGGATCTGCGCGACGGTCCTATGGTTCTTGATTACCTCTCGCGCAAGATCGATCAGGAGGTAGGCACCACCTGCACCTGGGAGTCAAGCGAGCTGACCGACTCGTTCTTCGAGATCGAGGATAGCTATGTCTATTACGATAACCGCTGGATGCGACGCTCAGATATGCCCTTGAAGCGCTAGCCAGCATCATTCGTAGGGCTTGGCCTGACTACAGGGTGCTGACAATGCACGCTTGCTATCTCTCTGATGTTTCAGATGCGGTCCTCTCTCCCACACTCACCGCCTGCTTGCTGTTGCCGTTTGTGCTATACATCTCGTAGTCCCAGTCCAGATATGGCTTGGGCAGCATATCCTCAGGCGTCCACTGCTGGACCGCGCGGCCATATTTTCCGCGATACTCTTTGAGTGTCGGGCCGACGAACTCGAAGGTGAGCTGGCAGATGCGGAAGCCCACCGGTATCCAGATCGTCGTCTGCGTGTGGTTGCTGATCTCCATCGTCCAGCGGCTAATGTAGCCCACGTCGCCGACGCCTGCGCAGCGGCAGACCGAGAGGCCTGAGCGCGCAACGGTGCTGCGCGAGTACATCTTCGCCAGGTAGCCGTTATGCCCGCCGATGGTCTCCACCGTGTGCGCCAGGATGGTTGTGCCGGGTCGAATGGCGATCTGCCGCTCCCTGGCCTGGCGCGGCTCGCCCCAATAGGCCCGGATCTCTGCCCGGTTATCGATGTGGATCACTTCTATGTTGGCGTCACCCTGGAAATACCACTCGCCCAGCCGGCAGTCGTAGGAGTTCGTGCCCAGTTGCTGGGGATTGAACGGGTCAATAACGATGTTGCCGCTTTCAAATTCTTCCATGATCCGCTTGTCGGAAAGTAGCATTGAGATCATTCCTCCGGGTTATATATTGCTTGCATTGCTGGTGTCGCGGGTGAGCTATTTGCTTCCGCGAGGCGCTGGCTCCCCTAACCTTACACGATTTCAGCGAAATCGTCCAGCGTGGTAGCCCTTGCGGCGGGCTGGATCGCGCAGATATCGTGCCAGATGTGTGCGGTCAGCCGCTCCGCCTCGTCCGCGTCAAGCAGCGCGTGCTGGAAGGGGAAGAAGGCGCGGTCATCGCTGTGCCGGTGAATCCAGCGGCTGATGATGTTGATCTGGTCCACCTCGGCCTTGCCCACGATGTCGGGCGGCGCCCCCAGCTCGCTGGCTATTGTGAGCAGTTCGCGTACGGTTGCCGCCATGACCTCTCGCTTGTGGGGGACGCTGTGCTGCTTCAGCAGCCGGCCATGGCGAATCAAGAAGACCTCGTCGTGCCCCTCGGCTGCCGAAGGATAGACGATGAACAGGTTGTTGGACTCGACGGCGCCCGTGATAATTTGTTGTCCGATCAGCACCTCTTCCACGCTGCGGATGATATCGCGCAGCCAGGCGGCGCGCTCGTAGTTCATGCGCTGCGAGGCCTCCAGCATCTGTCGCCGCAGGCGATCCACCAGGTCCTCGCGCTCTCCTCCCAGGAAGGCGCAGACCTCTTTGATCACGCGGTGGTACTCCGCCTGATCGGCCTTGCCGGTGCAGGGGCCGGGACAGCGCTCCAGGTGCAGGCGCAGGCAAGGCTCAGAGACTTTGGCCTGTGGCGGCAGAGAGCGCAGGCAAGTGCGCACCGGGAAGACCTTCTGCACTACTTCGATGGTCATGTCGACGATGCGGCCGCTGCGGAAGGGGCCGAAATAGCGCGCCCCATCGGCGGCGACATCGCGCGTGGAGTAGACGCGGGGGAAGGGATGCTGTATATCTACTTTGATGAAGGGGTAGTGTTCATAGTTGCGCAGTTGCACGTTGTAGATGGGTTGCAACTGCTTGATGAGTTGCGACTCCACCAGCAGCGCCTCCAGTTCTGAGCCGAGCACGCGCGTCTCGATCTCGCGCACGCTTTGGAGGAGTCCATCCATCTTGCGCGTATAGCCCAGGGGATGGCTGTAGTACGAGGCCAGGCGGTCCTTCAGGCATTTAGCCTTGCCCACGTAGATCACCTGCCCGTGCTCGTCTTTCATCAGGTAGACGCCGGGCTTCGTCGGGAAGTCGCGTTTCCAGGCCGCGTTGAGCAGCAGGCTGCCGGTCGGGCGTGTGGTGATCCCGGCGCGCGCGGCCAGCTTGCCGTCGGCCCGCCATTGATCGACCTGCCTGGATAGACCGGCATCCGCGATGTCGCCGCTCCAGGCGACCGGGAGTTGCAGGCGGTGCCGCAAATGCCCCAGCGTGTGTATCCCTTGCTGCCGGGCCAGTTCGAGCAGGCGCGCAAAGACAGCCGCCGTGACCCTGGCATCCCCCATGGCACGGTGTCTGTTCGCCGTGGGGATCTTGAGGTGTTCTGCGACCATATCGAGCTTGAAGCGCCGCAGGTTGGGCAGGAAGCGCCGCGCCAGGGGGATGGTATCCAGGCCGTCGAGGGGAAAGACGCGACCCAGGAGTTGGGCCTCGTGGGCCAGGAAGCCGATATCGAAGCCTACGTTGTGTCCAACGATGATGGCCCCCTCTATGAAGCGCAGGAAGCCCGGCAGCACTTCCTGCGCGCTAGGGGCCTCCGTGAGCATCTCCTGGGAGATGCCGGTGAACTGCACGATGAAGGGCGGCAGGCGGCGTCCGGGGTTGAGCAGACTTTGAAACGCGTCAACGGCCTCGCCCCCGCGCAGCCGGATGCCCGCCACCTCGATGACACGGTCAGGCCCAGGACGTAGTCCTGTCGTCTCGGTATCCAGAATCACAAAATCAATCTCGTCGAGCGCCTGGTGGGTGCTGCGCCAGGCGCTGAGCTGCCACATATGCTCGTCAGCTTGCTCGAAAAGCGCGGAACTGCCCAACGTCTGGCGTAGGAGGGTTTTCCAGAGCGCGCCCCCGGCTGTCTGCCCGCTCGCTCCAAAGAGGTGCTGTACAAGCACATCCTCGCCGGCCGGCTGGCCCAGACTCTCCAATAGTTCGTGCGCGCGTCGCAGGAGTGTGCCTCGTTGCGGCCCGCCATCGCTGCTCTCATCCGCCATCACGGAACATCCCCTTTGCTCAAATAAAATCCCCGATTTAGGACGTGTGTACGAGAATAACACGAAGAGCTCTCTTTGACAAGAGAGCCTTTTCGTTTCAGATGAGATCGTGATGGCTATATATCATCTGGTAAGCTGGTATATTTCCGCCTGCATATTCTGCCTGGCGCGTTCTTCCAGCGTTTCAAACATGGGCGGAGTCCAGTAAATTTGCGTTCGCTGTAAAAAACGCCGCAATACTGTAGCCCTCCCTGTGCGATAGTCCTCTTCCGGCACCCAGGCATATTCCCTTCTTATAGCCTTACTATAAAGATCGTAGTGCGGGGCTGACGCGCCCAGAATTGCCAGGTCTGCGTCGAGAAGTATATGGCCATCGCTCTCATCTGTTGCTGCCTGGTGATCTTTTGTGCATACTATCAGCCTTTTAGTGGTGTCTATGATATATGAGGGTACACCCAGGCTACTCAGAAGCGTGTTGGCATAGTCCGCGCTGCGTTCCTCGTTGTCCGTTGCGTGAGTGTCATAAATGCTATCATGAAACCATGCTGCGAACTGTAGCGCCGGAAGGTCGCACGCCAGTGTACGTAGCGATGTGATGCTTTCCAGGACGGCTTGAATGTGATCGAGCGTATGATAAAAACGGCCAGGGCTTGTATACGCTGCGCTGAGCGCGCTGAAGGCTTGTTGGCCTGTGGCTGGTTCGATGCCGCATGTTTGCAGCAGTTGTTCCCAGTTCTGTTGTAAATGCATACGAGTCCCTCCAACCAATCGTGATTCTTCTGCCGGCTTTGGCTGATGAGTTTTTGCTATCTCCAGGTTATCATATAAGCAAGGGCAGAAACTCATGAGGCGTAGATACAAGGAGTAGCAAATATGCGTATAGCCTTTGTGGTCTTTAACGGCATGACGACGATGGATTTCATCGGCGCATATGACCCCCTTGTGCGCCTGAAGCGCTATGGGTACATGCCTGATTTGCGCTGGGATATCTGTGCCTATACTGAAGATGTTCACGATCTTGATGGGTTGCGTATTGTGCCAACTCAGGTACGTGAGCCATTGGGCGCCTACGATATAGTCATCATACCGGGTGGGTTAGGTACCCGCACGTTGGTCGACGATGCTGGTTTCATCGCGTGGATCGGGAGCGCGGCCTCCTGCCCGCTGAAAGTCTCGGTATGTACAGGCTCGCTTTTACTGGGTGCGGCCGGTTTTCTGATGGGCAAAAAGGCTACCACTCATCGTTCGGCATTCGCTGATCTCCAGAAATATTGTGTGCTGGTAGTGGACGAACGCGTGGTTGACGAGGGCGACGTGATTACCGCGCGAGGCGTCACCTCATCGATTGACCTTGGTCTCTATCTATGTGAGAAGCTGGCTGGCCGCGAGGCCAGAGAGCACATTAGGCAGCAAATGGATTATCAATCATGAATACACCCACATTTCAAGACGTACTGCTGGCCCGGCGCCAGATTCGACCCTACCTTGCCCGCACTCCCCTGTACAGCTACCCGACGCTGAACGATTTGCTTGATGCTCAAGTCTATATAAAGCACGAGAATTACCAGCCCATCGGGGCCTTCAAAGTGCGTGGTGGCGTCAACTTGATCTCGCAGCTTACGCCGCAGGAGCGCGAGCAGGGCGTGATCGCCGCCTCTACGGGCAATCATGGGCAGTCGGTGGCCTTCGCTGCCCGCCTGTTTGGTGTTCGTGCGCGCATCGTTGTACCCGAAGGGGCCAATCCTGGCAAAGTAGCTGCGATGCAGGGTATGGGGGCCGAGGTGCTCTTTCATGGCGCGACCTTTGATGAGGCTCGCCTGTACTGCGAGACCCTGGCTCAGGAGCATGGCTATCGCTACATCCATTCGGGCGACGAACCGCTGCTGATTGCCGGCGTGGCTACGCTGGCGCTGGAGATGCTGGAGGATGAGCCTGGCCTGGAGGTGCTGATCGTGCCTGTCGGCGGCGGGTCCGGCTGCGCGGGCGCCTGTCTCGTCGCGCAGACCGTCAAGCCGTCCATGCGCGTGATTGGGGTGCAGGCCGAGGCCTCCCCGGCTGCCTACCAGTCGTGGCGGCAGCAGCGCCTGGTCAGCGCGCCCAATGCCACCATTGCCGAAGGCCTGGCGACCGGCTCCGCCTTTAACCTGCCGCAACAGATCATGCGGCAGTCGCTGAAAGAATTTGTGCTGATCCCTGACGCGGCGATTCTCCAGGCCATGCTCTGGCTAATTGAGCGCGCCCATACGCTGGTCGAAGGAGCCGGGGCGGCCTCTCTGGCCGCTGCGTACCAATTGCGCGAAGAGTTGCGCGGCAAGCGCGTCGGGCTGGTCTGCTCCGGTGGGAACGCCTCGCTGGCTCAACTCAAGCGCGCCCTGGCTCTGACAGCGGACGCATAATCTCGTCGCTATGCTGAATGCCATAGTCGTTCATTGGATGTAGCAGGAATGCTTGAAGATGTACAGGATAGGTGTCATCGCCGATAATGGCAAAATTAGCGTCGAAGTGTTGCCCCTTTCGTCTGAAACGTGACATCACCCGCACAGATGGGTTATGATTAGCGCTAAGAGACACTAGCACGAAAAAGGAGGGGCTTTGGGTCAAGAACCCAATCGTCTGAAGGCGAGGGGCTTGTGTGAACAAGCCCTGCTTGACTAGTCTTAGTGCGTAAGCACTTCGTTCGCGAGGTCACGCGACCAGGAAATGCCTGCTCTAGTTTCCTGCTCTCGCGCCTGTGATTAAAAGCTCTGATGGGAAGGAGCGGTGTTGCAGACACGACAAGCCTTGTGAACATTGACGAAGAGCACCTCACTCCGAAAGGAGGTACACGCTATGTTCGTGTACATCGTAAATTGTCATGGGGAACCACTCATGCCCTGCCACCCACGGGAAGCGCGCCTCTTACTGAAAGCGGACAAGGCGAAAGTGGTCAAGAGGGTTCCCTTTACGCTGCAATTGCTCTATGGGAGTAGTGGGTACAAGCAAGAGGTGTCCCTGGGCATCGATGCAGGGACACAGCATATTGGCGTGTCAGCTACCACCGAGAACATCGTGCTCTTTGAGGCAGAAGTGAAACCACGTACGGATATCCAGGAAGTGCTCGCAACCCGTCGCCAGTTTCGTCGCGCTCGCCGCCAGCGTAAAACAAGGTTTCGTCAGGCGCGATTTCTCAATCGAAAGAAACCAAAGGGCTGGCTTGCCCCTTCCGTCCAACACAAGGTGGACTGCCATCTCAAAACCATCCAGTTGGTAGACCGGATCTTGCCGGTTCGTACCATCACCATTGAGGTGGCCCAATTTGACCTTCAGAAACTCCAGAATCCTGAGATCGAAGGCATTGGCTATCAAGAAGGGCCACAACTGGGGTTCTGGAATGTCCGTGAGTATGTGCTTTTTCGCGACGCTCATTGCTGCCAGTGGTGCAAGGGCAAGTCCAAGGACAAGATTTTGAATGTGCATCACATCGAGTCGCGCAAGACAGGTGGTGATAGTCCTGACAATCTCATCACCCTCTGTGAGAGCTGCCACGATCTAATCCATCGAACGCATCAGGAGCACAAGATAGAGCGGAAATCGAGTGGGTTTCGAGACGCCACACAGATGGGGATCATCCGGCGTTGCATCTATGAACAAGCGAAGGCGATGTTCCCGAATGTGCATCTGACCTATGGGTACATGACGAAGCAGACTCGCATTACCCACAAGCTAGATAAGTCGCACCAGGTTGATGCGAGATGTATCAGTGGGCATCCCCTATCTCTCTCTGATGGGATATGTTATCTCTTCAAGTTCGTGCGCAGAAATAACAGACAGATCCATAAAGCCACCATCCGCAAAGGTGGGAAGCGGCAATGCAATACCGCTCCCAAAGTGGTTCATGGCTTTCGCTTATTCGACTGCGTCCGGTATCACGGCCAGGTGTGTTTTGTGTTTGGAAGAAGAAGTTCAGGCTACTTTGATCTGCGGACCCTTGATGGGACAAAAGTGCATGCGAGCGCCAGTTTTAAACACTTGAAAGTCATCCAAAGAGTTTCACCTTGCTTAATTGAAAGGAGGGCGGCGTTTCCTCCTACTGCCTGAAGGCTGGTGGGTCTCCACGCCGCATCATTCGATGACTGATTTACCCAGACTTGCCGACCTCTTGAGGTCCAGAAATACGGTCGAGGCCAGGATCGCGGCCCTGATTGAGCAGCCCGCGACTATTCAGAATGTCGGTGAGCATATCGCCGCCGCTATTTTCGGCGTGGCACTCGAAGAATCCGCCAAAAGCAGGGGCAGCGACGGGCGCTTCACACGTGGACCACTGGCAGACTACACGGTTGATATCCAGTGGCATATCAAACACGATGGGTTGCTGCACATCCGGCCCGACTCGCTCCCCGATTATTACCTTGTGCTGGCAGGCCCAAAGGTCACGGCGAGCACGCTTCGGAGCCTGGCCAATCCCTGGGCCATTGAAACGGTCTACCTATTCGATGCGCATGAACTCCTTAATGCGTTGCATGAGCGCAAAGTCCAGGTGGGCACCGGCACCAGCGTCACGGGCCCGCTCTGGGAGCGCTCCGAGATCTATCCAAAACAGGTGAGCGCGCAACTGCTGCTGTCACACGAAGAACGGAGCCTGCTCGCTCTCTTTCAACAAGCGTAGGACCGCGTGCAACAAGGAAGTATCGTCATGGTGTCAAAAATTGCACCTCCGGGTAGGCGCTCACCGGAGCACGCAGCAGCGGAGATGACGTATTGTTGAGGTATGTATCAAAGAAGCCACGCACGTATGCTCGGGTGATTTGCAACCCGCGCGTACCATCGATAGAGCCGAGCAGTCCGAAGGCACGCAGCGGTGAGAAGTAGATGGCATAGTCTGAGCAATTGAAGTGCTTTGTGTTTTTGATGTTCATGTGATAGCTCGCGCCTCGTGGTACTGTGCGTAAGATGGCCTGAATCTCTCGCTGGAATGCGCGGCAGTTGGGATCGGAGCATGTATCTGCGCCTAGCTGCATTACCATGAACGGCTTATCAAGCCCGGTCTGCACCACATCACCGAATAGAGCACCATCGATATCTATACCGACCTTGCAACGGGTATCCATATGGCAAACCTGTGCTGCCGTCGCTCCTCCAAAGGAATGCCCGAAGACACCAAGTCGTGCGAGGTCAAGGTGCTGACTCCACATGTTCCCCGACGCTGCATTCAGCCTTTCGAGCTGGTTCATGACGAAAATCACGTCCTGTGCCCAGACCTGTACGAGCCGATTGCCTGCTGCTTGCTGGTTTGCATCTTCGAGGGTGCCAGCGGGTGACGCCTCTGCAACACGTCCATCAGAAAAGACCACCGCGTCGGCGCTATAGGTGGGGTTGATGGCGAAGATGATATAGCCGTGACTGGCGAGATCCTCAAGCAGGGTGGTGTATTGTGCCGGGATTTTGCCCATTCCAGGCTCGAAGATAAGCACTGGATAGTGCGCTGCGCTCGTCGCTAATGGGGCATGAGCAACGCTGTGGGTCTGGATAGAATCGCTGCTCTGCATAAGCTGATTGTCGTTGGCCTGCTCCCACTTCGGCGGAAGATAGGGCGCGGATTGTGCCCCTGGCACCTGTACAGCAGGATACCAGGCCCAGACAACCAACTCTCTTTTCGTTCCTGCATGCGGCGCGAGTCTATCATTTCGTGCCTGATCAGTCCAATCGTACTCCATTCTGCCGACAGCATAGGAGCCGGTTGGTGCAGGGAGCACGACCGTTTGATGTCGTCGAATCTCGACGAAAGCACTACCGGAAATGATGACGACAATGATGACGAGCAGCAGGATCAGCAGAATCCTTGCCAGTCTCTTTAAGCGTCTCGGTAAAGATGCATGATGTGAGAACATAGAACACCTCGCTGATATTTTCCCTGTTTCTTCAGCATAGAGAGATTTACTCTTTGACATCGCGTTTCCAGGTCGGTACGAGGGCGAGCATGAAGAAGATGAGCGCATAGGCACCAATTACCCAGAGTGCGTGTGAACTGCTCGTGGGGACCAGTGCTGGGATGCCGAAGGATTCGAACCCGCTGCGGGCCTCCTGTGGCAGAAGCATATCTGGCAGGCGGTTGAGGAGTGGCCCGAGAAAGTAAGATGTGGCGTTACGCCAGAAATCACTGTGGGTTATCTGTGCGAGCACATTCATGATCAGTGTGCCCATGTTGTCGATGGGAAACCAGATGAGCGAGGCGCTCAGACCAAAGGTGAGTGATCTTCCAAGAGCATTCATGGCTGCAGCGAGCAGGATTGTTGCTCCCATACTGATGATGACAGTCAGCAGGTCGATCACCATATTTGACCAGAAGGCCGGGGTGAGAGCACTGAGCGCGTTCAGATTGCCAACCAGGGCAAGCATCTGAATGCCGGTGAGCAGTGCTGTAAACAGCATAAATACAGCAATAAGTGTCAGTGCGATCAAAGCCAGCATTGCGAGTTTGGCGAGCAGTAGTTGCACGCGGCCCGCCCCACGCGCCAGCAGGATGCGAATTGTACCATACTGGTACTCGCGCCCGATAGTAAATGAGGTGAGAATCAGCAGGAAGATGCCGGAGAGAATGCGGAGTACTACCAGGTTGCTTTCCATCGAGTAATAGAGGAAATGCACTGGTGTGTGTTGCAGGTCTGTTTTTACCTCTGGCTGGCTTGCCCCGAGCAAGAACGCGACGACATAGCCAGCCGTCAGAAGAGCCAGCATTGACCAAAAGAGACGAGCGATTTTCAGGAATTCCCCACGCATTATTCCCAGAAAGCTGGCATGTATGGCAGGCTGAGAGATGACTTCTGGCGTGGTGACAACGATGTGCGTGCTCATTGTTATTTGTCTCCTTCATGGGTGTTGATGAGCGAGAAAAAAACCTCCTCAAGGTTCTGGGTTGCGGGTGCGAGGCTCTCAGGAAGAAAGCCAGCCTGGGTCAGAAAGGCGTAGAGGTCGCGACCGCTCTCCCCTGGCGCGGGGGTGAGAAGTCGCCCAGCGTCATCCAGACGAGCAGGCTTGCCCCACGGCTGTTGTTGGAGCAGGGCCAGAGCCTCCTGGGCACGTTCAAGTTGTACCGTGTATTCGCCCTGCCCGCGGGTTAACTCAGCGACGGTTTTATCTGCCACGAGTTTGCCAGCATTGAGAAAGATGACGCGCGAGCAAATGTGCTGTACCTCCCCCAGCAGGTGGCTGGAAAGGAAGACGGTTTTGCCCTCACCCGCGAGCTGGTGCAGCAGATCGCGCATCTCGACGATGCCTGCGGGATCGAGCCCGTTGGCTGGCTCGTCGAGGATCAGCAGGTCAGGATTGTTGAGCAGGACAATCCCCACGCCCAGGCGCTGTTTCATTCCAAGCGAATAGGTACGCACGCGATCTTTCTGTCGTGCATGCAGCCCAACCAGGTCAAGAACCTCCTTGATACGTTGCCGTGATACTCCTCCAAGCACCGCACCTACTGCGCGCAAATTATCTTTTCCGCTCAGATGCAGATAGAGCGCGGGTGTTTCTACCAGTGCACCGATACGTGGCAGAAGATGAGCGTGCTCAGCGGCGAGGTCGCGCCCAAAGAGTTCAACCCGACCAGCAGTAGGTGCGATCAGTCCAAGGATCATGCGAATTGAGGTGGTCTTCCCAGCGCCGTTGGGGCCGAGAAAACCCACAATCTCGCCGCGCCGAACCTCCAGGTTGAGGTGGTTGACGGCTACGCGCGCGCCATAGTGTTTCGTTAAGTCAAAGGTACGCAAGACGGTTCCGCTCGCCTGAGAGGGCGGAGTGGTCATTGCGGCTGTCGAAGCATTGTGTGCCTGCATATTGTGCTCCTTTCCATGATTCTCACAGAGATTTTGGGCATGACGACCCGTCAACAGGACGTCACTTTGAGAGCGAGATGGATCTGCGCTCAGAAACCCTGTTCCGTCGTGGCCTGTCGCTGGGGCAAGCCACACGATAGTGACGTAAAACAATGGTCTTTGTTTATGCCGTAGCGTTGCGCAAGGCGGAATGAGCTGAGAGTCCACGCAGAAGCGAAACTGTGGCCAGCACGGTCGCGATGGCCATAGCGATGACTATTGCAAGCCACGTGCCAGTAGTACTCGATCCCACAATGCCATCATTGCCCGCGAAGAGTTGCGGTGCGGCATCGCGCAGGCCAAATCCCCAAATGATGGTTGCCGCCAATACCAGCGCCATTGAGAGAGTCGCCAAAATGGACGGAAGCACAGCGAAGCGCAAGAGCTTCTCAGAGATCTCGCTGCGTACGACTGCGAAACACACCGCACTCACACTGGTGATGGCCACTGCGATAAGCGTCCCGAAAAAGAGACCTCTATCGAGAACCGGAGCAAGCTGGCTGCTTGGCCGGTGGAGGGCTTCTAGCAGCAGAATGGTTCCCAGGAAAACCGCAAGGGTCAGGAAAGGAACAGCCAGCAGGAGCAAGGGACCGCGTCGCTTGTGCGCGAGCGCGGACCTGATCACCCCCATGACAATGGGTAGACCACCAACCAGAATCGCCAACAATGCGACGACCGCACCAATCACGACGAGGTTAAAAGAGAGACCCACAACGCTGTGTGTGCGGGCTACAGCAACAAAATCGTCGTATTCGGTCATCTTCTGAAAGGCCCAGCCAGCGAGGACAAAGCCGATAAAGGCGCAGAAAATGGTGAGGAGCGAGCGACGCAGTGTCAGGAACATAGCAAGCATCCTTTCATACAATGCCATGCCAGTCGTGCCCAAATGCGGGTGCAGTTGGGCATCGAGGGCACCGAAAAAGAGGTTCATTCCATCAGTGAAGGAGAGCGAGCGCTGTTCCAGCATGGCCAGCACTTCCGCCTCATAGCGCTCCCGCCAGGTGCGCGGATAGAGACGTACCAAAGAGCGTTGGATATTCATATGCGTGCTAACCTTTGTAAACCCATACTCGCAAATGTTTCCAATTCTGCGAGTTGCTTGTGCAGGAACGCGATCCCGGTAGCTGTTAAACGATAGGGTCGCCGCCGCTCCTCGGCTGGCAGCGGCTCAATGAGTCCCTGTGTCTCCAGACGGGCAATGGCACCATACAAGGTTCCCGGTCCCAGGTGGACACCCGCAAAGGCTTCAATATCCTCCATGATGGCGTACCCATGCTTGGGACTCCCCGCGAGACTTGCCAGGATAAGAATGGGCGGGTCAGAAAATCGACCCAGATTGAAAGTATCCATACCTACCTACTCCAAACAAGTAATGTCCGTTCAACGTTATATCGTCGAACGTATTATAAATGAAGTATACCGGAGAGTGAGCAGTCTGTCAATCGCCTGATGTGCAGATCTCCGCACGGCGCGGGTTGCTCATCATTCGTCGAGGCAAGGGACTCAAACATCGCGAGATCCCGCTGATCCAGGAAGCCCGTGAACCGCTCGATACCTATTTCACCCACCGCCAACAGGTGGCCGAACGCTGGCGCGAGCGAGCGCGAGTCCAGGGTGAGCCTGTTGCGTTCTGGAGTCGCTGGCCAGATGGGCATCTCTTTCTCGGTCAGCGCGGTCCCCTGACCGAACGCGGTATTCGTGAGATCATTGCCAAACTCGGTCAGGCAGCAAAACTTCCCTCTCCTTTGGGTCCACATGATCTGCGCCATACGTTTGCCAAGTCCCTCCTCGATCTTGCAGCGTATGGATTGGACCGACAAGCGATGCCACTGCCAGCTATTCACTTTGGCGCGCTGCTGATCGACGGCGTGCAGGTAGAACTGATGGGCGACATGCAGAAGCGGCTCGCGCATGGCGCCTGGGAGGACCCGGTAGATCTCCAACGCCATACGCGCATTGTGGATTATGAGGGGATGCGCATCCTGGTTCTCTCCCTGGAGTACGAGTGCCAGGCATACCTGAAGTTAGGCAGGACAGAGCGCGCCTGCATGCTGCGGGAGTTTACCGATGTGCGATCTTCCGCGCAATCACGGTTGCGATGCGTTGGTAAAAGGAGACCATTTCCTGATCACGAAAGGGATGTGTGCCGCTGAGATCCTGCTGTTCATCCTGCTCGATCAGCTCGCGTACCTGCGAGGCTCGTTCTGGGGAGGTGTGCGCGTTTGCCAGCCAGGCTTCAAGGAGCATGGTCAGACGATTGGTGATCACCTTCTCGACTTCCAGACCACAGATGGTAAAGAGGGCCAGGAGTTCGCTGAGAGGCAGTGCGCGGGTGTGCGAGGTGTCGCGAAGCTGCTCAAAGCGGTTCTGGTAAGCGGCACGGGCGGGAAACTCGCTCACGATGAGGTCCTGGATCACAACCATTCCCTGGAAATGACAGACGCGAGCCATTTCTGTAAGCACGCGCTGTGGGTCTTCGCAGTGATGAAGGGCGTAGCGAGAGACGACGATATTAAACGTTGGCGAAGCCCAGGGGATCTGTTCGGCGTCGCCCAGTTGAAAGTGCAGGTTGGTCAGGCCGCGCGCCTCGCGCATCTGTTCGGCGAGCGCAAGTGGAGCGGGGGTGAGATCAAGGCCCACGACCTCGCACCCCACCTCTGCGAACGCGGCAGCAACGTAACCAGGACCGGTTGCGACATCCAGGACGCGTGCTCCAGGTTGAGGGTGAACGGCCTGGACGAGGGCGGCGAGGCGATCCTGGTTCCTGATCAGAGGATTGGCAGCGTATGTCTGCGCCTGCTGCGTGAATTCCTGGCGCACCACTGCTTTGTGATCGGGTGAAGATGATGACATGGGTGGATCTCCTTTTCAGATGTCCGCGTGTACCGTTTGCTTTAGTGCTGTGGAGAGAGCGTTCAAGGCGATATGAAGATCGGACATCGAAAGAAGGCCGAAGCCCAGGCGAAAGACGTGCGCCTCATCGCCGAACCAGGTGCCATTAGCCACCCTGACACCCTCGCGTGCCAGGGCGTCGTAAAAGCGGCTCACAGCACCGTCATCAAAGATCGAGGGCTTCAAGCGCACGCAGCAGATCGCCCCTGCATCAGGTTGGACCCACTCGACAAACTCCTGGTTCTCCCGTACCCACTCTGTTGTTCTCGCGAGACCTTCCGCCAGCGACCGGCGGCGTTCGGCAATGATGCGATCGCGCTGCTCAAGAACCTTCAGCGCCAGGGCTTCACAGACGGGCGAGCAGGAAATCACCGTATTGAACTTGCCGAGCACCAATTGCTCACGAAGCACTGGATCTTGCGTAATCGCCCAGCCGAGTCGTAATCCGGGTGCGCCATGGCACTTGGACAGTGACGCGACGGAAATGACTTTTGGGCTCAGAGCCGCTACACTTCTGGCGACAGGATCATCCCCATAGGCTGCCTCACGATAGGTCTCATCTACCAACAGATAGGCCCCCGGACACCGCTCTTCCAGCAAAGCCAGGACTTCGCAGAGCGTTTGTGAGGGAATGGCAACGCCTGAAGGATTTTGCGGCGAGGCCAGGCTCACCAGTTTGGTTGAGGGCGAGAGGTGCTCGCGAAGATCAGCCGGATCGAGCTGGTAGCCTTTATCAAAGGAGAGCGGCAGGAGACGCACGTGCGCGCCAACAACATCCAGAGCAGTGCGCGCCTGAGGAAAAAGCGGTGAAGTCGTCACCGCCTCAGCATCACGCTCGCAGAGGAGAAAGGCGATAAGAAACAACGCGTGCATGCCACCCATTGTGACAACGACATCGTCGGCGTTCACTCCGTGCGCATCTGCAATCGCCTTGCGGAGCCGAGGGTCGCCCGCAGCCGTCGCATAGCCGAGCGGCAGGTCACCCAGGCTCGCCTGGCCCGACGCATCCAGCAATGCGCCGAGTTGCAGGTCTGGCCCGACGCTTTCACCAAGGTCGTAGCGAGGTGCCTCCTCGACCAGGGAGATAATGTCGTTTTTGGGAAATCGTATCATGTGCATGCCTATCTTCCTTTCAAATTGTAACGGGTTGAATACGCTCCAGCGGACGTTGGCGAAGGCCATGAAAATGCCACTCATTTCGTGCGCGCCAGCCTGATCAGTTGGCCCAGACCGGGCTTCTGCCCATACATCAGGACGCCGGCGCGGTAGATGCGAGCCGCGAAGGCTGTGCAGATGACGATAGCGATCAGCATCAGCCCGATGGTGAGCCCGATCTCCCAGCCGGCGACGCCGCCAGCGCCAACACGCATCAGCATGGTGGTAGGCGTCCAGAAGGGAATGTATGAGATCACTCTGACCCACGTCGCGTCGGGGCTAGAGATGCCAAAGAAGCTGACAAAGTAGCCGATCATGAACAGCCAGGTGAGGGGCTGCACCGCGTTCTGCACCTCGTCCTGTCGTTTGACCAGCGCGCCCATGGCGGCGAATAGCGTGGCATACAGCAGGAAGCCCAGGATAAAGTACACCAGCAGTAGCAGCAGCAGTGTGATGACGTTGCCGGTGATATTCAAGCTCAGCCCGCCAGTATTGCCGCCTAAGAGCGCGGCCTTTAAGGGTGTCTGCAACAGCAGCGCGGTAATGCCTACTACCACGAACGCCGCCATCTGTGTCAGACCGGCCGCGCCGATGCCGATGATTTTGCCGGCCATCAATTGTAGAGGCGTGGCGGCGTTCACCAGGATCTCCATAATGCGGCTGCCCTTCTCCTCGGCGACACCCATAGCCACGCTCATTCCGTAGAGATACACCGACATGAAGATCAGGATGATGCCCGCGTAGGCAATGATATACCCGGCGACGATATCGCCAACCGAACGTTTATCTTGCGTCTGCCCCAGGTTCACCACCGAAAATGCTGGTTGCGCAAAGAGCTTGCTTGTTTGATCCGCGCTCAAGCCCAGGCGAGACGACCTGTCGAGCAGGCTCAGTTGACCCGCGAGCGTCTGCACCTGGGAGGTGTTGCCGGTGTCTGACGAACTGGTGTAATAGGTAAAATGCACATCCTGGTCTGGCGCACGATCCAGCACCAGTAGAATGCCCAGTGTGCCGTCTTTCACCTGTTTCTGCAGGTTGTCACTGCTCGCGGTCGATGCCGTGGAGACGGCGAATTGCGCTTTCCCGGAAGCGCTCTGCCCGGATGCCGTGCCATTGAGCGAGCTATCGACGTAGTGTTGCAGCGCAGTGTCGTTCATGCCGGCGATGCTGCCCGCGTTATTCACAACTACGACCTTCGTCTGCGAGTTTGAGTTGGCCGTGAAGTACTGGATAATGGTCGGCACGCAGGCCCCGATCACAATCAGCACCAGGATGATGATGGTACTGATAATGAAACTCCGCTGCGTCAGGCGTTTCTTATACTCGTGCTCGATAATCAGGCCGATATTGCGCAGGGTGTTTTGCCGGGCGTCGCGACCTAAACTGACGGCTGTGGCCTGCGGCTCCTGCTCCGGCGCCTGCTGTGTTGGTGTTGTCAGGGTATTTTTCGCCATTATTTCATGCCTCCTGCCTGCGCTGGTAGCGCCTGTGGAACATCTGGCATCCCGCTCTGGCCGACGGATGCGATGAAGATGTCGGTCAGGGATGGTTCGGCCAGCTCGAAGCGGCTAATGATCCCGCCGTGACTCAGCGCGGCCTCCACGATCAGATTGGGGTTGAGGTTGGCCTGGATCTGCATCTCGATATAATCCTGCCGGCGTTTCATCACATGGATGCCTTCCAGCGTATCCAGCCAGAGGGCCTCCGGGTCGTTATCGAGCTTGAGACGCACCATGTTGCGCCCGTGCTGGCGTTTGATCTCGCGTACGTTGCCCTGGATGATGGTCTGGCCTTTGTTGATGATCAGGATATCCTCGCAGAGTTCCTCGACCTGCTCTAGCTGGTGCGTCGAGAAGATGATCGTCTTGCCCCGGCGGTGCATCTCTAGAAACGCCTCTTTGAGCGTGTTCGCGTTGACCGGGTCCAGCCCGCTGAATGGCTCGTCCATGATCAAGATCAAGGGGTCATGGATGATGGTGGCCAGAAACTGGATCTTTTGCTGATTGCCCTTGGAGAGTTCTTCGACCTTCTTTTTGCGGTACCCGGTGATCTGAAAGCGCTCAAGCCATTCGTCCAGGTGCTTTTTGGCTGTGGGCTTCGATAAACCGTTCAGGCGTGCCAGGAAGAGCAACTGTTCCTCGACCCCCTCTTTGGGGTAGAGGCCGCGCTCTTCCGGCAGGTAGCCCCAGTTGCGCCGGGGTACCTCGCGTACATCTTTGTCATTCCAGGTGATGCGCCCACTATCGGGCCGCAGGATATCGAGGATCATGCGCATGGTGGTGGTTTTTCCGGCGCCGTTCGCGCCCAGAAAGCCAAAGATCGCGCCCTCCCTGACTTCCATAGACAGGTCTGTGATGACGTGAAGTTGCGCGAACGATTTATTGATATGGTCAACTAGCAATCCCATAATGATGACTCCTTACTGTGGCATATGTTCAATTGAACGTGGGTGAGTGGGATAGTATAAAATATGGATCTTGCATCCTTACGTTTTATAGCCTCCAACGGCATGTAGGTGTGATAGTAATACGTCTTCGTGCTAGATGTTATCACCGCTTTATCATAATTTTATCATAGTGGAAACGTTGCTGTCGCAACGTCATCGTAAGCGAGCGCCTTTTCTATACGATAGCTCTCCCTTATCAGCTATTCAGGTTTATGAGACCGTTGTAAGCATTCAAGCGCTATAATTGGTGCTTTCTACCTCTATACATTTCTTAGATTTTATGCTATGATATATTCAATAGCTGTTCTGTTGCACGCTTACTTGAATACAAGATTAACCTGCAAGCAGGATAGCAAATCTCGATGTAGGTGTAGAACGATATGGAGGGAGAGCTTCTTTATGGATATGCAGCCATCCCCCAGTTCTCCGCTGGTACCACGCTTTATTGTGTTTGAAGGCGTGGACGGAGCCGGTAAAACAACCCTGGCTCGCTTCCTGGCAGCCTATTTCCGCCAACAGGTCCCTGGGTTGTCCCTCTATGCGGGTTCGTTTCCTGGCGCTCTGCCACACACACTGGGTGAATGGGTCTACCGCTTCCACCATCGCCAGATTACAGATGCTCCGTCACCCGATCAAATTGCGCCACCCGCACTGCAACTACTCCATGTCGCTGCCCATATTGATGCAATCCTGACCCATATAGGTCCCATGCTTGCTAGCGGAGGTTATGTTATCCTGGACCGCTACTGGTGGAGCACGTATGGCTACTCAAGACAACATCTATCCCCTGAGCTGGCCTGGACGCTTGTCTATCCTGAGCAGCAGTTTCTCGCTGCGTTACCCTCTCCTGTTATCATCTATGTTACCAGAAGTACCAGCCTGAAACCGCATGAGGTAGACTCCGAGCTACACATTAAACTGGATACGTACTACCGCGAGATTATTGCGGCAGAGCAACAAGCTGGCATCATTGTCCATGAGCTAAGCAATGATGGTCCTTTAGAACAGACCTGGGCTCAACTCTTGAATATATTAGCCCTGCCATATCATCCTTTGTAGAGGTTGTACTCATGTATATACGTTTTCAACGTGATCGTCTCGATTTATTTTGGCAATTCATTTGCGAACGCCAGTGTATCTGGCACGGGCGTTTCGTGCAGAAGCTTCCTCCTCCCTGGACACAAGACCAGATTATGCAGAGCGAGCGCTTTACAAATATATACCGCGAGCTTGATCCAGGGACACAGTATGTTATACAGGAGATTTTAGAGAAAGAGGCTCCTAAACCAGATAAAATTTTCAACACCATGCTCTATCGCCTCATCGGCCGTTCTGAGAGCCATAAGGCTCTCGGCTTCCAGTGGTTGGCTGTTTTTGATCCGGCACAACTGGAGCGCGTGCTGAAAGAGATACGAGAGAAGGGCGAGCCACCTTTTACTGGAGCCTATATGGTAAGCGCTTATACCAGCATGGGATCAAAGGACAAGGTAGAAAACGTGGTACGCTTGTTTGCCCTTCTTGACCAGAGTTTTGGGAACTTCTACGGGCGTATTGAGCGCAGTAGCAGCCCTGCGGAGGTATACGAGGTGTTGCGTTCGGCCCATGGCTTTGGGAACTTCCTGGCCTATCAAGTACTGGTCGACCTGCTCTACCCACTCAGAGTGTATGGGAATGTTCCACTTTTACCTTACTCACATAACGATTGGGCAAGTCCTGGGCCGGGAGCGCTGCGTGGGATCAAGATGCTGTTACAGGAAGATGTGGACGTGGAACCACTGGAGGTGATGTGCTGGTTACGCCAGCATCAACACGAAGAATTTCAGCGCCTGGGTCTGGATTTCCCCTTTCTCTCGGATGAAAATGACAGGGTGCAAGATATTTCCCTGGCAAATATTCAGAACTGCCTCTGCGAGTTTCATAAGTATATCAAGATCAGTGAAGGAACAGGACGAGGAAGACGGAAATTTACGGCATCGAAACCTGTATTATTTGCTGTGCGGTAGGAGAGAACGTCTTTACAGTCGCGCTGTTAATAGAAAGGGAGCCACTGTATGATATGCTTCGAAGGAACAAACGCCGATACCGTCTGGCGACAGGCCTTGCGAAAATTATCTGCTGCTGGTGAGGTGCAAGAGAGTCGCGATCAGACGACGCGTGAGTTGCTCCACTGCGCGTTTGTCATCAGCGATCCCCGGCAACGCCTGGTCTATGCCCGTCCTATCAATCCGGCATTTGCTCTGGCAGAAGCTATCTGGATTATATCTGGCGCTAATGATGCAGACTTTTTAAGCTTCTGGAACCCTCGCATGAAACGGTTTACGGACGTGGATACGCGTGTATTGTTCGGGGCGTATGGATACCGGCTGGGTTGCCAACCCCTCCTGAGCGAATATGCTGTTCCCCGTCTCCGCCACGAAGTTCAACTCGCTGAGAAGCGTTTAGACCAGGTGAAAGCAGGCTATGAAGCCCTGCGCCATATCCCACATAGCCGGCAGGTCGTATTGCAGCTATGGAATAGTACGAGCGATCTACCAGATCCGGAGCCGCGTTCAAAAGATGTTCCCTGTAACTTGCTCAGCCACCTCATGATTCGGGATGGAAAACTCGAATGGTTGCAGCTCATGCGTTCAAACGACCTGATCTGGGGCACACCTTACAATTTTATCCAGTTCACTACGTTGCAGGAGATTATAGCAGGCTGGTTGGGAGTTGAGGTAGGTACTTATACGCACATTAGTGATTCTCTGCACGTCTACCAGCGTCACTGGCAAGAAGTTGAGCATATTGAGATGGATAACGCTGGGAGCCAGCCGGTTAAGAGTTCCGCCGATTTGCGTATTTATCCATATGAAGAGTGGGAAAAAATATGGCAAAGGCTGGTAGATAATGTGCTACGGTTGACGCTCTGTATGACGGCGCCTGAACTGATGGCAATCGCTGAGGATGTGCTGACTCTACCACCTGCTTATGCTGAATGGGGCGCGGTGCTCGCCGCCGAGGCATTGCGCAGGCGCGGATTTATAGAGCAGGCGAAAACTATCATTGCCCATGCGGGTGTGTTTTGGGCAACGAGCTGGCTGCAATGGGCGAAAACCACGTCTCCAATGGTATAGCATGAGGCTATGAAAACAGGAGCATTCGCTTTTGCTGTTCACTCAAGCCTCTTTGAGCAGAACTGTTTGAGTCCTCAAGTACCTGTAATGTGATTTCAAATAGTTCTGGCGATGAAGCTGTAGAGCTATGAGAAGGTAAAAGCGTGAGGCAAATATGAGACCGCCCTGGCTGGAGAACTCTGAAGATGAAGTGATGCTTGACTGGCGCTGAGCTATAGCGCTCAAGTTCATCATGCACCAGGACCACTGGTTCCTGGCTGGTGCTTGCTATGCTATCAGGATCGGCTAACATCCAGGTCTGGTTTGGTGACCCGGTTTCTGGCAAGTGGATATGTATCTCGTCGAGGATACGGGGATAGATTACATGACCTGTATCATGTGACTCAAGCTCCCATACATCTGCCCAGGGGTCTTGTGGACGCCTGCCTTTACCAATCTTAGCTTTGATATCCTTAGGAAGTTTCTGGTTGAGAATGCTGGCTATACTGTGAGTAATTTTGTTGAGGGTTACAAGATGGTTCACGACCGCTGTATAACTTGCGCCTAGTTCAAGCGAAAGGCGATAGACTTGTTCTGGTGTTATCTGAGGCGGAGAAATTGTTAGCCCCATTCTTTGAAGACAGGTATTGACGAGCTGTAATGGCATGAGAAAATGGGCGGCGAATGCCTGAGCCTCTATCTCTTGCTGGGTACCCAATCGGTGGCCTGGTTGTATCTGCTCCATGACATCGAAGCTGGAACCGTGGCCTAAAATATAGTGTCCATACTCGTGAGCCGCCGTAAAACGTTGTAGATTGAGAGGATGATTGACGTTTATCAATATACCGGCCGATGCCTGGTCGTAGAGGTAGACTCCGTAGAGATGGTCAAGTGGCTGAAACATCAACCAGCATTCACTTTGTTGAATGAGGGTGAAGATAGGAATACGCTGACTACGATCTGTTCCTAACAATCCATGCTGGCGCGCCGCTTCAAACATACCACGCCTACGAGCCTGTTGTGCTGGAGAAGATGTGCCTCTGGGCATGGAACTGCTCCTTACTCATAATAAGAAGAAAACGTTAATACGTTTCACTATCTGCCTCTATTCTTCCTCCATTGTATCTGTTAGATAAGACGCACGTCCAGCCTGTTGTAGAAATTGCGCAAAACGCAGGACCTGCTCACGGTCCTGATCACTTAGATCACGTGTAGTTCTATATAATGCGCGGAAGATAGCTTCCTGCTTTGGTTCCTCCTGAGCAAGATCATCTTCACCTAGCAGTGCGGCAACGGATACTTTGTAAAGTCGTGCCAACTGCTTGAGTTCCAGTCCACTCACTTTCCGCTTGCCTGTCTCCATAGCTGAAATGGAAGCACGCGGTATATCCAGGTAGTCCCCAACAAACTCTTGTGAAAGGCCCAGATATTCACGCGCCTCTCGTAGGCGCTGGCTGAGCTGTTGCTGTTCCTCAGCCTCCTTGGCTTGATCCGGTTTCTGTATCATGTCACTCATGACAGGTATCCCTCCAATAACGTATATGTATTTATCCGTTCTCAGGTTCCGGCTGTCTGCCAGCCAACGACACTACTGGCCCGGAGATCTATGTGCGATGCGATAACGAACGCGATGGCCAGATGCTCACTATGAGAGAGACTGACGCGCCAGTGATGGAGACCCATATACTTTGCGCGTTGCTCTGCACGTCCATAGAGTGAAACGTATGGGCAGCCTTCCTGGGTCGAGAGTACCTCTATATCATTCCAGCTAATACCCCGAAGTCCGGTACCCAGTGCCTTTGAGACTGCCTCCTTTGCTGCGAAACGTGCCGCTAGCTGAGGCAGCCGCCCACGACAGAAGTCAAGTTCGGCCTTAGTATAGACACGTTTGAGAAAGTGCTTTCCACCATGCTGGAGCGCGCGCGCGAAGGCATCAAGTTCAGTGATGTCTACACCACAGGCGAAGTGGAGATCGGCTAGGTCGTTGCTGTGTATTGCTTGCTCTGAGGACATGCTGATAGACTCCTTATGGCTCTACACCCATTGCACTTCATTGACTACATTCCGGCAACGCTGGATAAGAGATGCAATAACCCGTTTGTTCGAAGGAAGTTCCGCATCCGCATGAGTCGCGATACACACCAGTTCGCCAGGTTCACAGCCGGCCTCGCGACAGATGAAGTTGAGTAGACGGCAAAGACCCAGATAGTTTCCATACGCCTTATGAATAAAGTGTTGATTGCGGTACAGTGCCGTCAAATGTAGACGGCCTCTGGTGTAGGTGAGGCTGATGTGGCTCAGGCAGGGAAAACCCCTGGTATGTACAGCCTGATCTGGATCTTGTATCCGTATGTCGCCGCCAGGGGGTACTATGGAAAGATCTTTAGCAAGCCCATCCGTAACTCCACAAATGCCGACTTCATATATGCTGCTGAGCGTATTAGGTTTAGCCAGCTCTCTTCTTAGCGTTGTGATGACCCTCTCAATCTGGTTTATCCCTTGTTTCTTATGCTGAGCATTTTTGTTGTTTTTATCATCTTTGGGCGACCAGTGCATCATGCGATAAAAGTAAGTGCCGTGGCAATTGGCTCGTATCCGGTGAATCACTGGATATGCCTGCTCATAAGTGTTATAGAGATGCTGTCTGGCTCTATCTCCAAGCTTTGGGATATACAGCGATTCGGGGAAGATAGTGTTTGCAACGGTAGCCATTGCCATACCTTTATCCTTATCCTTCCCTGAGGCTTTCCGTGCGGCGATGAAACTATCGAGTTCCTCACGTACCTTGATATTTTCTTCACTGACATCAGTGATGGTAACCACAAGGTTCGTATCAATGCCTTTGTGATCGAAGAGATGTTCCATAGCACCAAGCCATGCTAAAGAAAGATTACGCTCGTTAACGGTATGTGTCATAACCGTCTACTCCTCAGTATCTCTTTGAAGATGTTTTCAACTGTCGTTGAGAGCTTCACTGCTGGAGTCCATGGAGCTTTTTCGTCACCAGTTCCGTCAGTTTTCGCACAGTTATCATTTGTTTAGGCTCAAGATCCTCGATCCCTGGTAACCGGCAATGAAGCTTTCCTTCTAAACCACCAATAACGGAGGCCGCTTGCAAAGAGTCCACTTCCAGATCCCCTCCACCGCTCGCGATTTCGGATTCGATACTTGCTATATTGGTAGCCCGCACCGCTGCAAGCTCTTCAATGATGTAACGCCGAATGTCGTTCTCACTAGATAACAGCATACATTGTGTGGCCCTTTCCATCAAATTTCACTATATTGACTGCTTTCCTGACATATAATACCACATCGAAGACAGAAAATAAAGCTATTTTGAATATATGTTGGAAAATCTGTCAATTGAAAAGATTTATCACAGCTCATATACTGTGTAAAGCACCTGGTCTGATGTGATATAAAAGGAGCAGAGATACCGTGAGGTCTTCTTGCTCTTTCCGATGAGCATCAAAAACTAGCGATTTTCCACAGAAAGCGAGGTGTGCGAGTGGAGAACACTCCATACACTGGTCAGGGCATCGACTGGGGCGCATGGCTTGAGCGCTGGGATCGCCAGCAAGCGGGATATTTGCCCTCGCGCGAGGCACGTTTTACGGTGATGCTTGATGCGTTGGAGGTGCTGCTGCCTCCCTCTTTCGTTGCGCTGGATCTTGCGTGCGGACCAGGCTCTTTGAGCCAGCGCCTGCTTACCCGTTTTCCTGCCGCGCGTTGCCTGGCCGTCGATCTAGATCCGGTTCTGCTGACCCTTGGGCGTAATGCTCTGGGGGATATGGATGGGCGTTTGCGCTGGATCGAAGCTGATATTCGTGATCCAGCCTGGCAATCCGGCCTGGATGTCGCCCAGGTGGATGCAGTGTTGACGACGACGGCTCTCCACTGGTTACGCCCGGAGACCCTGCTCCCGCTTTACCAGCAACTGGCGACTTTGATACGTCCCGGCGGTCTGTTTCTTAACGGGGATCATTTCAGCTTTCCTCCCCAGCAGTCGAGCTTGCAGGCGGTGGCAGAACACGTGTCCCGGCGCCAGGAGCAAGCTATTGCCCAGCAGGGAGGCGAGACCTGGACGCGCTGGTGGGACGCGCTGGAGCAGGAGCCAGCCCTCACGGAACTGTTCGCAGAGCGTGAGCGGCGCTTTCACTGGCGAGAGCACGGCGAGGTGTGGCAGACGCTGGACCTGCACGAGGCGGCGCTACGCAATGCCGGATTTCACGAAGCCGGCGTCTGCTGGCAAGAACTGGATAACCGCGTGCTTCTGGCCGTGCGCTAAAAGCGTTGTTGCTGGGCCGACCCATGCGGAATCTAGAGCAAGAAGCCGGGCATTTCACCGGCTTCGCCTGCTTACGGCTCTGACCCCGTTCATAGCAGGAAAAGGGACTATAGGTTCGGCAAAAAGCAAGATTGAAGAAGTTTTGGCCCCTCCTCCATGTTACAATACTCATGCTCTCGCTCATGGGAGCACATCATCGGAAACAAGGAGCAGATACCTATGACAGAACAGGCATCTCCCCTCGTCACGTTTTACAAACAAGGGTGGGAGAACTATCAGCAAGCCCTCGTCAAAACCATCGCCCAGCTTTCATCCGCGCAACTTGCCCTTCCTATTGCGCCAAATGGCAGATCGATAGGCCAGCTTCTCGACCATATGATCGGTGCGCGCTTCAACTGGTTTCACCTCTGGATGGGTGAAGGAGACCCTGACCTTGACTGGAACGATGACGAGGACCATGACGAGCCAGCCGTGTACAAGGCAGCTTCACTGGTCGCCATGTTTGAGAAGAGCTGGCACGTGATCTCCTCTGCCCTGGACCACTGGACTTCCGCTGATCTGGAGCAGCTTTTTTTACCCCCGGCCTCTCACCAGGCATGGCTACGGGATCAAGGGCTGGAAGAAGCGTCTCCTCACACCCGCCAGTGGATTGTCTGGCATGTCCTTGAACATGAGATCCATCACGGAGGCGAGCTTTCCCTGGCCTTGGGAACATATAGTCTGGAAAGTTTCTATATCTGATAAGCATCCTGGCTAAGGTCTGGTCATGTACCACCGGGTTGGAACAGGGAGTCCGCGAGGGACGCCACTACACTTTGGCGCTCCTCCTTTCGTAGCGGCGCGCTTGAGCGCGCGGGTCAAGCCAGCACACGCGCTATAAATCGCGCAGCTACGAAGAGAGCGTCTCCCTTGTCACGTGAGGGCGGTCGCAACACTACTCTTCTTCATGAGGCAGCATAGTGAATTGTGCCGCCGCTGCCACCAGCACGGATGGGTCGGCACGGTAGGTTTGCAGGCGCCCGCGTTGCTCTGCGTTCCAGCCAGCAGGCCCTTCAACCTGCGCAACGAGAGCGGCGAGCGCGATCCTGCGCAGGCGCTCATCCTGGCTCGTGGCTAGCACCTTCTCCAGGCGGACCATCTCCTTGCTATCAGGCCGGCTGACTGCTCCGTATCTGTCTATCACGCGATCGAGCATACTGCATGCCTGGTGAAGTGCATCCGCGTGCAAGGCTCCTGCCGATGCTGTCTCTGCCAACAACTGCGCCACCTCATCCCAGGGAAGCGAGACGAAGGCCAGCTCAATACGTAGTCCGATGGTGAGTGGATCGGCGGCCAGCGCCTCTATCATAGCCCTCACGACCGCAACAAGCTGCCGCCTGTTGATGGGAAGCGCCTTTTGTAGCACCTGGACAATCGCCAGCAGCGCGCAGCGATTGGGGGCCAGGTGCCCGCTGGCCGCTCCAATCATTGGAGCGTCGCTGGCTACGCAGGTGCCAAAGATCGCGCTCGCTGCTGCTACACACATATCATCGTGCTCCGTGTCCATGACTGACAGCAGTTGTGAGAGCAGCGCCTGGCCTTCGTCGGCCTCTGGCAAGCGCGTGCAGCCCTTGAGCACTGCGGCGCGCATATCCACTTCTGGCCGAGCTAACAGGAGCGCGAAGAGACGCATCAGTCGCTGCTGGGCTTTGAGCGACAGATGTTCCCCCTCGATATGCGTCAGGGTAATGGTATTCCACTCGGAGAAGCGGAAAAAACTGTATATGGGCTGTTGATGGTACTGGCTGCCCCGGAAGCGTTTTCGGGCGTGATAGGCCTGTGCCAGGGTATGACCACTCCCTATGCGCGCCGTGCTCAGCGCGATGGTCTTATCGGCCGATCTGGCCTCGCGTTCCAGGATGGACCACGCCTCATCGCGCTCCAGGTGCCGCCAGAGCGCGCGCATCAGGGCGACGCGTACATCGCGGTGCAGATCTTGACGATCCAGTTGCAGTAGCTCTTGATAGGCCTCCTCACCGGGCAGTTCGCCCAGCAGTCGTACTACCTCTTTGGCAATCGTCACTTTCGTGAATGGAATGGCTCGTAACAGGGTCAGCGTTCCGTGAGCTGGGGCGGCCAGCAAAAATGGCCGCAGGGCGTAAATGGCGCGCACGGCTCGCTGGTCGTGCAGCGCGGCTTGCAAGACCGGGATGCCTTGCCCGCCATCGAGCCTCCTCAAAAGCATCAAGGACGTATCGCGCACAAGCGGACGCTGGTCGTTTGCCAGGGCGATCAAGTGCCTGGCGGGAACAGCAGGCAGGGCGGCTAGTTGCGCGATGGCCCGCATGATCGTTTGCTGGTTGCTGGACGTATCGTTGATGACCCTGAGCAGCGTGCGTGCGAAACGGACCTGCTGCCGCGCGGTCCAGCGCGCGAAGCCTCTCGTCAGCGGTTGAGATTTGCGCCTTCTCCTGCGATATCTCTCCTCTCTAATGTCTATGTTGCTAAAGAGGTCGCTGTACTTCTTCCGCGCGAGGAAGGGCGTGAGCAGGTCCTGACGATAGCGATGCAGATAGGTCACTACGGTTGGATAGGTGATCCAGTCGCTCTGGCTCTCAAGAAGCCGGGGGATGAGCTGCGCAGCGCGCGCTGGCCGATATTTGCTGATGGTTACCAGTGCCGTCTCGCCAAATTGGAAGGAGTTATGTTGTAAGGAGCGATTTTGGGTGAGCGCCAGTTCGAGTATATCCAGCAAGGCGTCAAACGCCCGCACCCGCTTGCCAAACAGCGCGATGACATAGATGAGGGTATCCCAGCTCTCTTGCGCTACCCAGGAGGTGAGCACCGGGCGCAGGGCCGGCCCGATCTGGCGCATGCCGGCATCCGAGATCTGGTCCTCGATGCACCCGTGGCGAGATATGAGACCACGAGCCTGCGCGACTATCACGATCTGGGCGGCGCTCCACTCTGGCGCGCAGGTTATTAGCCTGATGAGCAGGTGCAGTAACATCCCGATGGTGGATGATGAGGCGTCAAAGGCGTTGATGGCGCCCTGCATGATCTGTTCAAGAGCGCCCAGATGCTCTCTCCTCCAGATGCTGCGTGGTAACTCTGCCAGGCTGTCTATCATGGCCCCATATACCGGGTCTGGTTCATGCATGTGTGCGCGCACAATTGCCAGCGCTTCGGGTAAGCGGTCGCGCTCATAACGTACCGCCTGAATCAATGTGCATAAGGCAAGAGTGCGTATGCCCCGGCTGGGATCGTGCAGAAATGCATCGAGCACGCGGCGAGCTTCCTCCCAGACTAAAAAAGCCGCGTAGGGCAAACGCTTTTCGGGATGGGCTACGAGCGTCGACAATGCCAGGTGGCGTCGTCCTTCCTGCTCGCGCATAGGGCGAGGAAGCAGGGCTATGATATCTGCTGAGATGCAACCTTGTGCATTACGCCAGCTATGCGCAAATGTAGCATAGATCAGCGCGCGTCTTTCCGGTTTCATACGGCGCAGCCACGTCTCGGTGCCGTAGTAGCCCAGCGTCGTTGGATGAGTTTCACGGAGAGCAAACAGGCGCGCGTTGTCCAGCCAGTGTGCCACACAACTGAAGTCTATCTCGTCCAGGTCTTCTCCCTGTAGTGCCAGATCAACCATTTGCTCAGGGCGTTGCAGGATCAGTACCTCTAGATCGAGGCGGTTGAGAGGTATCGTATGCATCAGGGCCTCAACCAGCAGCAAGGCTTGATCTGGCCGGGTATACGCCAGAATGGGGAGTATCCCGTTCGCGAAAGCCAGGAGTTGCAAATCAAGGTTACTGGTCGCCTCGGCCCTGGTCTGAAGCAGTGTAGAGGCGATTGTCGGATGGTGCCGCGTGAGCCGACGCCAATCGACCAGTCTCAGCGTGGGTTGCAGGCGTGCGATGTGGCGTTGGACAAGCGTAGCGGAACCGAGGGGCAGGAGCTGGCGCAATTGGGGGTCGTTCGTCTCGGCCAGTTGTTCAAGGAATTCGTCAATCAATGCGTGAGAGCCGTGGTGCTGGAGCTTCCATAACAAAGACCGGCGACCATCACGAGGTACCAATGCCAGCGCCTGCCGCAATTGCTCTTCGCTACAGGCCAGCGGGTCCAGCCTGATCGCGACGGCGCGAATACGGCGCGAAGGATCGGCCAGCGCGCGCAGGATATGGGCGCCATCGTAGCTGCCGAAGCAGGAGTGGAGCGCGAGATAACGCGCGTAGAAATCGCCCTTTTCCAGGGTAACCAGAGTGGCGGCCATTTCAGGATCGTGTGCTGCCGCCCGGCCAAGCTCGACCATGCGACGAATTCTGGTGGCGTGCGGAGACGTTTCGAGTTCTTGCAGGAGTTGCTCTGCTGTCATGTAATGAGCGGCCCTGATCTGTCTGCACGGGCCGGTGCAGCTATTCTTGAGGATTTTAGGAGGTATAATATATCATCATAGGGAAAAATTTGCGATTTGTCAAGTGCAGATGTGCCCGGTCCCTACGCGTATCAGGTGTGATGTTTTGATAACAATAAAGCGTGAAGGTAGAGAGGATACATAGAAAGGGCTGCTCAACACAACATGGAAAAACGATTGTTGGGAACATCGGGCCTGACAGTGCCAGTCATTGGCATGGGTACCTGGCGCACGTTTGATGTGCGTGACCAGCAGGCCGAAGCTCGCGCGCGTGCTATTGTCGATCAGGCATTGGCGGCCGGAGCCAATTTCTTCGACTCCTCACCTATGTATGGGGAGGCGGAACGCGTGCTGGGAGCGACTCTGCAAGGGCGAAGGGCGAGCGCGCTGGTTGCCAGCAAGGTCTGGACACCCTCAAAGCAGGAGGCACAGCAGCAGATTGCGCGAGCGCTGCAATTCTTCGGAGGCTCGCTCGATCTCTACCAGATTCATAACCTGGTCCAGTGGCAAGAGTACCTCCCACTGCTGGAGAAGCTCAAAGAAGCCGGAACTATCGCAGCCATCGGCGCAACACACTATAGCCCCGGCGCGTTCGCTGAACTGAGTACGGTGATGAAAACCGGGCGTATCACCGTCATTCAGATCCCCTACAATCCGCGCGAGCGCGAAGTCGAACGCAGCATCCTGCCGCTGGCGGCAGACCTGGGCCTGGGTGTGGTCGTGATGCGCCCGTTTGGCGAGGGCAGTCTGCTGCGGCGCCAGCCTTCCGAAGCGGAACTCACACCTCTGGCAGCCTTTGGCGTGAAAAACTGGCCGCAGGCGCTGCTGAAATGGATTGTGAGCGATCCGCGCTGCCATGTGACTATTCCGGCCACCTCGCAGCCTGAACGCATGCGAGATAACGCCACAGCCGGCGATGGACCCTGGTTCGGCACGGAGGAACGGGCATATGTTGCGCAGCTTGCCGCTCGCTTATAGAGAGAGTAGCTACCTGAAGATACTCAAGAGAACATCAAGTATTACAAAAGCCGTAAGCAGATTGTAGGAAGTAGGGTGTACAGTAAAAGAAAGCCTCTCTCGGCCAGGGAGGAACTCTCTCAATACGTAAGAAGGTATCCTTATCTTTCATTATGAATAGAAGATATTTGTAATGAGAAAATCAAGGAGCCTCTGGCAGATAAGGGGCACACGGTGCATTCATTCGCAACATTCGAAAATGGAGTCTTTCAGGTTACGCAAACGATTTTTCCAGGTCCAATCCCTTTGGAGCAAAGAATATCGTATGACGACTTCGCGTTCCAGCATGGTTATAGCAAAATAGAGGTTGGAGAAACCACGTATAGGCTCTGCCAGAAGTCGATTCTAGGCTCAGACAGATACTTACTGGTTCTCGCGTATGACGAGGATAACTACTGGGTCAAAATTGAGGCACCTGCTCAGGCTCAAGCGTTCTTCTGGTCATACCTCTATTGCACAACGGCCTGGATTGACTTTAGGGAGCGGAAGCGCATTTGTGAGGAGATTATCGAAACAAGGCGACTCCTCGCCAAGCTTTCGTGGGTGAAAGACATTATTGATCTCGATGTTCCAAGGCAAAAACCATTGTACATTCGCCAGGCCGAGATCATCGTGTCAGAATACTTAACCTAAAAGGAGCACGAAGATGGTAGCAAGCATTTTACAAAGGCAGCAAGACGTACGGACATCAGTATCATTAGCATGCGGGAAAGCATGCAAAGGGGTACTATGATGGCAAAAATCGCCTTGCTGTCTATCGCAGTGTTCGGAAGCATTTTCCTGAGCGCTTTCACGTTTCTAGCATTTACATTGATATCACAGATTACATGGAAAGTTAAACAACATGACCATTCATCACAGCTTATGTTGCTAGGGGGAGAGCCCGATGCGTGAAATTCTTGATAGGCAAGATGTCCATACAACGGAAAAAGTTGCCCTACACTGTGCTAAGTGTGGAGCTGTTGGTACGTATTGGATTTCGTTGGCAGCTAGCAAGGCCGATAGTATGCCCATCTATAGCGAACTGAAAAGGAACATTTACCAACTCCATCGGCCTGGCTGTGCTTTTAAAGTCTTTCCCTCACAAATCCAAGGTGCGTCGTTCGCTCCCAACGGTGAGCACGTAGATGAAGGTGGCGATATCCTGCCTCGTCACACCTACGACACCTGGAGCACAGTCACGAACATATAGGGAGTAGTCAGGAGAAGCTGGCCATTTCGCCCGGCTTCTCGCTTCAGATTATGACATCCTGGCAGAGAGAAAAGCGGAAAAACCGTATAATTTCAGGCCTCTTCGCTATTTGCTAGAAGAAGCCCGTTGCTTATGCTACAATTGTAGCGATTTAGATAATGATAGAGTACAAAGGGCGTTATGACTTAAATATGGAAGAGACACTTGAACAGTTACTAGATGAAGCTACTCTAGCTGTGGAAGCTGGAAATGAGCAAAAGGGAGAACAGCTTCTTGATCAGTTGGCGCGTTCCTCTGATCCTGGGGTCATTGATGTTATGGTCAAGACCCTGAGAGGAGGAGGAACAAAACTGCGCCAGGCGCTGGCCATCCGCGTGCTTCACCTTCTTGGTTACCCCAAAAATGAGCCAGCCATTGCTGACCTCATTTATCACCTTGGGGACCCTAATCTTCCTGGATGGCGAGAAGCCGCAGTGACGTTGAGAGCCATAGAAGTAGCTGTCCTGACGCCTTACCTTGTGCGTGCGCTTTTAGATCAAGATGCTGCCCTTCAATTCGGTAAGAGCACGTATTCCATCTGGGGGAGCAACGTTGAAGGCGTCTGTTACTGGTTGACACAAGTCGAAGGAGAATATACGCGCCTTTGTTACCCTGCAATTATCTATCTTCTCAGTCAGGCTGAGCTTTTGCAAAGATCGGATGCACCTGATATCAATGTAATGCTGGATGTGCTTGAAAAAGCTGATGTCCATGAAGAGTATATCATACTAACTCTCATTGCGCTGGCAAAGAAACACCATGAGGATTTCATAGGAACACATGCCCAGCTCTTGCTTGCTACATTCAAGCAAGAGGCGCTTGCGCCCTACAAACTATACTATTAGCGAGATTCTATGTCCTGTTGTTCCTCATGAGGGAGCCTGGTTTTTGGCTGCCATACAGCGATGCCGCTTTCATCTTCGGCGATGGCTTTCAGCCACATTGGCAGTGCTTCATTTTTTGTCCACGAGCGCGTTTGGAGAATTGCTAATAGTTCCTGAGTTTTCGTCTGTTCGCCCATTATTTACATGCCTTACAATTGGTTTAGAGTGAGAAAGAGGGGAGCTTCTCCAACGGTGTGGCCGTTGGAGAAGCTCCCCTCTTTCTTCCCACTGAATGTAGAACAGATCTTTCTATACCGCTTCCTCTTCGAGGACGCGCCCTCTGAACTGGCTGTTGTACAGGTTAGCGTAGAAGCCATGCTGTGCGAGTAGCCCCTCGTGGGTCCCTGTCTCGATGATGGTGCCGTGGTTCATCACCAGGATCAGGTCAGCATCGCGAATCGTGGAGAGGCGGTGAGCAATCACAAAATTCGTTCTGCCCTTCATCAACTCGCTCATGGCCTTTTGAATGAGCAGTTCGGTTCTGGTATCAACGCTGCTGGTGGCTTCATCCAGAATCAGGATCTCAGGGTCGGCCAGGAACGCGCGCGCGATGGTTAGCAACTGTCTCTGACCCTGCGAGATGTTCGTGGCTTCCTCATTCAGAACCATGTTATAGCCTTCTGGCAGCGTCCTGATAAAGTGATCGGCATAGGCTGCTTTTGAGGCTCGCACGATCTCTTCCTCGCTGGCGTCTTCGCGCCCATAGGCGATATTGTTGTGAATGGTTCCCTGGAAGAGCCAGGTATCCTGCAGTACCATACCGAACGTGCGGCGCAAGTCACCACGTTTGAGTCGCGTGATATCGATACCATCAACCAGAATCTTCCCGTCATAGACCTCGTAGAAGCGCATCAGCAAATTGACCAGGGTTGTTTTGCCGGCACCGGTCGGGCCGACAATCGCGATCATTTGTCCAGGCTTCACTTTGAAACTCATATCCTCCATCAGGATATTGTCTTCGCTATACCCAAAGTGGACATGCTGGAACTCGACAGCGCCCTGGGGAGCCTCAATCGCCACAGCATCAACTGCCTCGGGCACCTGCTCCTCTTCGTCCAGCAGTTCAAAGATGCGCTCAGCCGAGGCCATAGACGACTGAATCACGTTAGCGATATTGGCCAGCATGGTGATCGGCTGGGTAAACTGTTGGGCATATTGAATAAATGCCTGCACATCCCCGATGGAGATCGCGTTCTGCGTCACCATAATACCCCCGACCACTGCCACAAAGACATAGCCGATATTGCCAACAAATCTCATGAGCGGCATAATAATGCCAGAGACGTATTGGGCCTTCCAGCCGGCGTCATACAGTTTCTCATTGAACTCGTCAAATTGGGCAATCGCTTTGGCTTCGTGCCCAAAGGCTTTGACAATCTTGTGACCGGTATACATCTCTTCGACATGGCCGTTGAGATCGCCAAGCGAGCGTTGCTGTTTCCTGAAGTAGTTCTGCGAACGCTTCGCAATGCTTGTGATAACAAACATGCTCAGCGGAAGCGTCACCAGCACGATCAGGCTCAATTCCCAACTGATGGTCAGCATCATTACCAGCACGCCGAGCAGAGAAACGACAGAGGTGATTAACTGCGTCACGCTCTGTTGAAGCGTGGTGCTGATGTTATCCATGTCATTGACGGCACGGCTGAGGATCTCTCCATGGGTGCGTCCGTCGAAGTACTTGAGCGGCAGGCGTGAAAGCTTCTCATCCACCTCTTTACGCAGTGTGTAGACGGTCCTCTGCGCCACACCGGCCATCAGATACTGTTGAATGAACATGAAAATCGCGCTGATAATATACAATCCAAGCAAGATCAGCAGAACATTGCCAATATAGCCAAAATCAACCGAAGGCGCTGGCAGGCCGTGCCTGATCGCCTGAAATTTTGCGATCAGGCCAGCGAAGAGTTTGGTCGTCGCCAGGCCCAGGATTTTGGGGCCAACGATATTGAACACCGTACCGAGGATGGCCGCCACCAGCACAATTGACAGGCGGATCCTTTGTGGCAGGAAGTACTGAAGCAGTCTCCTGAGCGCTCCCCAGAAGTCCTTCGGTTTCTCCACTGGCCTGCCCATTGCGCCCCAGCCGCCTCGGCCCATGGGGCCTCCCCCGCCACCCTGGTTATTTGCGCGCTGTACATTACTACTCTGACTCATGCGATTTCCTCCGCAAGTTCCGTCGCCGAAAGCTGTGAATAGACTATTTCACGATAGACATCGCAGGTTTTCATCAATTCCTGGTGGGTGCCGATACCAACAACATGCCCCTCCTCCAGGACAATAATCTGATCCGCATCTATCACTGTGCTGACCCGTTGCGCGACAATCAACACGGTAGACTCGCGAGTCTCCCCTTTGAGAGCCGCCCGTAATTGGGCGTCAGTCTTAAAGTCAAGTGCCGAGAACGTATCATCGAATATGTAAATTTCCGGTTTCCTCACCAGGGCACGGGCGATCGAAAGACGCTGCTTCTGGCCACCCGAAACGTTCGTGCCACCCTGAGCAATCAGCGAATGAAAACCATCAGGCATGTTTACAATGAATTCACTGGCCTGCGCCACATCAGCCGCGTGCCTGATCTCATCGTCGGAAGCATCTTCCTTGCCATAGCGCAGATTCTCGTTGATCGTCCCTGTGAACAGCACGGCCTTCTGCGGCACAAAACCGATCTTCGCGCGCAAATGCTCCTGCGACATTTCGCGCGTCTCCACGCCGTCAACCAGCACCCGGCCGCTATCCACATCGTAAAAACGCGGGATCAGGCTGACCAGGGTCGATTTGCCCGCGCCGGTGCCCCCCAGGATCGCTGTGACCTCGCTAGGCCGGGCGCTGAAAGAAATGTTGCAGAGAGCCGGCTCCTCGGCGCCAGGATAGCTAAATGTCACATCCTGGAACTCGACGTAGCCTCGCAGCGTAGCAGCCGCCTGCGCCTCTTCAGGATCGTTGATTTCTGGCTCCATTGCCAGTACCTCGTTAATTCTTGTCGCAGAAGCCGCAGCACGGGGGATCATGACAAACATCATAGAGATCATCAAGAGCGCAAAGAGGATCTGGAAGGCATACTGCAAGAATGCGAACAGCGCCCCCACCTGCAAATTCCCGTCATTGACGCGGATACTGCCGAACCAGATGATCGCCACACTGGAGAGGTTGATCATGAGCATCATCACCGGCATCATCGAGGCCATCATCTGGTTTACTTTGATGGCGATGTTCGTCACATCGTGGTTGGCCTCATCGAAGCGCTGCTCCTCGTGCTTTACGCGGTCAAAGGCGCGCACTACGCGCACGCCGGTCAAGCCTTCATCCAGAATAAGGTTCAGTTTATCCAGCTTCACCTGCATGGTAGCGAACAATGGAATAGCTTTGCTTAGCAACACAAGAATAATAATCACAAGCACCGGCATGATCGCCACCAGAATCCAGGACAGCCCAACATCCTGGTTTAAGGCCAGAATAATGCCAACAACCAGTGTGATCGGGGCGGTGATCAGCATATTCAACATCATCACCATCACCTGCTGAACCTGCGTGGTATCGTTCGTGGTGCGGGTGATGAGCGAGGCGGTGCTCACCGTATCAAATTCATGCAGCGAAAAACGTTGGACCTTGTAGAAAATCTGAGCGCGGATAATTTTCCCCATCCCCACCGCGGCCTGGGACGAGAAGAAAATGCCCACCACGGCACAGAGGGTGCCTCCGATCGTGACCAGCACCATGATACCGCCAGTTCGCCAGATGTAGCCGGTATCGCCTTTGACAATGCCATTATCCACGATATTTGCCATCAGGTTTGGCAGGTACAGGTTGGCCGTGGCCTGTCCGATGGCAAGCACCAGGACAAGCACCAGAAAAAGACGGTACGGTTTTAAAAACCGCAGTATTTTAATCATCCTTTTTCATCTCCATTCTACTGAAAGTGAGGGAGGGCGGTTTCACTCTCGTTAAAGTAGCGAGCTTCTTGTTCACTGAAGTAGCGAAATGCTTTCGCTAAAAGGTCGGCCAGTTGCTTGCTTTCTTCTTCCCCCAGGTATTCAACCAGGCCATCTACCGAACTCGTAAAGGCCTCCAGCGCTTGCCGAGTAAATGTCTCGCCCTTCTCCGACAGCGCGATATACACGACCCGCCTATCCAGCGGATCGAGCTGCCGCTCGATGAAGCCATTCGTTTCCAGGCCTTTCAGCAATTGGGTTACAGTGGGCGAGGTCACGCCCAGCAGCTTGCTGATTTCCGAAACCTTCATTGCGCTGGCACCGGGCTTCATACCATGTTTGACACAAAACAGCACGCGAATTTCGCTCGGCTTACAACCTGTGATTGAGCGTTCCTGCCAGCCAGACTTGTGAAACTCTCTCAGAGCCCGCATCAGTCTTAGTGTTGTCGGCTTGATATTCTTCTGCTCCATTTCCATGTGCTCTCCCCCTCTCTATTTGATAGGATCGCAAGCAATTTAGTATCCAATTTATTAAACAACCTATCGAATTATACAGCAGAGTTAGCTGCCTGTCAATGGCTTCATTAATCATCTTGAGCTGACTTCACGCATCACAGTGGCATCGCTCAATTCACAGCGCAAGCCAGGTGAATATACAGAGGCTGACCTCATCCATTTCCAATAACACTTTCCTTCTTTGAACGGCTGCCTCCTATAGTTCCGCCATGTCTCGCAATGGCTTGCTATCGTCTTCCACGGTAGTATGCCCTGTAATACTTTGCCATCCATCCGCCATCCATCCGCCATCCATCCGCCATCCATCCGCCATCCATCCGCCATGAATAGCAAGGATTTTTCACAGCCTTTGTTGTCTGCTTATCCGAGCTCTTTTACTATTGTATGCATGCATAAAGAAAGCGGCTATCATTTATTTTTACTTGTGCTTTCTTCTATTCTCTGCTATCATTCTAGATTATAGGCCTATTGATGAGACAAAGAGGTTCTACAAGTAAATTCTCAGATATATGGTGATTGAAGGTAGGGAAGAGATATGGCACGACGCGGTAGATTGGTACGTGCTCTTGCACAGAGTCAACGGGAATCGGAAAGAAGACGAGCGACGTATCAAAGAGAGCAGGCAAAGCTGCAAACGCAGGCTGCTCGCGCGGCTGAAACGGCGCGTAAAGACTATGAACGCGCGGTAAATGCTGATCAAAAAGAACGAACAAGACTTTATGCAGAGTCAAGGCAGGCACAGGTAGCGCTTCAGAATGAGCAGTTAGAACAGCAGGTTCAGGCGCAAAGGCATCTTCTGCTTGATGCCCTTGCCAACGACCCTGCTATTCCTATTCAATCGTTAAAGCAACCGCCTAATCTGCCGGTATTCAATCCTGGGCCTCTCGGTGTACCCGAAGCCCCTCCACAGTGGCAGATGTATATGCCTCCAGAGCCTACAGGTATACAGAAACTCCTCCCCGGTGCGAAAGAAAAGCACGCACAGGCTGTAATGAGAGCCCAGGAAACGTATAAAACGCACTGCGGAATTCATGCCACCCGTGAAGTTGCTCGTCAGCAAGCCCTTATGCACATGAAGGCTCAGTATGATCATCAGGTACTCGCTGAGCAACAGCGCATTGCCGCGCAGCATGCAGAGATAGATACCTTTCAGCAGGATCTTCAGGCTGCTTTGCCTCAAGCCATTGTCGATTATTTTACGATGATTCTTGCTTCCAGTTCGTATCCCGATGGGTTTCCGCAAAAAGTGAAGCTGGCCTATGTGCCAGAGTCCAGACAACTGGTTGTTGAATACGATCTGCCCTCGTTTGAAGTAGTTTCTGGTATCAGTTCGTACAAATACGTTAAAGCGAAAGATAGTGTTACAGAAACACTGCGACCTCAGACACAACAGAAATCGTTGTACGCTTCGATCATTGCGCAGGTCACCTTGCGAACCTTGCATGAACTCTTCAGGTCAGACCGCATGAAGTGTCTGGACATGGTTGTTTTCAATGGCTATGTAGCCAGTATCAATAAAGGTACAGGTCAAACTGCACGTACCTGTCTTGTAACTGTGCGTACCAGCCGCGATGTGTTTACTGGTTTGAATCTGAGTCAGGTAGATCCTCAGACTTGCCTGGCTGTGCTCAATGCCTCTGTCTCCAAGAATCCATCTGAACTCACGCCTGTTCGTCCAGTGTTAGAGTTCAGCATGGTAGACCCACGATTTATCGAAGAAATAGATGCCTTATCTGGCCTGGATCAACGTCCGAATCTGATGGAATTAACGCCCTCGGAATTCGAGTCACTGATTACCAACCTATTTCAGAAGATGGGCTTAGAAGCACGACAAACCCAGGCTTCACGTGATGGAGGGGTCGATTGTGTCGCTTTCGATCCCCGTCCTATCTTCGGAGGGAAGGTTGTTATCCAGGCGAAGCGGTATAAAAACACGGTTGGGGTGAGCGCCGTTCGTGATCTGTATGGCACGGTTCAAAATGAGGGGGCTTCAAAGGGCATATTGGTGACAACGAGCGGGTATGGAAAAGCTTCCTTTGAATTTGCGGATGGGAAACCATTAGAACTTTTGAGTGGTAGCAACCTCTTGTATTTGCTCAAAGAGCATGCTGGTATTGAAGCTAAAATTGAGATGCTGGAAGGCTGGAAAGACCCCCAAGCGGATAGTTAAACAGAAGAAGTCAAAAAATAGTGATTACCCCTCGATGGTGTGGATTATCCAGTTGAACCGTAAGCTCATACTGTGAGCAGTAGTGATTGGGTGCCGGTGGAGGGATTCGAACCCTCAACCCTGTTCGGGACTTGTTTTTGAGACAAGCGCGTATACCGTTCCGCCACACCGGCCTGTTCTCTCTATAGTAGCGCATTCACGCGCGAAAGTCAATAGCCCGTAGCCCTTCCTGGTCAATCCGCGCGCCCGAACTCTCCGATCACACGGTACTTCTGGTAGCGTTGCTCGACCAGCGCATCGACCGGAACCTCTTTCAGGGTGGCAAGGTGCGTGCTGAGCGCAGCTTTCAGATTTTCGGCGGCCAGACTATGATTGCGGTGGGCGCCTCCCAGCGGCTCTGGGATAAGCGCATCGACCAGGCCGAGTGCCTTGAGTTCGCGGGCGCTGATGCGCATGGCTTCGGCGGCCTGGGGCGCGAAGGCCGTGTCACGCCAGAGAATGGAGGCGGCGGCCTCCGGCGGTGCCACACTGTAGATGCTGTTCTCAAGCATCAGAATGCGGTCCGCGACGCTGATGGCCAGCGCTCCACCGCTGCCGCCTTCGCCGATCACGGCGGCGATGATGGGCACGTGCAGGCGCGCCATGATATACAGGTTGGCGGCAATGGCTCTGCCCTGCCCACGCTCTTCATCGGCTAAACTGGGAAAAGCTGCCGGCGTATCAATGAGGCAAATAACCGGGAAGCCAAACTTTTCAGCCTGCTCCATCAAGCGCACAGCTTTGCGATAGCCTTCGGGGTGCGACATACCGAAATTGTGGAACTGCTTCTCCTTGGTATCGCGGCCCTTCTGGTGCGTGACCAGCATCACCGTCGTGCCATCCAGGGAGGCTGGACCCGCCATGATCGCATGGTCATCACCGAAGGCGCGGTCTCCCCGCAGTTCGAAGAAATCATCGCACATCAGGCGAATGTAGTCGGCGCTGTAGGGTCGATTTTTATGGCGCGCCACCTGCACGGTCTGCCAGGCAGTGAGGTTTTGGTAGATCTCCTCGGTGCGGCGCTGGAGCTCGCGTTCGGTTTCCTGGAGCTGGGTATGCTCATTCGGTCTCAGGCGGTCGCCTTTCCGCTGTAAGGCGATGATCCTTTTCTCAAGCTCGGCCAGCGGCTTCTCAAATTCCAGATCGTAGGCCATTCCCTTGTGTCCTCCCCTTCAGTCTGTCATGTGGGACTGCACATTCGCGGTTTGCAGTGTCGCCGTACTCGTGCTCACGCTCTTGCCAGCGTCCGGTGCATATAAACGGAGCAGGCGGATAAGGGTCGGCCGCAGGTCGCGTCGATGCACGACCACATCGATCATGCCATGATAGAGCGCGAACTCGGAGTTCACAGTACCCTCGGGGAGCTTCACATGCATAAATTGTTCGATCACACGCGGCCCCGCGAAGGCGATCAGCGCCCCCGGCTCGGCGATGATCACATCACCGAGCATCGCGAAGCTGGCAGTCACACCGCCGGTTGTCGGGTCGGTGATCAGGCTGAAGAAGGGTTGCTGCACCTCGCCCAGCTTCGCCAGCGCGGCGGAGGTCTTGGCCATCTGCATCAGTGAGTACAGCCCCTCTTGCATGCGCGCGCCGCCGGAGGTGGAGGCGATCAGGACAGGCATGTGCCGCTCGATGCCCAGCTCAATGGTGCGGGTCACCTTCTCGCCAACGGCGGAACCCATGCTGCCACCGATGAAACGGAAGTCCATCACCGCCAGCGCCAGTGGCATGGCTTCAATCGTCGCGTGCCCGCTGACCACGCCCTCGTTCATGCCGACGTTCTTGCGCTCGTCCTCAAGTTTGGCAGCATAGGCCTGCGACCGGCTCACGAAGTGCAGCGGGTCAACCGAAATAATATCCGCGTCCATTTCGACGAAACTACCAGGATCTACCAGCAGGGTGATGCGCTCGTGCGCGGACAGTTTGAAGTGATAGCCACAGCGTGCGCACACCTTCAGGTTCTTTTGCCAGTCGCGCCCGTACAAGAGTTCCTTGCACTTGGGACATTTGACCATCAGGTTTTCCGTTACCGGCGGACCTGGTCTCTCCTGAGCGCCTGAGAACTCCTGAGCTGATGATGAGTTAGTAGCTTCTTTGACCATGAAAACACTCCCTCGTCAGTCTTGCGCAAAGAGCGCGGCCACAAAACTCTGCGGATCAAAAGGCGCGAGATCTCCCACCTTTTCACCTGTCCCGGCGAATTTAATCGGCACGTCCAGGTCATCGGTGACGGCAAAGGCAAAACCGCCCCTGGCGGTGCTATCCAGCTTGGTGATAATCACTCCGGTCAGGCCGATGTCCTCGGCGAATTTGCGCGCCTGCATCAGCGCATTCTGGCCGGTCGTTGCATCGACGACCATCAATAGCTCGTGAGGCCCATCGGGCAAGAGCTTCTGGATGATCTTGTTGATCTTCTTTAGCTCTTCCATAAGGTTATACTTGGTATGCAGCCGGCCCGCGGTATCCACGATCAGCACATCGCTGCCCCGGCTCCCCGCCGCCTGGATGGCGTCGTAGACCACCGCGCCAGGGTCAGATCCCTGATTCTGGCTGATGACGGGCACCTCTATGCGCTCGCCCCAGACCTTCAACTGCTCGATGGCCCCCGCGCGGAATGTGTCGGCTGCCGCCAGGATCACGCTATGTCCCTCTTGCTTGAGACGATAGGCCATCTTCGCGATACTGGTGGTCTTGCCTGACCCGTTGACCCCGATGATGAGGATCACGGTGAGCGGGGATTGCTTCGCATAGCGGATGCCTGATGGTTTCCCAAGCAGCTTCACCAACTCCTCCTGGAGCGCGCGCCGCACTTGAGCGACGGTAGACAGATTCTCCTGGGCGGCGCGCGCGCGCAGGTGTTCCATCAGCCAGGTCGTCGTGCTGGCTCCCACATCCGCGCCGATCAGCGTCTCTTCCAGGGTATCCCAGAACTCTTCGGTCACAGGAACGGGAACGGGAACGGGTTCTGCTTGCCTGGCAGCCTGGGCCTGTGTCTCTGTCTCCGCCTCCGTACCAGCAATGCGGTTGAAAAGCTGCCGGGTGCGGCTCAGGCTGGCTTTAAAAGGATTAAAGCGCTGCTGCTCTGCCATGGCATCCGCTCCTATGTTCTCTGGTGCTCCCACCGGGTCTGCGGGTTGCGTTTCGTCCTTAGGCCTCTGCCCAAAAAATCTATTGAGCACGCCAGCATTGACTCCTTCGACGTATTGCGCCGTTTCTCATACTCTTATCTATCTATTGCTATCACAATGTGCGGTTCTATTTGCTAAGCATGTCCCTGAAATACAATTGGTTTGCGCCATACTGGTCGCCTGATACCCTGAACTAATGCAGAGAGGGCCGTCCCACGTAATTGCTCGCCGTGAGATGCCCCGCTCTACTAGTAAGGAAGAGAAAAGGCCCAAGGAAAAAGGAAAGGTTCTGCCTTCTGCCCTCTCTCTCGATTGACCATGCGTATGCAGCCTCACCGGGTCCATACCCCGTAGTTTACCAGTTACACCGGTAAACTACAAGCTTATGAGCGGCTGCTGCGATACGTATGGAGCGACCCATCGCTGATAGGTTCGTTAATGATGATGTCTCCGTTACGGATCTTAATGTTGTACAGGCAAGAGGGATTGGTACAGACCCAGGCCTTGTACTCGATGGAAGCTCCCTGGCTGCCGAAATCCGAAAGCGGAACCAGATCACCTTCACTACACTTGCGACACCGAGGAAATGCGTTTTCCACGAAATCGCCTCCTTCCTTCTCTCTGGAGGATAGTATTCGCCTGCCTACCCGGTCAACCAGGCGAGGCCCGGCGAAGAAGTTAGCCGAGGGGGAGCCTCCGCCTCTGCATCCGCGTCCCCACAGCAATCATACATAGTCCATGCCGCCGCTATCATACCACATTTTGCCTCTTGTGTGACACTTTGTGTACGCTAAAGTATACCAGCTAGCTGATCCCCTCCCTCCCCCACCAGAACCCATGCATCTTGCAGGCTGGCACACTACGTTGCCACAAAACTTGAGCGGGCGCGGAGGAGAACACCCCCCACTCGCGATCGCGACCGCACGTGGCCGGAGATGCCGCGCTCCTCCCATACCAGACCTGGTTCGCGACCTTTCCGCGCTTCCCATGCCCCGGAGAGAACCTGGCATTGCTCCTTCCTCTCGGAAACCTACCCCTAATAGGTGAGCTTGAGGCCTTCCTTTGTTTGGATCTATGCATCCCATGCCAGCACGCACAGCGTGGACGAGACTGTGGAAATGACGGATCTTGTCCGCCTACTATGCCTCACCCTCGCCCCCGGCTCCGTCCCATGAAGCCGTACCCCTGTCCGCACTATCAAGGTGTCGTGCTCATTATAGCATATCTATTCGTACCACACAATTCTTTACCACAACAAAGACAATCGGGGGGCTAGAGTGGCGGCCCTCCACCCCTTTCGCAGCTTGCATGCCTGCGCTACATTCCTAGCATACCAGCAAGAACAAATCTCTGACCTCAATACGCCTCACATGGCTCTATACCAATCGTACTGCGTAAAAATCCCCAGCCATGTGAATAGATTCCCACTTTCTATCGCTCTATCAGGCAAGTACATAGCCTCTGTTTCGAAAGCAAGAAGCAGGTATTTTTTTCTAAAAATACTTCAGATCATGACCGTTATGCCGATAAGGGTAGTGCCTTCTTCTCTCGCGGCAATGATACATATCGATATAGGGCGCTTTTTATACTCTTTGGCATGATTATTGCAATGTAAGCCTGTGGGAGAGCATTTCTAACCCTGATGGTGATTCCCCCCCAGTGGGAGTCTGTCTTATACCTGCTGTTTTTGTGCGACTGAAGTAGCTGTTTTGGTAGGCTGCTGGCTTTGCTGTGTCTTGCCGGATGATCCTCGCCGCCTTCCTGATGGGACGCGTGGTGTCAACGGTCTGGCTAGCCGTGCTTGCATGTACTGGAGCATCCACTATAGGGCGTGAAGGAAGGAAGAAGGAATGTCGGCAATGGGAGTGAGAGGAACGGAAGCAAGCTACATCGTTGACCATGTGAGCAGCGATGTCTCTGCGCTGCTGGGAAAAAAGGCCTGGCCGCGGAAAAAGGGTTCTCATGGAAGCAGTGAAATATTTCCAGCGCTGGAACTGGAAGACGATTACGATAATCTGGAGCAGGATGAATGTGAGGAAGAGGTACGTGATGAGCGCGGGGCCATTGATGATACGGTAAAGCTCTATCTCAAGGAGATCGGCTCGTATCCCCTTTTAACAGGAGAGCAGGAATTGATGCTGGCTGAACGTGTCTCTCGCGGCGATCTGCGCGCCCGCCAGAAGCTGATCGAGGCCAACCTGCGTCTCGTTGTGAGCATCGCCAAGCGCTACACCAATCAGGGTCTACCGTTGCTCGATATGATCCAGGAGGGCAACATTGGCCTGATGCGGGCCGCGCAGAAATTTGACTACAAGCGTGGCTTTCGCTTCAGCACCTACGCCACCTGGTGGATTCGTCAGGCCATCAGCCGGGCCATCGCCGAGCATTCCCGCACCATCCATATCCCGGTTCACGTGGTAGAACTTATCTACAAGATCAAGCGCATCTCTCGCCGTATTTACCAGGAAGAGGGCATAGAGCCACTCCCCGAACAGTTAGGCCTCGAAGTGGGCCTCCCCAAGGAGCGCATCGTCGAACTGTTGAGCGTCTCCGAACAGCCCGTTTCGCTCGATGCTCCAGTCTCCGATGACGAGCAATACCACCTCGCCGATACCCTGGAAGATCCCACTATGATGCCTGTGGACCAGGTCTCGCAGCAGCAGTTGCGCGACCATATCCAACTGGCGATGGATGTTTTGAACCCGCGCGAACGCACCATCCTTGAGATGCGCTACGGGCTAGAAGATGGCCGCTCTCACACCCTGGATGAGGTCAGTGCCGAGTTTAAATTGACGCGCGAGCGCATTCGCCAGATCGAGGTCAAGGCCCTGCGCAAGCTGCGCTATCCCGAACGCTACTATGGCCTGCGCGACTTCGCCCATGCCTGAATCCGGAAAGGGATCGCCCGTAGCGCGTGGCTTGCCTCGCCGTCCCGTAACAACCAGGA
>JALYTT010000009.1 GCA_030854145.1 Chloroflexota bacterium | reverse complement strand
GGCTTGCCTCGCCCGTGGTGGCCGACGCGGGCGAGGCAAGCCATCGCCCCTACGCGGGTCGGTAGCTACTTAGCACTTTGGTGGACTGAGGGTACTGTTGTAATCGGTAATAGACCATTTACCGGAGGCGTCCTTCTGCAGAGTCAATGTAAGCTCGTAGGTATTTGTAAGGTGTGCGCGCGTCAGAGTATAGTGATACGTTTCATTATTACTCTGTATTGTTGTATTGGTGTCTTTGGTGTATTGCGTGATAGGGCCTTCGCAGCGGTCGCTGTCACGCGCCAGTTGGATAAAAGAGCTTCTTGGATCCTGGGCGGTCAGCGCTGGCCCGAAATCATTGTAAGCCTGGTCGTATTGTTTGTTGACGATCTTGGTAAGAAAATCGTTAGCCACCGCCACGGCCGCCGCTGTGCCGGGGCTGGAGTTCTGCCCGCCAAACCCGCGAATGTAGGTGATTACACCGAATCCCAGTGCGCAAAGCAGCAGCCCGACAACAAGCGCCACCACCACAAAGATACGGAGGCCATGGAGGCCGTGCCTGACAACTGTGCCTGTCTGCTTTTTTACCTTACCGGCGGCAGGACTCGACAGCCAGTTGCCGCGCCCTGACGTACTTGAGGGTCCTCCACCTATGCTAACAGGGCGACTGACTGGCAAGGTAGGCGGTATGGAGGCACTCTGGTTCAGTCTGCCGGGCGTCTGTGAGTACACATTGCCTGAGCGCGGCGTGGGATCGTATGGCAGCACGGGCGTGTAAACAGGCGTGCGGTCCGTAGGCTGGGTGATGGGCCGCACGGATTGTGGCGGCTGGTATTGATAGGCCCGCTCCAGGGCCTCAGCGAATTCCTGCACGCTCGGAAAACGCTGGCGAGGGTCTTTGGCGAGTGCCCTGAGTACCACCTGCTCAGCGGCGGGTGGGATGGCTATCTTCTCATGAAGCGGCGTGGGAGGCGCAGATAGATGCTGCGAAATTACCTCTACATAGGAGCCGCTGAATGGCTTAGCACCGCAGAGCCACTCGTACACAACGACCGCCAGCGAATACTGGTCGCTCGCCGGCCGCGCCTTGCCCTGAATCTGCTCAGGAGCCATATAGGATACCGTACCGATGACCGTGTCGTCTGTGCTCTGGGATTGCGAGGTCTGCGAGATCAGGGCGATACCGAAGTCGCTCAACAAGATGTCGCCCTTATATCCAATCAGCATGTTTTCAGGCTTCACATCGCGATGCACCAGCTTGCGCTCGTGCGCATGTTGCAGGGCGGAGGCGATCTGTTTAACATACGGCAGGAAGACGACAGGCGGGAGCTGGCTCCCCTTGGGGTGGCGCTGGCGCAAGGTACCATTTGGCGCGTAGTCCATCACGAGGAGCGGGAGCTGGTTATCCACATCAAAATCGAGCACGCGAATAATATGCGGGTGGATCAGGTGCGCGATGGTCTGCGCCTCGGCGCGGAATGTCTCGATATCCTCGTCCACGATACGCGTGTGCAAGACCTTGATAGCGGCCTGTGTTTTAAGGTACACATGCTCGCCAAGATATACATCGGCAAAACCGCCGTGCCCTAACAATTTGATGAGTTGATAGTTGCCAAGCTGCTGGCCTATACGTTCAATCATCTCACCCCCGGACGCCATACATTGCGTCCCTAAGATTATGTAAACGAAGCATTCTGCCCCGTTGCATATATCAAAATCCTTCTATTTACACGCAATGCGCCTGCTTAATGTTTCATCCTTGACAACAACAGTCAGATAGACTATGCTTCTCGTAATAGCACAAAAATCATACAAATGGCCCTGCTGGAGACGAGTACGCGGCACCAGGTCAGTTCAGAGAGCGCATACAAGGTGCAAGATGCGCCTGCCCCACCGCCGAAAATCACTCCCGGATGCTGAACGCTGAACTCCGCTCACGGGTAGTAAGCGAACCGGCCTCGCCCACCGTTACGCGGGCGGAGATGTGTTGGCATCTCACTGAGTGGGCGCTCCTCGTCTTCCCTCTCTATGGGTGTATCCCATGAGTAGCCGGGCCCAGGACGCCAATAGGGGTGGTACCGCAGGGCCATATGGCCTCGTCCCCAGCAGGGGCGAGGTTTTTTTGTTGTCTTTTTTATGGTCTTCTTCACAGGATAGCAACTATTGGTTGAACAGAGGGGAACGTGTCATGTTTAAAGAGATCGATACCAAACGCGCTTTTCCCGCGCTTGAGGAGAGCGTCGCGGGCTGGTGGCAAGAGCGCGATGTCGTCAAAAAGGTGCTTGAGAGCGGCGATCGTGCGCGCCCTTTCATCTTTTTCGAGGGGCCACCGACCGCCAATGGGCGTCCGGGCGTTCACCACATCGAGGCGCGCGTCATCAAGGACGCAGTTATCCGCTATCATCGCATGCGCGGACAATACGTCGTCGGGGCGCGCGGCGGCTGGGATACCCATGGGCTGCCTGTCGAGCTGGAGGTCGAAAAGGCCCTCGGCTTCAAGGGCAAACCTGATATCGAGCGCTATGGCATCGTCGAGTTCAACACGGCCTGCAAGGAGAGCGTCTGGCGTTATGTCCAGGACTATGAGCGCCTTACCAACCGCATCGCTTACTGGATCGATCTCGCGCACCCCTATATCACCTACGAGAACGACTACATCGAGTCACTCTGGTGGATCTTGAAGACGCTCTGGCAGCGCGATCTGCTCTTCCGCGACTACAAGGTGACGATGCACTGCCCGCGCTGCGGCACCTCTCTGTCGGATCACGAGGTTTCGCAAGGCTTCCAGGATAACGTGGACGATCCCTCGGTCTGGCTGCGCTTCCGCCATCGTCCCGCCAATCACCCGCTGGACGCAGCCCTCGCCGGAGCAGCGTTCCTGGCCTGGACCACGACACCCTGGACGCTGCCAGCGAACGTCGCGCTTGCCGTCAAGCCGGGCGCCGCCTATGCCCTGGTTGAGTATAGCGGCGGCGAGCAGCCAGAGCGACTGCTGCTGGGCGAGGCACTGGCGAACCAGGTGCTGGGCGAGGACAATTACACTGTGCTGGCACACTTCGATGGCAGCGCCCTGCGCGGCCTGCGCTACACGCGCCTCTTCGACGGCGTACCCGCTCCCGGCGAGAGCGTGGATTGGGAACAGGCCTATCGCGTAGTGGCCGATGACTTCGTGTCGCTTGAGGACGGGACAGGCATCGTGCATATCGCTCCGGCCTACGGTGATCTGGAGGTTGGGCGCACCCATGGCCTCCCCACGCTCTTCTCAGTTGATCTGGCGGGCGTGACCCTGCCGGCCTTCGATGGCCTGGGCTTCGGCCAGCTCTTCTTCAAGGATGCCGATCCGCTCATCACGCGCAATCTGCAGGAGCGCGGGCTGCTCTTCCGTAGTGGTCGCGTGCTGCACAACTATCCGTTCTGCTGGCGCTGTAGGGCGCCGCTGCTGTATTATGCCAAGCTGTCCTGGTATATCCGCACCACGGCCCGCAAAGAGGCGCTGCTGGCGCATAACGAGCAGATCAACTGGGTGCCGGAACATATCAAGCATGGGCGCTTCGGCAACTGGTTGGAGAACAATATCGACTGGGCGCTCAGTCGCGAGCGCTACTGGGGCACGCCGCTGCCGATCTGGGTCTGTGCCTCCTGCGGCACAGTCGATGTGGTTGGTTCGCTCGCAGAACTGCGGGAGCGCTGTGGGCAGGACCTTCATGATCTGGATCTACACCGGCCCTTCGTTGACCAGGTGACCTGGCCGTGTCCCGCATGTACAGGTGGAAGCATGCAGCGTATCCCCGACGTGGCCGACTGCTGGTTCGACTCAGGCGCCATGCCCATTGCACAGTGGCACTACCCGTTCGAGAACCGGGAAATGTTCGATCTCGCGGGCCAGGCCGACTTCATCTCCGAGGGCATCGATCAGACACGTGGCTGGTTCTACACTCTGCACGCGCTCTCAACGCTGCTTTTCGACCGTCCCGCGTACAAGAATGTGATCTGCCTGGGCCTGATCCTTGACGCGAAGGGCGAGAAGATGTCTACGTCGCGGGGGAACACAGTCGATCCCTGGCTACTGCTGAATGCCTACGGCTCAGATGCGACGCGCTGGTATATGTATGCCTCGGCGCCGCCCTACAATCCGCGCAACTTCACGGTGGATTACGTCGGCGAGGTGCTGCGCCAGTTCTTGCTGACACTGTGGCACGCGTATTCGTTCTTCGTGCTCTATGCCAATATGGATAGCTGGCAGCCGCCGCTGGCTGACGATTCCTGGGCCGGCGTCGCGCTCCAGCCTATCGACCGCTGGGCGCTGGCGCGACTCAATGCCCTGGTACGCGACGTAACCCCCATGCTGGAGAACTACGATGTCCACGGCCCGGCAAAGGAGATCGAACGCTTCGTCGAGGACCTCTCGAACTGGTACGTGCGCCGCAACCGGCGTCGCTTCTGGAAGTCTGAAAACGATGCCGACAAGCACGCAGCTTACCTGACGCTCTATACCTGCCTGACGACCCTGGCACGGCTGCTGGCACCGTTCATGCCCTATGTGAGCGAGGAGCTATACCGCAACCTTGTCGCAGAGCAGAACTCAGGCGCGCCCGAAAGCGTCCACCTGGCAGGCTGGCCCCAGGTCAATGCCGCGCTCCTCGACGAGCACCTTCTGGCCGATGCCGCGCTCCTGCTGGATACAGTAACTCTCGCGCGTTCGGCGCGCCGCAGCGCCAATATGCGCGTGCGCCAGCCGCTGAGCGAATTGCTGATCCGCGTTCCACGCGCCGGGGCTGGACTGCGCCGCTTCGCCGACGAACTGCGCGATGAACTGAACGTCAAGTCAGTGCGCTTCCTGGAAGTGGGTGATGACCTGATCGAGTACCGCTTTAAGCCTAACCTACCCGTACTGGGGAAGAGATACGGCCCGCTCGTCCCACACATCAAGACCGCTTTGGCGGCGCTCAAAGGAGAAGCCGCGACGATGGCAGCTCACGAGCTTGAAGCCGACCGGCCGCTCGAACTTCAGCTTGATGGACAGGCACTCCAGCTCGCAGCAGAGGAGGTGCTTGTGGAGGCCACTTCGCCCTCAGGCTACGCTGTCGCCGAGCGCAATGGGCTGCTGACCGCCCTCAATACGACGCTCACGCCCGCACTGCTGCTTGAGGGTCAGGCACGTGACCTCGTGCGGCTGATCCAGGAGGCGCGCAAGTCCGCCGGCCTGGCCATCACCGATCGCATTCGCGTCACCTTGCAGCCCCAGGACGACTTCGACATCACGCCACTGCTGGCTGCCCAGGACGAGTATATCCAATCGGAGACGCTGGCCACCTCGCTCACCGTCGGCCCGCTCGCAGGGAGCAGTTATGCTACTGAGGCGGAGCTTGATGGCGGCAAGAAAGTTGCTATCGGATTAAGCCGCTAATGCAGCGAATGTGGTAGATGCATACAATTGGCAGGGTGAAGACGGACCCTTCACCCTGCTTCATACTCAATGCAGAGATAAAAAGGAACAGCGCTATGTAGCTGGAATCTGGCGTGTTACGTGTAAGTATTGTGCGAGGAGGTAATCATAGACAGCAGGAAGGAAAATCTATATGCATGCTTTACTTATTCTCGCCATCTGGACATTCATATTCTTCTGTCTTGTGGCAGTGCTTATAAACTCTATCAGCTACTTTCGCCTTTCAAAACATCGGCTAAGCACAACCATTACCTTCCTCGTGGCAGGACTGATGATGCTGGCCCTGATTGTTTTTGCCTTTACCTTTACCATCAACCCAGGCGCATTCAAGCTCAGATCCGCCAATGTTTTTTTGTTTGTGATCATGCCAGTTGGGGCAATCATCCAGATGATTATGTTCTGGGCGGCGCCTGACTCGATATTTAACCGCCATAGTTGGCTGAAATTTATCGTTACCAGCGTGGCTACTATTCTGTGTATTGCCGCTGTGATCGGGATCTTCACCGATATGTAACCCTGGAAGCGGGAAAAGCTCGGCTTGACATTGCCGGGGCTTGATGGTAGTATCGTAGCATGAACACATTACTTTATCAGGGCAAAAAGGCGCTACCACCAGCGGTTGCGCCAGCCGCGTAGGCGACCACGCCGGGCTTACGCGGCAGGAAATGGCACTGCTTGTCTACCGCTCACGGCTGCTACGCATGTGAGTGGTTCGTTCCAGGTTTTTTCTTCAAGCATGTTTGCTTCCTTTCCTTCCCCGACTCTTTCCTATGGCGTGTATCGCCGCTCTGGACAGCGACCCCTCGTGCGTTGCTGAGTGTTCTGCGGCGTCCTGTGCTCCCAACCCGCCATGATCACACACACGAGAGAGTGTGGCCCGCTGTCTCACACCCGTTCTTCCTGCTTCATCCTGGCATGGTCGAACCGGCGGATCTACCATGAAGCCTTCAGGATGCAGAAACACGTTGCGTCTAGGCTTTGGGGAGCACCTGTAAAAGGAATATTAAAACTCATGTTATACGTCAATCATATCCTTCTCTCGTATGGCCCGCGCCTGGTGCTTGATGATGTGACATTCACACTCGCGCCCGGCGAGAAGGCAGGGCTGATCGGTGTGAATGGCGCGGGGAAAAGCTCGCTGCTCAAAATCATCGCCAGCCTGCAGGAATCCGACGGCGGCACCATCCTGCGTCCACGCAGTTTTGGCTACCTGGCACAGGATATCGCGCATGAAACGACGGTTGCCGAGGGCGCCACTGTGCGCGACTTCATCTATAGCAGCACGGGGCTGGATGTGGCGATCAAGACCTACGAGGAGTTATCGCACAAGATCGCCGAACCTGCCAATGGGGACCTTGCTATGCTGCTGACGCGCTTCGAGCAGGCGCAGAACGCGCTCGAACACCTGGGCTATTACGATGCCGACGCGCGAGCTGAGCAATTGATTGAAGGCTTAAGCCTGCCCGGCGTGACGCTGGACCGCGACATGCATACGATGAGCGGCGGACAAAAGACCAAACTGGCCCTCGTGCGCCTGCTCTTCCAGTCGCCCGACCTGCTGCTGCTTGACGAACCCACCAACTTCCTCGATGTAGAGGCAGCGGACTGGTTGATGGAGTTTTTGGAGCGCTACAGCGGCTCTATCCTGATCATCTCGCATGACCTGGAACTGCTTGATCACAGCATCAACAAGATCCTGCGCCTCAACGAGTTCACACACAAAATCGAAGAGTATCGCGGCACCTACTCCAGCTATCTGACGCAGATAGGCGACGCCATTGCGCTGATGGAGCGCACCAAGAAGTTGCAGGAACGCGAGATCGTGCGCCTGCAAAAGACCTCGCAAAAGCTGCGCGGCTACGGTGCGACTCGCGTGAAGCAGCGCATCGCCGTCGACAAGCGCATCGCCACGCTGGATGCCAGCAAACCTGTATTGCCCCAGGATAGTCGGCGCATTAACATCGACTTCCCTGTGCGCCAGGTCAGTGGGCAGATTGTCCTGCGGGCCGATCACCTGAGCAAACGCTACGGGACAAAGGAGATCTTCCACGACATTGGCTTCCAGATCGAACGGGGGAAACGTCTGGTGGTGATTGGCCTGAATGGCGCGGGCAAGACCACCCTGCTGCGCATCTTGCTGGGACTGATCCCGCTCAACGCCGGCACGGTAACGATGGGTGACCGCGTGCGCATCGGCTACTACGCCCAGGAAAACGAGGGGCTAGACTACGACAATATCGTGCTGAACGAGGCGCTGGAGGCGCTGCCAGCGGACCGCAAACGTGTGCGCAATGTGCTGGGACGCTTCCTGTTCAGCGGCGACCGCGTGATGCAGCGCGTAGGCACACTCAGCGGCGGCGAGAAGACACGCCTGGCCCTGGCGAAGATGGTGCTCGACGGCCCCAACCTGCTGCTGCTCGACGAGCCAACCACCCACCTCGATGTGCTGTCACGGGGCCTTGTCGGCGAAGCCCTGGGCAACTACAAAGGCACGATCATCGCCGTCACCCACGATGTGGAATTTGTGCGCTACCTGCGACCCGATACGCTGCTCCTCATGCCCGAAGGCCGCATCGTGGTGTACGACACCCGCTACGATGAGATGCTCATCCGCGCTTAGGCTGGACGAGATATTAACGAGGCGGCAGAGATATCAGGAGGTCAAGTGAAAAGAGAGTCGCTCACTTGACCTCCTGTCTCTCTGAGTTGTGTCTTCACTGGAAGCAATTACGCTTCAATGGCTTTTTTTCTCAAAGAGGCGCATTATCCCCCATTTTATCAAAAGTTCATAAAAGACTCTAGATCTCATCAAAGAGGGAGGATTGATGGTACTCTCCATGCTGCTGCTGCGCCTCAATCTGTGGCATCTGTGAGGAGGGAGCATCAACGACCTGATTTCGTGGTTTTTTCGATTTCAGGTAGTTCTGTGGGGATACCACCGGTCGACCCAGCACGCGCTCGGCGGCGAGTCGCGCGGCCCTGCCAACCTCTGCCGCATCGGTGACATCCTGGTCGAGCTGTGGAAGGCCGTAACTATTCCGGTCACGGTGAATTTCTGTCGCCGCCGCCTGGCTCGTTGCTTCAATAAGGAGTTCCAGCGGTGTCGAATTATCTTGCAGGTTTGTCCTTGCGGGCAAATCTTTCAACGCCTTATGATCTCGTATGGAAATCTCAAAAGTCAGGGTGTGGAGCGTGTTGGTGAGATAGGCAAAGTGGGCATCAACCGTGATGCCACGGACTTGAAGCTCATTTGTCCATTCGTTGCGGGTCACATCGCTTTTGAGCCTGGCTTCAATCCACTCCTCATCCCGTCCATCTTGACGCCATCGTTCTCGCCACTTCTCAACTGCACTTGTTTTATCCTCAACGTATGAAAAGAACGCGTCGCCCAGATCAGCTAAAAGAAGCTTAAACTTTTCCGCCTTCTCACCCGGTATCCCTTGCACGAGTCGGAGCAGAGTACGCCGGTTGGCACAGTTCATTGGTTGAAGTCGCCCGTTCTGATCAGGAATAGGAAGAGCAATCACTTCTTGTGCCGTTTCCTCCCATGCCTCTGATTTCGCACGCGCTCGCATTTTGCGCCAATATTGGGAGGGATCCCTCGAGGCTGTTAAGAAAATAATGACATCATTCAGACACAAAAACCATTCCCCATCGTGATAGGTTGCCCGCAAGTTGATAGGCTCGCCAAATATGGCGAAGAGTTCCTGAGAAAAAGGAGCTTCAGAGGATGTCAACTCTTTCCCGGTTGTTCGTGGTGTAGAATCTTGAGGGTTCCGCTGTCCTTTTGCCATCGTTGTTCCACCCTTCTATGTTTCCTGTCTTCAGAATAGGGCGGTACAAAATGTACCGCCCTATTCTGAAGACTCCAAAATCTAAGTTTTCTCGTTCATCAAACGGTGTGGCATGAAGACCCATCTCCTAACGGGGATGGGGTTCTTGACTCCAGTATTCTATCATGATACCCGAAGAAAGACAAAGTGGATATGGATATCTCTCTAGCCGAAGACAAGCCAAGCCCAGTGCTTATGTCCCCGCTTCTAGTGCTCTTGCCTTCTACCATTGCAGGGCCGCGTCGCGCAGTTCAGTGCGTCCGTTTGCTGCGCTATCTCTGCGATGGCCTCGTATTGATGGTCTTCCTGATCATAAGCGCCTCTCGTGCGAAGCCCTGACTCTAAGATAAAATGGCTATTGCATGCGGTGCTACCTATCTTTATACTGCCAGAAGCTATATATTTAGATAGTATTATCTATACACAAATCACAGCTTGCTAGTCTAATGATACCGTGGGAACGTAGGAAGGGTGTTGTATGAGTGATTGCTTGTATTGCAATAAACCATGTGAAGGGGCGGCGGTTTTTTGTGATGACTGCCGCAATTCGTTGCTGAGTCGTCATGGACCTCCAAAACGAACTACCTATATTGTCCCTGAGATAGAATACACCCCGGCCAGGCAGCGACCGGGCGAGGGCAGCTATGAGACACAGCCTGTGTTGCCGGCCTCGCTATCCGAGGATGTTCAAGATAAAGCGCCTCTTCCTGAGCAACGATTCCAGGCAGCACCAGTAGCGTGGCAGCAGAACAGGCGCCAGTTTCTGTCCGGGCCGCAGCTATTTACGCAGGATGAAGATAACGCAACGCGCGAGAGGGACACGGGTGAGGACGAGGTCAGTAGCAAGCTAGCATCACCGCCGCTGGCCATGGGTCGGCAGCATGCAGAAGCTATAGCCCCTGTTACGGCGCCTGCGAAGGGGGAGCAGACCCGAAAATTAGCCTCCCTGCCTGCTGCCCGCGTCCTCAGGATAGCGGGTTCGCGGAAGATGCGTCTGGCCTGGCCTGCACTGATAGTCCTGGCCCTGCTTATTATCGCGGCGGATAGTTTGCTCCTGCACACTGGTTTCTCCCTGGTGCATCGCTTTAGCGCACCACCTGGAACTCCGCCTATGTTGACGATTACACCAGCTATGGTCTACCCAGGCCAGACAGTGCGCCTGCGTATAGCCCATTTCCCGGCGCTGACACCCGTGGCTGTCAGCCGCGATATGCAGGTGGCCGTGCCAACCGCCAGCGGATCTCCGTTGGCGCAGGTGGGAGCGGATGGCAGCGCCGATGTGGCTGTGCGGGTCGCGCAGAGCTGGGGACCGGGGTACCATCTCATTGAGGCAGAGGATGTCGTGACGCATTATGCGATCAGCGCAACCCTCCAGGTTACCGGTCATGGTCCACTGCTCGCCCCCCATCTCCAGCTCGGTCGAACCACGCTCAACATGGGTGCCGCTGCGCCGGGCGCGAACACGCTGCAACCGCTGCTATTGCGCAACACAGGCAGCGGCTCTATCGCCTGGGTAGCCAGAAGCGATCAACCCTGGCTCGTGGCTACTCCGGCCCAGGGAAGCTTCAATAATGCGCAGCAGATCATCATCGCCGTAAGCCGGACCACGCTGGCACCGGGAGACTACCGGGGCAGGATCGCAGTCTCCTCGACGGCTGGTCCTGGCGAGGAGCTGGGTGTGACCATGACTGTACATGCGCTGCCTGCCCGGCCGGGAGCCGTGATTGCGCTATCTCCTCCCGCGCTTTCATTTACCGCCATAGACCACGAGGCCGACCCCGCTGGTCAGCTTATGACTATAAGCAATCCTGGCTCGCAGCCTTTATCCTGGTCCCTCGCCCCCAAAGCGTTGCCCTGGCCCGCCGGTGCGACGAACCAGGATACGCCTCCTGTATCTGCCAGCAACTGGTTAAGCGCCAGTCCCGCTTCAGGTGTGCTGGCGCCTGGACAGCACACATCGATCCAGGTGATCGTGCATAGCTATGCTCTGTTGCCGGGCGTCTATACACTCCTGCTCTCGCTGACCTCTGCCCGGCAGGCGCTCGATACCCCTCAAATGCTGGCAGTCTCGCTGACAGTGCAACCAGGTTGCCGGCTGGCACCCAGCACCGGTAACCTGTCTTTTACTACGGCCTCCGGCCAGCATAACCCGCCCGGCCAGTTCATTAGCCTGGGACTTACAAGCGGCTGCACGCGTGCGGTCCCCTGGCAGACGTTCTCGTCAAACTCCTGGCTGACAGTGACGCCCGGCAGCGGCCAGCTATGGACCACGGCCAGTACTCTTGCGGATATCCAGGTAGACACGCGCATGCTCCGCCAGGGTACCTATAGTGGCTTTATCGTCTTTTCGACCCCACAGTCCTCGCAGACAGTGATGGTCCAGATAACGCTATTACCCATATCTGCCTCAGCCTCACAGGTAGCCGCCGCGCAAGCCACCTCAGCAACCGCGCAGGCTACATCTTCAACCGCACAGGCTACGAGCCAGGCCGCGCAGCTGCCTGCTATGCTAGTATCGCCAACGGCGCTGGGCTTCTCAGCGACGCAGGGAGGCGCCAATCCACCTGCTCAGCTTGTGGCGATCTCTGCCAGCAGCGGTGCAATCTCATGGCAGGCCAGCATAACAACAGGCGCACGTTGGCTCAGTATGGTTCCAGCGCAGGGATCTGTGCCTGGCGGTCAAGCGCAGCAGATGGCCGTACATGTCGATACCAGTGGACTGGCACCCGGAACCTACAGCACACAGATCGCTGTGACTGCGACCTCGGCCAGCGGGCAGGCGGTGCAAGGTGCTCCGCAGACCATTGCGATCTCACTGACCATCCTACGGCCCTGCTCACTACAGGTGGCTCCTACCAGCCTCTCTTTCAGCTCCTCGGTGCTTCAACCAGATCCACCGGCCCAGAGTGTGACATTGAAGGAGGTGGGAGACTGCGCTCGTCCAGTCTCGTGGAGCGCCTCGCCGGATGCAAACAGTAGTAGCTGGTTGCAGGTCTCCGCGACCTCCGGCCGGGACAATGGGTCGGGGAGTAGCATAACAGTAACCATTAACGCGCAGGGCAAGCTCCTGGGTCACTATAGCGGGCAGATCACGCTCGCGGCCACCGATAACACAGGCACCCAGGTACAGAACGCTCCTCAGGTCATCTCGGTGACGCTCACCGTAGTCGGGTGACGGCTGGAAGGGAAAGGACGCTGGTAGCGCCTACGCTACCGGGCTGTGCATCATTCAGGCGATCAGGAACATGTTAGAACTTGTTACCAGGTAGGAACGTATTACCAAATAGAATAGGGCTTTATTCACGACCTGAAAATTGAATGGTAAGGCGAGCAGAAGCGATGAAGCGTGAATCATCGCCTGATATGAACCCGATTCGAAAGGCAGGATAGCAAAAATGTTTCGCAGGAGAAGGAAAGCGCGCCGGCGCAATCAGCTCATACGGTGGGTTGCTGAAATCGTCGCAGTAGCAGTGACCACACGGTTAGTCCGTCAGTTCATGCGCAAATTGTAGTTGATAGGCAAATTGTAATAGAGGGGCACCGCTGGCTTGCACCTCGTGGTGAGCCAGCGGCGCCCCTCTATTATGTTCTGGTATCGCATTCATCTCGCCTGGGTATTCTGAACTAGCGATGAATGAAGGTGACGCCGCGACCTGACGAAAACTCTACCCTGGTCACTTGTTGAGGATGCGATCCCCAGTTCATATTGCTGGCGATCACATGGCCGTTACCCAGAACCTGTTCGACGATGGCAACGTGTCCGTAAGCATAGGCTCCCTGCGTCCAGGGTTGCAGGTCAACGATGTCCCCTACTTGGGGGCTGCTGGAAACATGCCAGCCGAACTGGTAGGCGCGTGCCGTCCACTGCCAGGCATCCGACTGCGATGTCCAGGGCTCATAGACACCGTGCATCTGAAAGTAGCGATGTGCAGCCCACCATGTGCATTGTCCATAAGGGAAGTAATCGCCAGTCCCCGTAGCGCCATGTCCGCCTGATCCACCCGGACTGCTACCCTTGCCAGGAATGCAGATGTGCTGATTTACGTAGATCTGATTGGGGTTGGCAATGTGATTATAGGCTGCCAGACTTTGCCAACTGACGTGGTAATGCGCGGCAATCCTCCCCAACGAATCGCCCCAGACAATAGTGTGGACCGCATCCCCCCTGGCACAGCTAATCTGTGCATCTGCCCCACGTATGTTTATGCCTATGGTTGCTCCTAACACGATCAGGGCTAGTAGAGGGATCAACAAAAGACGAACTTTTGTATGGTGCTGGATATAGTGCCATACTTGTCTATGGATATGCATATGATTTTTGCTTCTCTTTCTGCTTGCTACAACCTGCGAACATGTTTCGCAGTTCGGGGAACAGGAACATCGAAGTAATCTGCCACGCTCTTTCTGTGGAGAGTAGTCCATGGATAACTACATTTATATGTATCGACTAATTATTTTTATCGACTGCCAGCAGAGAATCTTTAACCTTCCGCCGCGTTCACGTAGGGGCGAGGCACTTTCGTAGGGGTAGGTTCCTCCGAAAATCGCCCACAAGGCTGTACTGGTGCACGAAATGCCGCATTTTCATCGCTCTCTCTGTCGCGGAGACATGACCCTTTTTTTACAGGGTGGTGGAAAAGGAGCGAGAGAAATATACAAGAGGCGTAGGGGCGGTGAGCGTTCGCACCGGTAGGTTTTTTCCAGAGAACTTTCAAAGATGTTCGATTGGTTGAAAAGAAAGCACACGAGACGTAGGGGCGCCGTTTACAAGTTCTCTGATGGCACTCAAGGGTAAACCTTGCCAGACCTTGGTAACAACTCCCACTGTTTGCAAAAGCGCCGCTCTCCAAATTTTCTCGACGAGGGAGGTGAGGAGATGAGTAGCCTACAACGCACTAGCATAGCTACAAAGGGAACAGAGAACCAGCATCGTGATCGAGGAAGGCGGCGAAGCTGTCCTCTGTCAAACTGGCGTTCACAAGAGCCAGTTCGCGCCCGCTCAGGCTCTCCATGTCGAGCGACCCAAGCCACACCACCTTTGCTCCCAAGAGCCACAGCAACACCAGCCGGCAGTCTTCTATCAAATGGGGAAAGCCATATCCTGTGACACCCCTTGCAAGCAGCAGTTCGTGGTATCGCCGCAAGAGATCACCTTCAACAGTCCTGCGCATCGTGGTTTCGAGTGAGCCAAAGAGGAAAAGGGCGAGATCAATGACTCCGCGACCACGCGCCACGCTTTGCCAGTCGATCAGCGTCACGCCGGGCGTGTACTCAAAAGGGGAGAAAAGAAGGTTGTCAAGATGAAGATCACCGTGGATCATAGTGACTGGTGCGCGTTGAAGTCGCGACCGGATGTCTCCATAGCTCGTAGCAAGCGCATCAATCGCCTCCAACACTGGGCGAGGCACACGCTGTCCAAAGCGCTGAAGAAAAAGATCGAGGAGCTGTCTGTAGCGGCTCTGTGCATCCTGCGAGTCTCCGCCCCACATCGGGAGCCAGGAGAACGTCTCCAACTGCGGATGATTCCACCACTGCGCATGGAAAGACGCTAATTGGTCGATCACGAGGGTCGCATCCTGCACTGTGCAGCCACGAAGCGCATCACCAACACGAGCGATACACAGATCTTCGAGCACCAGAATGACTCGACCAGCTCCGCTGTCTACTGCTCCATAATACAGCCGAGGAACGGGGAAAGCACTCAAGGAAGCAACCTTTTGGTAGAAGAAGACCTCTCTGGCGCAGCGCTCAAAGTAACGGCGTGTTGCCATCACATCCTGAGACTGCGCCGCACGATACGCCGAGGGCGTACTGGCAGTGGCCGTAGGGAACTTGACCACAACGGAAGAAGGAGCAGCCTCCTGGTAGTCTGTGTACTGAAGGTGGACACGAGCAATCACTCCTGTGAAACCCTGTTCTTGACCAATGATCTCTGTCTGCACCCCGACTACTGCCCCAGTGGTGATGATGGTGTCTTCTCGAAAGACGACGGTGAACCACTCAGGTGTGATCTCTTCTGGTCCATCCGGTAGGGCTAATTGGCTCATAGCTATCCTCCAGCAGATGAAAATAGCGAGAAGGTGCGTTGTCTTGTCTCACCTTTAAGGGCAAACGCGCTTCTGCTCATTTGCCCTTAAGGATACCTCAGAGTGAGGAAAAACACATCGGTCTTTTGGGCGATGTCCATCAAAGGCCAATGGTGTATACTAGATCCATTCCATTATCATGGGTGTGGCAAGCGCGCGCCTCTCAGTCCAAGTGCGGTGCTCATGCCAACCATACAGACGGCAAGGCCGCAGAAAAGCAGAAGAGACCCTGGAGACAACCACGTTTGCAGAAGCCTCACCGTGACAAGCGCCAGTAATGTCGTCAGCGCGCTTGCCGTGTCGAAGAAGGCCGTAACCCGTCCCAGCATGCCAGGCTTCGTTCGCTCCATCACCAGACTGCCAAGCGCCACAATCACAAAATCGTCGCCCAGGCCAGCAAGAAAGGCGGCTGGCACGGCCCAGGCATAGCTCGTCATCGTCGCATACCAGATGAGGCTTGTTCCTCTGAAAAAGAGGCCAGTGAGTAAGACGACCTCAGGTCTGTGCTTCTTTCCCCTCAACAGAACCAGGAGACTCCCAACCAGTCCTCCAGCTCCAGAGATCGTCCATAAAAGCCCAACGCTTTCCTTGGGTGCCTTGAGTGAAGATTGAACAAAGAACACGTCTACCGAGTACCACAGATGGCCCACGAGTGCGGTGATGCTACTGGTGGCGATGAGGACAACAAGCGTGCGATCTCGCATCACAAAGCGAAGCCCATTCCCCATTTCGACCCAGAGCGTCCGCCAGCCGTAGTCAGGAGAAGGGCAGGAGGGGCGTATCGGATGATGGACCAATCGTAGCCACAGGAGAGCGGTCGCGCCGATGCCAAAGCTGAAGGCATCCAACAACAGTCCGACCTTCGGTCCGAAGAAGAAGAGCAGGGCTGAGCCAAGAACCGGTCCCAGAATGAGGGTTATCGATTGCGTGGCACGCGAGAGGGCTTGAGCACGGACAATCTCCTCCTCCTCGATGACGAGGCGAAGGGTCACACTTTTTGCTGGGCTAAAAAAGCTTCCCACCAAGGCAATGGAAAAACTGGCCACATAGAGGTACCACGAGAGGATCGCTGGCGGAACGAAAAGCAGGGAACCAATGAGTCCTGCGCGTAAGAGATCACAGACAATCATGGTGGTACGCGAATTCCAGCGGTCCACCAACGCGCCCGTAAACGGACCAAGACAGAAAGCCGGAACCACTTCGGTTGCTGCGACAAGGGCGACCTGCGTAGGATCATTCGTCAGGATGGCCGCCCAGATGGGCAACGTGACCTCGATGACGGCATCGCCAAGTTGCGAGATGCTCTGACCGAACCAGAGGGCTGCAAAATGACTGTTGAGAATCCAGGAAGAGCGCATGTTCTTCTTTCCTTTTTGAATCGAATGGTGAGTGAGGTATGAGAAAGAAAAGGATTCATGCGTGGCGAGAACGACGATGCAGAAAAGAGGGACGTGAGAAAGCTTAGCAGACGAAAAATTGCCCACCACAAAACTGAGGAACTTAACACTCCTATGATGGGTGCATTCCTCGGAGAGAGATCACGTCGGCGCATTCCTTTTCGCCGCCGCATAAGCCCGCGGCGCCACGCTCATGCGGCAGAGGTGTGTGCGATACGTTGTGCTTTGGGGTGATGAAAAGGCTGCTGATGAGCCAGAGAAACAGGCTCAGCACAGCCTATCAGTACAGTGCTCATGTTTCTATCTTACGCGATTTTGCTCGACGGGGGCAAGCATTCTTTTTGCAAATAGTACTGCACATAGTTGTTACCAAGACCTTGGGAGGTTTGTACATATGACTCACTTGGCATGAGACAAAAGTGCATCGTTCTGCGGTTCTCCTCTGGATGCGCGTGAGCTTGCTTAGCTTTCCAAGTCTCTTTTTATCGCAATGGATACTTTCAATATGTGTCACCCATCATGTGAGTCGGCGTCACACGCCCGATATCCGCGCGTTCATGGCTTACATTCGCGCCTATGAGGCCAGCCACGCCCTACGGGCGACTGGCCTCATGGCTATGGGGGCACCGTCTACACGCCCGCGAAGTCTAGTTCCAGTTTTCGACGCTGACATCCTCGCCCTGGCTTTCGAGCCAGCGTTCGACATCGATGGCGGCGCGACAGCCGTCGCCGGCGGCGGTGACGGCCTGACGATAGCGGTGATCGGTCACGTCGCCGGCGGCGAAGACACCGGGGATGTTGGTCATGGTGTGTTCAACCGGCACGATATAGCCGGCTTTATCCATCTCGATCAGGCCCCTGAAGAGATCGGTATTGGGCTGGTGACCAATAGCCAGGAACATACCCTGCACCGGGAGCGTGCTCTCCTCGCCTGTCTTCACGTTGCGCAGGCGCAGTCCGTTCACAGCGTCCTCGCCCAGCACCTCGGCTATCGCGGAGTCCCAGATGAAGCTGATCTTAGGGTTCTTCAAAGCCCGATCCTGCATGATCTTGCTGGCGCGCAGCGCATCACGGCGATGCACAACGGTGACATGCGTGGCATAGCGCGTGAGGAACGTAGCCTCCTCCAGAGCGGTATCGCCACCGCCGATCACGGCGATATCCTTGTTCTTAAAGAAAAAGCCATCGCAGGTCGCGCAGGCGCTTACGCCGCGTCCCTGCAGGCGCTTCTCGCTGGGCAGGTCCAACCACTTCGCGCTCGCGCCCGTGGAGATGATGATGGCGCGCGCCAGGTACTCACCGGAGTCTACCGTGACCGTAAAGGGACGTTTGCTGAAGTCGATCGCTGACACATCTTCGGCGAGCATCTCCGTGCCGAAACGTTTGGCCTGTACCTCGAACTTCTCCATCATTTCAGGTCCCAGAATGCCTTCTTCAAAGCCAGGATAGTTCTCCACGTCGCTGGTGAGCATCAACTGCCCGCCGGCCTGGTAGCCCTGAAACATCAGGACGGAGAGATTCGAGCGCGCAACATAGATCGCCGCGGTATAGCCCGCCGGCCCGGAGCCAATAATAATCACATCATACAGTTTTGCCATGGCCGAACTTCCTCGCTTACTTATCACAAAATCTATCTTATAGAGATAACACAGCCGTGAGCGTTTTTATGCCACGCCAGACCGTATAGCGGCTTAGGACGCACCCCGACTCAACGTGGTGCCAACACGCGCAACATGCGCAGGGTGTCGCTCACAAGCTGCTCCAGCGGCTCAAGGGGGACGTACTCCTCGCTGGAGTGCTCATTGACGACACCTGTGGAGATCGTAAAGGCCTTGACGCGCGGACGAAAGGCGCTGGCATCGCTGCCGATGAACGTTGGCTGCATACGCAAGGGCGCACCGCGTTCCGCGAGCACCGCGCGGTAGGTGTTGAGCAGCGGCTCGTCCTTGCTGACCTCATAAGCGGTGCAGTGTGAGTCAAAGGCGATCTCGGCGCGCCCGCCCAGACGCTGCGCGCTCTCCTCGAAGGCTGCGCGGATCATATCCAGGTAGCGCTGGCGCGCCTCGCGCGGCTCGAAGCTGCGCAGTTCACCCTCGACGAGGACACTGGCGGGAACGGCGTTGCGCGCGCTGCCGCCGGTGACGCGGCCAATGAGGATGCGCGTCTGATCGTTGGCGAATGAGCCATGAGGATAGCTGGCCTGGCGGAATATCTCGATAGCGTTGACTGTCTGGCTCAGATCTTTGCCGGGATGCCCTGTGTGCCCGCTGATCGTCACATCGAAGGCCTCGTACATGGCCCCTTTGGAGACGACGACCCCGGCTTCAAAGGCGTTATCAAAAACGATGCCGTCGCTCACCTGCCAGGGTACCGGATCGAAGGCCGAGGCGCCGCGCATGCCCACCTCTTCCTGAACCGTGAAGACGACGACCACCGGCGGATGGGGCAGGCCCTGCTGAACGACGCGGGTGATGACCTCCAGGATGATGCTGATCCCCGCCGCGTCGTCACCCCCCAGGTTCGTGCTGCCATCGCTGTAGAGCGTGCCATCGCGCAGCACCGGCAGATGTCCCCGCCCCGGTGGCACCCGGTCCATATGCGCATTGAGCAACAGCGGTCGCCCCTCGCCCGGCAACAGGGCTATCAAGTTGCCAGCAGTATCCACCTGGGTCGCCAGCCCCAGTGTTGAGACGCGCTGCTCCAGGTAGCTGCGGACACGCTCTTCCTGGCCCGACGTACTGGGAATACCGACAAGTTCGATCAGTGTATTACAGAGACGCTCTGAGAACATGCTCCCCACCTCACACTCGCTTGATAGAACTGATGATGGCATTATTCTACCACAAGGAAGCCTGAAGACTCATGTGCTTCCCTTGCTCATCAATACATGGATGCCACATGTGATTTCAGCACTATACAATGGCAGGCTATTTACAAACGGCCATATTTATGTTATTACTGCCATATAAATTGTCATTTGTTGACAAATATATTAGCAATATATGCTAATTGTTCTGAGAAGCATCACAAAGGAGAATGCAGGTGAGCGAAGAGCGAACCAAAGTTCTTGAAATGCTGGCTACTGGCAAGATCACAATTGAGCAGGCGAACCAGCTCATCGCGGTACTCGGCGAGGAACCGCTTTCGGAGGGAACACAGGGGAGCAACCGGTCCAAAGACACCAGGGAACTCGTACAGGAATTCGGTGGTCCACCTCAGGAGGCGCAAGAGGCTGCGCGTTTCACTCTCGATCATATCATCAAATTGAGCGAACGCGAGATTGATGCCGGCTACATCAAAGCGTTACGCGATGCTGGCCTCACTTACCTTACTACTGAGCAAATCATCGAATTGCACGATCATGATGTCGACACATCCTATCTCGCCAGGATGCGCAAAGCCGGAGTGACCGGTCTCTCCATCGAGCAGATCATTGAATTAAGCGAACACGATATCGATCCTAACGACCTCCTCAAGCTGCGTAAAGCCGGGCTGACGGACCTGACCTTTGAGCAAATCATCGAATTGAGCGAACACGATATCGATCCCAACTACTTTCTCAAGCTACACAAAGTGGGAATACCTGGCCTGACCTTTGACCAGGTTATTGAATTGAGTGAGCACGATATCGATCCCGCTTATATCAAACAACTGCGTGAAGTTGGGTTGACAGATTTGACCTTTGAGCAAATCATCAAACTAAGCGAGCACGATGTCGATCCCGCTTACATCAAGCAACTGCGTGAAGCCGGGTTGACAGATCTGACATTTAAGCAGATCATAGAATTGAGCGAGCGTGAAGTCGATCCTGCTTATGTCAAAGCGCTCCAGGGCGGCTTCACAGGCGACAGATAAGCAGAATATGGTTTGCAGTTCATCCTGTGCAATGGGTAGGTTTCTATGGCAGTAAGAAAAGCCGGGAGTGTGAATCCGCTGATTACGAAGGACCCTGTCACCGGCGGTGAACTGCTGGTCACGCGGCTGGAGGGTCCTGAGAGCGGTATTGTGATCGAGGGAGCATTCAGCCTGGGCTGGATGGGCCGCCTGACACCCGAACAGCTCACCTTCGTGGGACTACTGGTGAAGCACCGGGGCAACGTCCAGAAGCTAGCAGCGGAACTGAATGTCGCCTACAACACGGCGCGCAATCACCTGGACGATATCGTAGCCGCGTTGGAGCGCCCACCGGAGCGGAAGGGCCGCTCCTGGCAACGCCTGGAAATCCTTGAGCGTCTTGCAGAAGGTGGGATCAGCTTTGAAGATGCCATGCACCTGCTAAAGGGCTAGAAACGCGGCGCGATGCCAGAAAAGCCGGCGCTACTCCAGCCAACCGAGATGCCGGCTTCCGGCGCATGCTCAAGTACGTAGTGATAGAGTTGCCGGGCGTGGGATGTCTCCGCCCAGGCTGGCTCCGCCTGCGCGAACAGGCTGCGCGCCGTGCGCTGCCCAGCGGAGCCGTCGCCATCAATGGGCGTATCGATGATCAGCCGGCGCGCGCCGCTGTAGAGCAGGCGCTGGCCGAACGCCTCGACGCTGGTGTAAGAAAGACACGGGCTGACGGCAATCTGCATAGGAACACCGCTAGAACTAGCAGCACGCACCAGGTCCCAGCGTTTCGCCAGGGGCGGGCCACCTTTGAGACCCTTGAGGTAGCTTTGATCGTCGGTCTCGATAGTTATAGAGAGCCAGGCATACGGGATCTGGTGCAGAAGCGGCAGGTCGCGCTCAGCGAGGGGTGAGCGCGTCTGAACCAGCAGCAGGTCGAGATCAGGATAGCCAGCAAAGACTTCCAGACAGCGGCGGGTGATCTGCTGCTGGCGCTCGATGGGTTGGTAGGGGTCGGTAGTGCTGCTCATGAAGATACGCAGCTTCTGGCGGCGAGCCGGTTTCATCGCGCCAAGGGCTTTATCTAAGAGGTCGGGCGCATTCTTTTTCACCTGCACGGCCTGGCCCCAGAGCGCACCCATGCCCCCAAACGACCAGCTCGGCAGAAACTGCGCGTAGCAGTACAGCCCGCAGGTCGTCTGCCCAAAGCCGCATCCCACGTAGCCCGCCAGGGAATGCGTGAATGGATACGAGCCCTCCGCTAAGAATCCATGACGTTGGGGCGTCAGGATGCTTTTCGCTTCTTTCAGCGTGATTTCCACCATGCTTGTTGCCTTCAAGAATGCTCGTACGAACACGTGTACTATAGCACCTGCCTGCCGGATAGTCAATATTGGGATGTACAATCGCTGCCAGGCGTTTCTTTGCTTTTCTCTGTCTTATTTGAAGATCCCAGGATGTTGGATGACAAGCAGCAGCGCCGACGCGACTGGCTCGACCGCGCTATACAGAAAAAGGTAGAAGGTTAGCAAAAACAGCGTAAAGAGGCTGGCAAAGAGCAGCAGTTGCCGCCTGGTCTGCTTTTCCCGCCAGACCTTGCCCAGCCTGGCCAGCAGATTGAAGGGATTGGCCAGCACATCCCAGCTATTGAAGCGCAGGAAGCGGCCAATATAGATCCCGACATTCGACAAAAAGAGGTACGCTACAAACAGCACCCAGGTCAGCGGCCCCGGCAGGTAGATCAGTAATAGCTCATGCACCAGCAGCAGTGAAAAACTACCTAGCAACAGCCCGCAGAGTGCCAGCGCCAGGATCATAATCGTATCAAACCAGTAGGGGATATCGGCCTTTTCATCCCGCAGATGATGAAATTCCGTCACCAGATAGGTTGAGTTGGGGAAAAAGACAAACCATATCCCGAGCAGCACAATTGTCACCCAGAGCAGACCTTCACCCCTGAGTACAGAGGCCAGAAAAGCCAGCAGCGCGATCCCCACGCAGATAAGCGGAATCCACGCCAGGAACAGATTAAACAGCATCGGCTTATATACACGCTGGTGGAAAATCTTCGCTCGTGCAAAGAGCAGTCCAACCGTCACCACCGTAAACAGGCAGGCGCTCCCAATCATCGGCAACAATAAAAGGCCAATGAGCAACAAATTTAATGGATGGAGTGTATGAATATCCCGCAACATAGACGGATTGCTCCTGTATAATATAATCTTACAAGAATGATATGGTGAAAAATGGTCTGACGGAATCATTAGCTCATGTCAAAGGTAGAGTAGCAGATTACATCACTATTGTTCACTTATGCCACGACACATTCCTCGCTCTCCAAAAAAATATCTGGATGGGAAAAAGAGCATTAGGAAACCATACTGAAGCGGCTTCAGTATGGTTTCCTAATAAACTCTTAGTCAATTACTACTTATTCGACAGTCCAGCCCGCCGGGACCACAGTAGCGGGCCAGCCCTGAGGAGCGTTAAGACTCGGAGACGGTCCGGAAGCGATAGTCACGGGCGCTCCTCCAGCAGCCGGGGCCATCGAGGCACAAAAATCTCACCTATGAAAGGTGCTTGCTAGATTCTACCATAGAAGTGGTTGAGGATCGCATACAAACGAGATAGTACTAAGACTACACCCTTTTTTTTAGGCGCGCATTCCGCTATAATGCCAGGTGTCAGATGCATTGATTGCGGCCTATGCTCTATAGGCAGGAATGGCCGCGCAGATGTGCGACATATTTGCGATAGGGGGGAAATACGCGCATGGCTCGTAATTCTGCTGAGTTACTGGGGGTACCTGATGAATTACAATACTGGATACCGGGGGAAATGGTGGTGGTGGTGCAGCTTCCCCGCCGGCTTGCCGAAGACGAGCAGGATGTACTGGCCGAACAAGTACGCGGGCAGCTTAACGCGCTGCTTGCACCGCATAACCTGGTAGTAGAAACGTACGGCAACTACGGGCGCTGGCGGGCCACGCCCACTATGCCGCCGGTACGTCGCAGAGCGTTTATCTTTGGCCTGCACCGGCAGCAGCCACTGGCGTCCATCTTCTTTCACGTCCGGCATACAGACCCGGCGGTCACGGACCCGATGCCACTGGCGATCTCGCATCTACAAATGCGGCTCGAACAGATGGCACAGGTGGGATTACAGATTGTTTCCATCATGCCGAACTGGCTGGTAACCGCGGCCCCTGTGCATTACAGCGCGGGAGGGCCGACGCTCCCACCCCGGCCTGCACCCTCGCTTGATGTGGCGGCAACGGCAAAAGAGAAGATCCCTCTCGGCTGGCATACATCATTTGTCGAGCAGGGTGCGCTCCTTGATCCCAGCGGTGGCCAGGACGTCATGATCGCCGTGCTGGATACTGCCCATCATCCTGATCGTATTCTCAGCGCCGCCAGCCGCCCAGAGTTCCAGCGGCACTGGCTGTTGCAACGCCTCGCCAACGATCTGCGCAGCGAGAATGGGGCCTTCGAGATCAACTACGACCGCTATCCACTGGCCAACGATGTACGCACCGGCCGTGACCGCTACGGTGAGGCCAGCTATTACATGATGCCCGATCACGGCATTTTTGTGTCCGGCATCATTCGCGATCTCATCCCGCGCGCTCGTATCCGGCTCATCCGCATCCTCAACGATTACGGCGGCTGCGATCTCTACAATCTTTTCGCAGCCCTGACCGACCTGGAGAAGGAGCTGGCGGCAACCTCTATTCGGCGCCTCGTCATTAATCTCAGCCTGACAGTCATGCCTGACGCGCTGCGGCTCCCGTATGTCTGGTTTGATAACCGGCAATGGGCCAGCGCGCAGTTGGCAAGCGTGACACACGTGCTGGCCCACATTGAGGAGGGGCTGCGCCTGCTCTTCGAGTCGCTCTTCGCGCAGGGCGCCTTGATCGTGGCCGCCGCGGGCAACGACTCGCAGATGGCGAATAAACAGGGGCAACGCATCCGCCCGCCGCGCGCTCCGGCCCGCTTCGGGACAACGGTGAGCGCCACTTCGGTAAACAGCCGCTCCAGGCCTTCGCTCTTCGCCAACATGGCAGGCACCCCGTCATCAAACACGGGGGTGGCTACCTTTGGCGGTGACAGCGATGGATTGGTCGATGCCAATGGGTTGCCGGATGCGGTGCGCGGCGTGTATATTTCACCGGTGTTCCCCAGCAACCAGCAAAATACCTCCGGCTGGGCCGATTGGTCTGGCTCGTCGTTCTCTGCCGCGATTATCAGCGCGCTTGCTGGACATCTGATGGCGCAGGGCTTGAGCGCCTCTAACACGCTGTCCAGGCTCACCGCAGGTCGGGAGCAACGCACGGATAGGCTGTATGGCTCGCGCCTGGAGGCTCCTACCCTGCTGGCAAATATTATCCGCGCGCAGCAACGTTTCGGACTATAATGGCGGCTGTGGCCCAATTCACAATCAAACAGTGAAAATAGCACCTCCCCAATCGTTCAAACCTATGGTAGACTAAGCACACTTCGTATGACCATGATGAGTGTCTTGCTCGCGACCGGTCGTCTCCGGGTCTGCTACTCATGTTCATACCATCTTTGCCAGGCAGGAGGATTGCTATGCAGCGCTGCGAATTTTGTGGCTCGGACATACCCGATGGGGCCAGCTTCTGTGGGCATTGTGGGCACACGCCCAGGAATGCGGCCGAATCGCTCACCAACGCGGCTGGCTTCTCTACCATAGGCCTGGATGAGCAGGAGACGCGACCCACTGTAGACCCATCTCAGGGCCAGGCCCCTATGCAGTCTCAACCGGGGCAGGGCCATCAAACTGTATTGATGCAGGATAACATAGCCGCGGGCGATGATGAGCAGGACGAAGATGAAGAGGAGAGACGGCGGCGCGCGGCACTGCTTGGGCTGGCATTTCCGCTGGCAGCCAGTATGCAGCCGGGGGCCGCGAACGTGCCGGTGGTGCAGGGCATGCCGCAGATTGGCAATGTCCCTTCTGTCGTGGGAACACCTGGTCCTGGAATGGGGGCGGGACAAATGGGCGCAAGCGGCGCGCCTCCCTGGTACTATGACGCTCCCACATCACAGGCTCCGCCGCATTACGCTCCACCGCTGCATCCACATCCGCATCCGCCACACGGCCCCAGCACTTCCCCAGGCACAACTTCGACGGGACCGAGCGGCTGCCTGGTCGCGCTGATTGTGGGACTGATCACTATCGTGATCCTTGTCAGCAGCATCGCAGCCATCAGCCTCACCATCCTGGCGCCCGCGCTCTCTACCCTCAGCGGCACCACAGATGTGCTGCCTGACGGCATCCTGCCGCTGCATGGCGACCATTTCTTGCCGGGGAGCAGCGCCAGTCTTGTGCTTGATGGTTCGCAGCCCCTCGAATTCATCGATATGGACCCCGACACTCGCTTCGCCTACGCCGGGAGCACGGCCGGCCTGGCCCTGGCTGCCACCAGCAGCACGCGGGCACCAGTGGCAGGCACTAACGTAACTGTCAAGAACGACGGCAGTTTCGATGTGAAGATCAGCATCAATCCTGGCTGGTCTCTTGGGCAACACACGATTCGCGCCTCCGAAAAGGTCACCCCGCGCAGCGCCGTGCTGACCTTCACGATCCACGAGCCCGGCACACTCCCGACAGCTACCCCGGCGGGAGACGCCACGCCAACGGACACACCCGCATCTACCACAGCGACGCCCACAGCCACCAGTGGCACACAGACCGCGCTCAGTTGTGTCAACCCCAACGCCGTCACCCTGGGTCCCGTGAGTGAGGGCTACACACAACTGGCCACAAAGACGATCACGCTCTGCGCGAGCGGAACAGGGACCGTAAAATGGGTAGCCACCTGGAACACGTCGCAGGCCCCCTGGCTCCAGCTTAGCAATACATCGGGACAGATCCAGGCGCCGTCGCAGCAGCAGATCAGCGTCAGCGCAGCGGCCAGCGCGCTGAAGGCCGGCAACTATAGCGCGACCGTCACCTTCAACGACTCGCAGGGCGACCCGGCCATCAACCTGAGCGTAGCCTTTACGGTGCAGGCCGGGTGCATCAGCGCCACGCCAAACACCCTGAACTTCACCATCATGGCCGGCGGCAACACTCCCCCGGCGCAAACAGTGATCGTCAGCAACTGCGGGGCGGTCGGAAGCTGGTCCGCCTCCATGCAATTGCAGACCACCACCCAGTGGTTGAGCCTGAATCCAGGCAGCGGCACCCTGAACAGCCGGGCGACCCAGAACGTCAGCGTAGCGGTAACCGGTGCGAGTAGTGGACTCAGACCCGGCACCTATACAGGCAAGCTGTTGTTTGTGAGCGGGTCAAGCCTGGCTACGGTGAGTGTGACGCTAACAGTGCGGTCCGCGCCGGTCCTGATATTGGAGACTCCCCAGCCACCGGTGTTTAATGGCTGCCCCAGCGATCCAACAGGCGGCGGGTGGATCTGTTACGCCTCGCTTAATAGCAGCCAGAACAACCAGGCCAGCCTCACCTGGACCGCGTCGAGCACTGGCGTACCTAACATCACCTTCTCACCAGCCAGTGATACAATGAAGCCTGGCCAGACGGACCGCGTGAGAATCTTCGTGCCGAGAAACAGTTGCCAGATTCCGACGACGCTCAGCTTCAAGGGGCCAGGCAACACCATCACTATTACATGGAACTGCGGGCAGACGCCTGGATAAAGGCCAGGCACGCTCTATAGAGAGGGTATTAGGAAAGAGGCATGCAAAACGACTCGCTCGTTGGGAGGAAACTGGGGGCCTACCTTATCCAGAATAAACTGGGCGAGGGGGGCATGGCCCGTGTCTACAAGGCGTATCACGCGCGCCTGCGCCGCGACGTGGCAATTAAGGTCATCTTGCCCGAAGTCGCCGACCAGGCAGGATTCCGCGAGCGTTTCGAGCGCGAGGCCCAGGTGATTGCCAGTCTGGAGCATCGCAACATCGTGGCCGTTTACGACTTTGGCGAACTCGATGAACTGACATACCTGATCATGCAATACGTCGGTGGCGGCACGCTGCGCGAGCAGATGCGCGGGGGGCGGCCGCTGGATGCACGCCTGGCTGCCAACTATGCGATGCAAATGGCGCAAGCCCTCCATCATGCGCACTTGAAGGGCATCGTGCATCGCGACGTGAAGCCGCAGAATATGCTCATTTCGGCCAGCGACCCCATGCTCATCCTGCTCTCGGACTTCGGCATCGCCAAGCTCTTCGATCAGCATACCCAGGAAGCCTCATGGACGACGCTTACCGCGCCCACGGCAGGCAGGACGGGGGGAGGAGACAATGCCAATCCAGCCCTGACGAGCGCGGGACAGATGGTGGGAACCGCCGAATATATGGCCCCCGAACAAATCAACCTGAAGCAGGTGGATGCGCGTACCGATGTCTATGCCCTGGGGGTTGTGCTCTTCCAGATGCTGACCGGGCAGGTGCCATTTCAATCGTCAACCTTGCTGGGCATACTCTATCAACATGTGCATACGCCACCTGTGCCAGTACGCGAGCTGAATCCCGCCGTGCCTGACAGCCTGGCGCAGATTACCGCAAAGGCCATGGCGAAGGCGCCAGAGATGCGCTTCCAGTCGGCCGAGGCCATGGCCCAGGCCCTGGAGAGCGTCATCACGCCATCCACCAACCAGCTCTCCACCCCCCTGGCAGGTCCGTATGTCTCCTACCCGCCACCCGGAAGCAACTCGCTCGGTCCAGGCTCCGCACAGGGCTATTACGCCAGCCCCTCGTACTACGGCGGACAAACGCTACCTGGCGCGACGGCCGGCGGACCACACTCTGACTATGGACGAGCCACAACGGGGAGAGGTGCGCAGCGCACAACAACGGCAGGCGGCAATGCGGCCCATGCGCCGGCGCGTCCCAGGCACACGATACAATTTAGCGCCATCGCCCTGACCCTCGTAGTACTCATGGCCATCGGACTGACGCTGTTCGCGCAGGGTCGCCTGCCCTGGCAGAATAGTGGCAGCGGCGGGACTGCTCAGCAAGCGACGGCATTTAACGAGAGCTTTACCACCAATGATCGCAACTGGACAAGTGGGCAAATGCAGGGGTTAACCGCGCTTGTTGATACCCAGCAGCATCGCTATGCGCTCACCGTGGCCGACGGAAACACCTACTTCCCGCATCCAAATGCGATCGGCTCATTATCAGGCACCTTCACCTTGAGCGCCACCATGCAGCAGGATACAGGCGATGCCACGGCCACCTATGGGCTGGCCTTCTACTTAACCAATCAAGGAAGCAGCGTCCACTGCTACGCGTTTATCGTGCGCATCGATGGCGGGTATGCTGTGCTGAAGTATAATACGGATCTGTCCACTCCGTACTCCTCTCTGTGGTCAGGTGATCACCTGCCGGGTATGCACACCGGGCTGCACCAGGCCAATAACTTGCAGGTTCACGTCGAGGCAGGCAGTTTCACATTTATGGTCAATGGCACAGCAGTGACACGTATGGTCAACGCTGCCACCATGCCGCTTAGCCTCAAAGATACCGGCTACACCAGTGGGCAACCAGGGCTGCTGGTAAGCGGCACGAATGTAGACTTTGTGGTTACCGCCGTCTCGCTCGCCACCTCTTAAGACGATAGAGTGTAAGCTATATCACAAAAATTCTGTGAACGCACGTATATACTCCCTGGATTGAGGTCCACTTCCATATGCTACAGTTATACTATTAGCATAACTATACTCCGCTTCGTCCCCGCAACCTAAGACGGCTATCCACCTTATTGTACTCCATACACCACGATATCTATAGGCGAGAAACCGGGCCTGAGGCGGGTTGCCTATGGTACAATAGAACAAAACGAGGCGTCAGGCCAGAGCAGATAGGGGAACTCTCTATCCACCAGCAAAATGGGATGGCAGGCGCCTCCTTATCTGTGTATGCATCGCAAGCAGGCAGCACACGGACGGAGGGAGGATATTTATTGAACACTCTCGATCCCCATCACAAAGTGATCCGCCAGGCGTACGGAACGGAAAAGTTGCAATTTGGCGAGCTACGCATACCGGAGGGTGAAGGTCCACACCCGACGGCAATCCTCATTCACGGCGGCTTCTGGCGAATACCTTATAGCCTGACGCTCATGGATGGCCTGGCAAAGGATCTCACGGCGCGTGGCATCGCCACCTGGAACATCGAGTATCGCCGCGTAGGCGACCCCGGCGGCGGTTGGCCCGGCACGCTGCTGGATGTCGCCAGGGCCGCCGACCACCTGGGCAAGCTGGCGCAGATCTATAGCCTGGATCTGGGCCGCGTCGTGACGGTCGGACACTCGGCCGGTGGTCACCTGGCATGCTGGCTGGCCGCGCGCACACATATCGCGCCAGGCAGTCCCCTGGCGGTCGCCGACAACTCACCCCATAATGGATATAGCCACGACGAGCGGAGCGTGCTGGCCGTCGCAGGCGTCATGAGTCTGGCGGGCGTTGTTGACCTGGAACTGGCATGGCGTCTCCATCTCGGAAACGACGCGGTCGTCGAATTGCTCGGCGGTGACCTCAACGACGTTCCCGCACGCTATGCCGCCGCCTCGCCCGCCGCCCTCTTGCCGCTGGGAGTACCTCAGGTTCTGGTACACGGCACGGCAGACGACCGTGTGCCCGTCCAGGTCAGCCAGGCATACACGGAAGCAGCGATCGCGGCCGGTGACCAGGCGATCCTGGTCGAACTCGCTGGCGTCGATCACTTCACGCTCATCGACCCACACTCCCAGGCCTGGCTTGCCTGCGCCGATATGCTGGCAGGGTTATTGGCGAAATAGGGAGCGCCCCCTACACATGGAGATCGTAGGGGCGCCGTTTACAAGCCCGCTCTGTAGACAGATACGCATGATGCCTGCACGGGCTTGTAAACGGCGCCCCTACGATCTCGCACTCTCACATATCATATATCCCCTCTATTTGGTATCAGCGCATGCACTGGCCTGCGCCCTGCGCGCTCCCTACTTTGCGGGCTTGGCATATAACCCCGTCTGCGAGACAAACACATTGTACGTCTGGCGGTCGGCGGCCAGGAAGACTGCGTTCCCATAGGCCGCCTCTATCATAGGATTGACCCAGGCCTGGTGCTGCACTGTCTTGAAAAAGTTGTCATCGCCGCCATTGAGGTCCACGACACTGTGCTGGGAATGGCGCTCCATATCGGAATCATCGAAGCGCCCCTCCAGGCGGGTCAGTTTATAGCCGGAGTGCAGGCCCAGGATATTGGCCCACGAGGGATACTTAATGATGTCGCCTTGCAACATCCATTCATCGCCGAGCACAATATAGGTATCGTCGGACTTGGGCTTGCCGCTGTTGTCGTAGAGGATCAGTTCCACACTCATAGTGTGGGCCAACTGCGTGGGGACCGCGCGTACCTGGGCCACCTGGATATCGCCGGTCAGTCCCAGGTAGGTCTGCATCAAGGAGGCCAGCCAGAGTAGTCCGATGGCGATCAGTAAGAGCAGCACACCGCCGATGCTGCGACCCCAGCGTGGGCGGCGACGGTGCCTGTGTTCAGGCCTATCATACCAACCGGCCCGGCGCGCCTCCTCCTCTGTTCTGTACGGGTGATGAACCCTGCGCCCACGCAAGCCCATCACCGACGAGATGAGCAGCCCCAGGCCAACAAGTCCAATGATAAAGATGATCAACTGAGGCCAGCCTAAAACAATGGGTGTGTTGTTCATCGCATCTCTCTCTATCTTTCGCGCACTCGCTCAACCAATAGCGGCATTACAGTGTCACACGAGGCAAAAGTCATGTTCCCTCTGCTTCTGACACGAAATACTCAGGCATTCAGTTTTAGCGCCGGTGATGATGGGAGCGCGAGACTGTCTCCTTCTGGTCAGGCTCATTTGAAAGTTGCTCGCTCTTCGTAGTGCTCTGTCAAGGTTCATGGCACGGATATCAGGGCGATGCCTCTTCCCGCGTAGGGATTCGGCTTGCCGCATCCGGGTGGCTGGGAGGAGGCCCCACAGGCCCCCCAAGGG